>JAEWSD010000018.1 GCA_023398615.1 Bacillota bacterium
TGGGTGTGGCAGGAGTTACAGGTACACCGGTTGTCGGTGGAAACGTGGTTCTTGGAGTAGCAGGGGTTGCAGGCATGCCCGTAGTCGGAGGCATAGTGGTTCTTGGTGTAGCAGGGGTTGCAGGCATACCGGTAGTCGGGGGCATAGTGGTTCTTGGAGTAGCTGGGGTTGCAGGCATGCCGGTAGTCGGGGGCATAGTGGTTCTAGGTGTAGCAGGGGTTGCAGGCATGCCGGTAGTCGGCGGCATAGTGGTTCTTGGAGTAGTGGGAGTTGCAGGCATGCCGGTAGTTGGGGGCATAGTGGTTCTTGGTGTGGCTGGAGTTGCAGGCATGCCGGTTGCCGGCGGCATAGTGGTTCTTGGAGTAGAGGGAGTTGCAGGCATGCCGGTAGTCGGGGGCATAGTGGTTCTTGGTGTGGTTGGAGTTGCAGGCGTACCGGTTGCCGGCGGAACAGTGATTCTGGGTGCACTGGGCGCGGGTGTACCGGTAATCGGCGGCACAGTAGTTCTGGGTATACCGGTAGCCGGCGGAACAGTGATTCTGGGCGTGCCGGGCGCAGGCATACCGGATGCAGGCGGGACGCTTGTCGGAGGTTGTGACGTTCCCGGAGTCTGCATATCAGGGTCTTCCATAAATGTTTCAGCATTATTTTGAGGCATTGAGGTAATTGGATTTATTAACGGTTTACGTATATATCCTGCTGAATTATTGACGAAAGGAGATACTGTGGAGTAATCCGGAATACCGTGTCGTTCAAGTGCCTGAGCGGTTTGAGGATAATAATTCGGATTCCTTTGTTCGGAACGGTTTTGATTCGTATAAGGCGAATATTCAGGAAAAGAATATTTCATTAAAACCTCCATAGATTAACAACTTATTTTTTTATTTACCAATATATGCGATATTCAGTATTACGTGCACAATGCTATATTTTAAGCACGATTGAATTCATGAATTTTGAAAAAGAGTAGGATTATTTTTTATTTTATGTTAAAATACATAAATGGAAAAAGTAAATAATTTGTTTTCAGAAAGGCTTGAAACAGTATGGATCAAAATATTATAAAAACGGTCGGCGAAAGCCTGGATATGGATTTTATAGATATGGTAATCAGTAATTCCCGGAACATGTCGGAAATTTCAAAGGTTAAGATCCGCCCTGTTTCACTGAAGGGTAAGACGGTATTTCAGGCCGCTGAGTATCGGGGCAAACAGATATTTCACATCAATTGCACAAAGGAAGAACTGCTCGACCGCTTGCCTGCCTGGCTTGACGGCTTAATGAGGCAGGTCCAGATTAGGACGCAGGGAAAGCAGATTACGGTTATGATAAGTAAAAATGGCAAAGTGACAATAAAGTCAAAGCGCACCGGCCTGACAGAGAATGCCCAAACGAAGAATGCTGCCGCAGACCAAGGCAGAATGAATCATAACAGAGAAAAGTCGTACCTCTTGCCGGAAGGCAAACCTGTCCCGTTCTTGATTGATCTTGGAGTAATGACGGCAGAGGGCAAGGTTGTAAAGGCGAAATATGATAAGTACAGGCAGATCAACCGTTTTTTAGAATTTATTGCCGATGTTCTGCCGGTATTTGATAAAGATAAAATGCTTACGATCATTGATTTTGGCTGCGGAAAGTCCTATTTGACCTTTGCCATGTATTACTATTTGAACGAATTGATGGGTTATAAGATTCAGGTGACAGGCCTGGATCTTAAGAAGGAAGTTATAGATAATTGCAACCGGCTGGCAAGGTACTACGGATATGAACGGCTTAATTTTCTGGAAGGGGATATTGCCTCCTATAACGGAGCGGATAAGGCCGATATGGTAGTTACACTGCATGCCTGTGATACGGCCACGGACTACGCGCTGTTTAAAGCAATTCTTTGGGATACAGAGGTTATCTTATCGGTACCCTGCTGCCAGCATGAACTGAATTCCCGGATAGATTGCGGGATACTGGAACCGATGCTCAGATACGGTTTAATAAAGGAACGTTTTGCTGCATTGGCTACCGATGCCTTAAGAGCCGAATTACTGGAGGCAGTAGGATATAAAACACAGATTCTGGAATTTATTGACATGGAACATACACCGAAAAACATTCTGATCCGTGCCGTAAAAAGGCATGATCGAAACAGCCGCCTGCCGGATAAGGAACATACGGGCCATAACATTGTGATATCACCTGATAAATTAGCTTCCTATAAGACATGCAGCAGCTTTTTGAAAGCCGAGCCGGCTTTGTATCAATTATTATCGGAGCATTATCCATTATCTTTGCAGTAAGGAAGTGAAGTTATGTTAAAACATTTGTACCGATTTATTATATTAGTTTGTGTCTTTATAGGTTCCGTTTATTATTTTGGACGGGATATGAAAGAGGAAATCTTTAACATAGAGAAAACTACGGAAATGCATGAAGCCACCTTTCCGATTGTTACACTGCGTACCGATAAGGATACGCTCAATCTGCTGCACGGTTACAGCAATAATCTGGATGCCAACATCGTACGGGAATCGGTTACCCCATTAAACGGCGAACAAAGCTTTACTGCCGTAATTGATGAAAAAGAGAACGAGGTGAAACGAGTTATATATGAACTCCGTTCCGTTACGGATAACGATTTAATTGAAACGAATACCATTAATGCTCTTGAAAAAGAAGGCGACAAGAAGACGGCAAAGATTAAATTCAAGACAGAACTTAAGGAGAATTCGGAATATGCCGTAAAACTGACTCTTGTCACGAGCGAAAGCAGGAAGATGAATTATTATACAAGAGTAAAAATGCTTCCGGATTCGCATTATAAGGAAAAGGTGGATTTCGTAATGGATTTCCATAATTCGATTATGGATAAGAAGAAGGCGGAAGATATTATAGTCTTCCTGGAGCCGGAAGCAGGTACGGAAGATTCCTCTTTGGCTTATGTGAATATCCACTCCAGTTTTGATTTGGTAAGCTGGGGAAGCCTGTCGCCGCAGGTCCTGGGTGAAATTGTACCCACGATTAAGGAAATTAATTCTGATTTGGCTTCTGTTGAATTAAACTATATGATATCGGCTGAAACAGATAACGGAACGGAGTTGTATTATGTAAAGGAATTTTACCGGGTACGTTATACCGCTTCCAGGATGTACCTGTTAAACTATGAGAGAACTATGGAGACGGCTTTTGATATTAATATGACAAGCTTATCCAAAAGCGAATTCAAAATTGGTATTACGAATCAAAAGGATATGGAGCTGGTTACCAGTGCGGATAATAACAAATTATCCTTTGTAAGGCAGAGAGAGCTCTGGTATTATAACCTGGCCGAGAATTCGGCGGTAAAGGTATTTTCATTCCGCCAGAAGGATACGGATTATGTAAGGGATGTTTATTCCGAGCATGATGTCAGGATTCTGAACATGGATGAAAACGGCAATATTGATTTTATTGTATATGGTTATATGAACCGCGGTGTATACGAGGGACATGTCGGCATCGTGCTGTACCGTTTTTACAGTGAGGAAAACCGCATCGAGGAACTTACCTATATTCCCATGAATGTTCCGTTCCAGATTCTAAAGGAGGAACTGGGCACTTTTAGTTATGTAAACCAATTGGGCACCTTTTACTTTACCTTAAAGGATAAGATATATGCATACAATCTCACTACTAAAGGGTTATCGGTAATTGTCTCCGGAATATCCGCCGATGATTATGCCGTAAGCAAAGAACAGCACTACATTGTTTGGCAAAACAGCAGTAACCCTGCCGAATCTACGAGTATCATAATATTGGATTTGGAGACTGTTGAGAAAAAGGAGGTAACGGCACCTGCCGGCTCCAATATAAAGCTGTTAGGTAAAATAGAGGATAATATTATATATGGATACGTCAGGACAAAGGATATTACAGTCTCTATTGACGGAAGTATCATAGTGCCGATGTATAAAATCGTTATCGCAGATGCAAAACACAATATTTTAAAAGAATATTCCAAGAAAGGTTTTTATGTGACCGACGCAAAAGTGGATAATAATATTATTAACCTGGAACGGGTGGTAAAGAAAAAAGGGGACGGGGAAACACATTATGAGCTTACCGAACCGGACAACATAATAAACCAGGTTGTTAATAAAACGGATGCAATCAGTCTTACAACGCGGGTAACCCAAAAGACTCTGACGGAATATTACATTTCCCTGACGTCGGGACATACTATGGCGGACATTCCGCGGGTAGACAATACGGTGAATACGATTATTACCGAGGACACTACACTCCGGCTGGAGGAAGAGGAGACGCCGGCTTTGCAGTATATCGTCTATGCGCTCGGCGGAGTCACCGGTATATTTGATCATGCGGGGGATGCTGTGAATCAGGCCGACATGTATTTCGGTACCGTAATAGACAGTAACCAGCGAGTGATATGGGAACGCGGAATAAAGAGTTCGGCCAGTGAAATTACCGGTATAACGCCGGTTTATGAAGACAGCGGCAGGGACAGCATAATGGCAAGTGCGGAAATGCTGCTGGACTATTACAAAGGGTATACAAATAACGGTGATAATGGTGCAAAAACCGCTTATGAATTACTGGATAACGGTCTGGGAGCTTCCATGCTTAACCTGACAGGATGCACCCTGGATGAAGTCCTGTACTATGTAAGCAGGAAAAGGCCCGTACTGGCAATGAAGGATTCTGACGATGCTGTATTAATAATCGCATATGATGCGTATAATATAACTGTCATAGATCCGTCGGAGCATATTCAGAAAAAAATCGGACTTAATGACGGAATGGAAATGTTCCATTCGGCGGGTAATATTTTTATCAGTTATCTAACAAAAGAATAGGAAAACTATATTATAAACAAAATAGCTTATATAAGCGGAAAAGAGGTTTTTATGGATGAGAGAATAAAAGTACTGGCACATAATCTGGTAAATTATTCGATGGCTGTGCAAAAAAACGAAAAGGTTTATGTTCATTATATCGGGGAATCCACAAGAGATTTGGCGAGACAGATCGTGAAAGAGGTGTATGCGGCAGGAGGCATTCCGTTTCCGCATTATACCGACCAGAAGGTCCAGCGGGAAACCTTACTGCATTGCACGGTAGAACAGCTGACTCTCATGGCGGAAATAGACGCCGCCGAAATGGACCGGATGGATTGCTATGTCGGCATCCGGGGAACGGACAATGTTTCCGAGCTTTCTGATGTTCCTTCGGAAAACATGGAATTGTATGAAAAATTCTATTCCACTCCGGTGCACCATGACATCCGTGTCAGAAAGACAAAATGGGTAGTTCTGCGTTATCCGAATGATTCTATGGCACAGTTGGCCAATACCAGCCTGGAAAGCTTTGAAGAGTTTTACTTTAATGTCTGCAATCTGGATTACTCTAAGATGAAGAAAGCAATGGAAAATCTGGTTGATTACATGCAACGTACGGACAGGGTTCATATTACGGGACCGGGAACGGATCTGACATTTTCCATCAAAGGTATCCCTGCAATACCCTGTGCGGGTGAGTGCAATATTCCGGATGGGGAAATATATACTGCTCCGGTTAAGGATTCGGTTAACGGAACGCTTGCCTACAATACTCCTGCCGTATTTCAGGGGTATACCTATGAGAATATAAGGCTGACATTCCGGAACGGAAAGATTATCGAAGCAACTGCAAACGATACGGGAAGAATCACAAAAGTGTTTGATACGGATGAAGGTGCAAGATATATCGGAGAATTTGCGATCGGGGTAAATCCTTATGTGTTAAAGCCGATGAAGGATACCTTGTTTGACGAAAAAATCATGGGCTCCTTTCATTTTACACCCGGTAACTGCTACGATATTGCTCCCAACGGCAATAAATCCGCAATCCATTGGGACTTAGTATGCATCCAGACTCCCGAATACGGCGGCGGTGAAATATACTTTGATGACGTATTGATCCGTAAGGACGGGTATTTTGTGATACCGGAATTGGAGTGCCTGAATCCGGAAAGCCTGAAATAGATATTATAGGAGATCGTCCGGCTTCTTTTCTCTGTTTTTAGACGTCTCATCACGGTCTAGGAGCAAGGTATTCAGAATAAGCAAACATCGGTCTTTATCCTCGACGGAAAAGGATTCGAATAAATTTATAAACTGTTCCTTAGGGGAATCCTGGATATCTATTTTATGGTCGACCAGTGAATCAATTGATACCTGGAAGAAATCGGACAGCTTAATTAAAGATTCTATATTAGGAGAGGAAATATCTTTTTCGTAGCTGCTAATCATCTGCTGAGTTATGCCTAAGGCGCCTCCCAGGTTTGCTTGGCTTAGTTTATGCTCCTTACGTACTTTTTCTAAATTTGTTCCAAATGACATATTACGGTTTCCTTTCTATCTCCGGTCTAAATTATAGCAATTATGTAAATAATTGTTATACTATGTAATTATAACATTCAATTTTAGGTAAAACAATGTATTAATTCTTACAATTATCTTACTAATTTTTAATTTTTATTAATATTTTCTTATTCTATTTATCGTTGGTTTGTTATGCTTTATAATGGGAAGAGACATACTGCGACATTACAAAAGTAAGGAATCGGTTCAAAAAATATTATCGGAAAGGATCTATTAAGGATGAAATTGTTAAGTGTAGCCATACCTTGCTATAACTCAGCTGAATATATGAAGCATGCTATAGAAACCCTGCTGACCGGCGGAAATGATATGGAGATTATTATTGTCGACGACGGTTCGGCGGATGATACGGGGAAAATTGCGGACGAATATGAACGGAAGTATCCGCGCATTGTAAAAGCGGTTCATCAGGAGAACGGCGGTCACGGAGAAGCGGTGAATACCGGACTGCTGCATGCTACGGGGTTATATTTTAAGGTTGTGGACAGCGATGACTGGGTAAATGAGGCAGCCCTTCAAACAGTGTTAAGTAAACTGAAGGAGCTGATTGAGGACGGGCACAGTGTCGATCTGATGCTTGCAAATTATGTTTATGAAAAGCCCAGTATCAATAAGCATAAGGTAATGGATTACAGGACGGCGCTGCCAAAAGGAAAGATTTTCACCTGGAACGATATCATGTTTTTCAAACAAAGCCAGTATATTCTCATGCATGCCGCGATATACCGTACCAAGCTGTTAAGGGACTGCGGCCTGAAGCTTCCGAAGCATACGTTCTATGTGGATAATATCTTCGTATATAAGCCCTTGCCCTATGTAAAAATCATGTACTATTTAGATGTCGACCTTTACCGGTATTTTATCGGACGTGAGGACCAGTCGGTCAATGAGAAAATCATGCTGAAACGTATCGATCAGCAGATCCGGATCACAAAGATTATGATTGATACCGTGGATGTAATGGAAATTAAAAATAAAAAGCTGCGTAATTACATGATAAAGTACCTTTGTATGATGATGACGGTTTCCTCCGTATACCTGATTAAGGACAACACGGAAGAAAGTCTGGAGAAAAAGCGGGAACTGTGGAATTACCTTGAAAAATCGAATAAATTGTTGTATGGTGAAATCCATTCGCGTTTTCTTGGAAGGTCGATGAATCTGCCCGGCAAAATCGGCAGGGTTATAGTACGTGCCGGATACCGGATATCAAAAAAAATATATGGTTTCGGTTGACGAATGCCGGCCAAAACCATATATTTTTAAAGAAAATTCAGAAGTTAATATTTGCTTTTACACAGGAAAGGTATATCAGGACTGCTGTTCGGCATATACCTTTTTTCCCTTCACCTTATCAGTCAGTTTTGTACCGCTTAAGCCGTATACGGCAATGTACATGATTAAGCTTAAGCCGGCTGCGGCAATTACGTCAAAAGCGGAATGCTGCTTCAGGAACATTGTCGAGAGACATATTAAAAGCATCAGTACAAATGAGGATACCTGAAGCCATTTATGTTTCTTCAGTGCTTCACTCCGATGGATGGCAATGTGCACCCCAATGGAGTTAAATACATGTATACTGGGACATACATTGGTCGGAGTATCGGTTGCATAAAAATGCGCTACGATCCGGATCAGCGGATTATCTCTTCCGAGTCTTGTTAGATCCGGGCGAAGATTCTGACCGTTCGGCCAAACCGTGTAAATAAGTAAACAGATTGTCATCCCGATAAACAGGAATGCCGTACATTTATAAAAATCATCCTTTGAGGTCAAGAAAAAATAAGCAACTGAAATAAATATATACGCAAACCACAAACAGTACGGAATGACAAACCATTCGTTGAATGGGATATAATCGTCGATACGAAGGTGTATGGGGGTATATTTCGTAGTTACCGCCTTTTCTAAAGCAAAAAACCATACAATGTATAGAAAGAAATAGGATAGTATCCAACCGTGCTTATATTTTTTTAATAATTCCTTCAATACGACCAACCTTTCTAAAATAGTATTTAGATATGTGGTATTTTAAGGTTACAGTTCAGCTGAATAGTAACATTTTAAGACATGCCATAGTACTTTTACCCATTCGGATTATAGCATATAGCGTCAAATAGCACAATATGAAAAAACAAGAATTCATTTAAATTAAGGAAAACGTAATAATTCAATAATAAACCGAAAGCAAGGACGGACAGGAAGGAGTGGTGTTATGAAACGTGTATTTTTAATAGTTTTGGATAGCTTTGGCATCGGTGAGATGCCGGATTCGGGTGAATATGGGGATAAGGGCAGCAATACGCTTGGCGCGGTATTAAAAAGCAGTTATTTCCATACGCCGAACATGGAAAAACTGGGCTTGCTTCAAATCGACGGAGTGCAAAGCGGACGGCGGCAGGCCGCAGTCGAAGGCAGTTATGCACGTCTCGCGGAAGCATCGAGGGGTAAAGATACAACTATCGGACATTGGGAGATCGCGGGAATCATATCGGATAAACCGCTTCCTACTTTTCCGGAGGGGTTCCCGCCCGAATTAATAACGGAGCTGTCGAAACGCACCGGACACGGAATTATCTGTAACAAGCCGTACTCAGGCACGGAGGTAATCAAGGATTATGGGGAACGGCATACGGAGACGGGTGACCTGATCGTATATACCTCCGCCGACAGTGTTTTGCAGATCGCCGCACACGAAGCGGTTGTTCCGGTTGAGGAGCTGTATCGGTACTGCGAAATTGCGAGAGAGCTGTGCACCGGAGAATGGGGTGTCGGAAGAATTATTGCCAGGCCTTTTGAAGGCACGGCACCGGACTTTAAACGGACTTCCCGCCGCCATGATTTCTCCCTGCTGCCGCCGAGGACTACTATGCTGGATGCTTTAGAAGAGAGTGGCTTCGATGTCCTGTCCGTGGGGAAAATTGCTGATATATTTGCCGGCAAAGGCATTACGGATATGGTGAGGACTGCAAACAACGGGGAGGGCATCGAACGGACCATAGACAACATGGGAAAGGAATTCAACGGCTTAAGCTTTACGAATCTGGTGGATTTTGATATGGTATACGGCCATAGGAATGATGTGGACGGTTATGCGAAGGCCCTGACCTATTTCGACAGCCAGCTGCCGAGGCTGCTTAATAAACTGGGCAGTGAGGATATCCTTATCATTACTGCCGATCACGGCTGTGATCCCAGCACCGAATCCACCGATCATTCCCGCGAACATGTGCCGTGCCTGCTTTACGGACGGCCTCTTAAAAAGGGAATAAACCTTGGCACCAGAAATACCTTTGCCGATATCGGTGCAAGCATCCTGGATTATTTTCATGTAACCGCTGATATCAAAGGGAGCTCATTCCTTGGTGATATTATTAAAAAATAATGAAGATGCAGTCTGAAACAAGCGTATCGTTCACAATGAGTGATATGCTTGTTTTTTCTTTTTCTGTCCTAATAAGTAGATCGAGTTAAGCGAATCTACAGATATGAGAATAGACTCCTTGTTCTAGTTTTCGTATAAGGTAGCTATATCATGTATTCTACGCTTCATTTCCGTGCGGATATGTAACGGCTCTAAACACTCGCATTTATCCCCAAAACTGAAAAGAATATTGTAGTAGTATTCGTTCTCTATGAAAGGAAAATTAACAATGTAATGCTCATCATCGTCTGGCGAAAAGTGTTCATAGGTGCAAAAATCAAGTACCCTGTCCATGACAGATTTATGAATACGGATTTTGATTTTTATTTGTATAGTTGCCAAAATATCAGTAAATTCTAACTGCGGTTTTTGATAATCTCGTGGCGTAAAAATTTCCTCTTGCATTTGTAGGCTTGATATGCGGGATAGTTTGAATAAGCGATAATCATTTCTCTTATGGCAATACCCATACAAATACCAATGACTACTTTTCAATACCAGTTGATACGGCTCGGCTGTTCGTGCGGTTTTATTCCCGTGGCGGTCTGCATATTCAAACGAAAGCAGCTTGCTTTCCTGTAAAGCTGTTTTGATAATTTCTAAATATGGTTGTATGTTCCTGTTGCCCATCCACGGACTTAAATCTATGTAAATCTGATTTGCTTTTAATTCAATATCTTTTGCTCGGTCGGCGGGGATAAAGCTCTTAACTTTTGCAAGGGCGTTTACCAGTTCATCCCCTCGTATCATAGTAGAAAAATTGGAAAGCCCCATCAGGATAGCGGAAAGGTCGGCAGTCGAAAAAACTTTTTTATCAATCTTGTATTTCTGCATGATTTCAAAGCCACCGCCAACTCCCGGTGCAGAACAAACAGGAATACCCGCCATGTTTACAGTGTCTATGTCACGGTAGATTGTGCGGGGTGAAACTTCAAACATATCTGCCAACTCCTGTGCGCCTATCCGCTCTTTTTCAAGGAGTATCATAATAATGCTAACAAGCCTGTCAATTTTCATCTGATAGCCGCCTTTCAATTTTTCAAAATTTCTTTTTATCATTATAGATTATGGCCATACTATTGTCAACAATTACATGGTACAATAAAAAAGTAAACAAAACAATCTGCCTATCAGGAGGAGACATTATGCAGAAAAAAGCCTTAGTAATAATAGATATTCAAAATGACATAACAAAGAATTACAAGGATATAATTGACAATATCAATAAAGCTATTGATTGGGCAGTCAATAATAATATTCATGTTGTTTATACAAGGCATGAAAATTTATCGGCCGGCACGAGGACTCTTAAACCCGATACATATGGGTCTGAATTAGCTTCAGACTTGAAAGTAGTATCAAAAAATATTTTTACAAAATCCAAAGGAAATGCATTAACCAGTGAAGAATTTACAGACTTTATTAGTAAAAACGAAATATGTGATTTCTATATAACAGGAGCAGATGCTGTTGTTTGTGTTAAATCAACCTGTTACAACTTGTGCAAAGCAAATTTTGGCGTTAATGTCCTATCTGATTGCATTACCAGTTATGATAAAAGGAAAATTGATGAAATGCTGCGCTATTATGAAAGTAAAGGCTGTAAAATCATTCGTTTAAATGACTTGTTACCTAATCACATTTTTGAAGCATAAAAACATTAATTAGAAATACAATGAAAATGGAGGAAATTTATGTTTACAATCTATGTTTACGTTCTTGATACTTTAGCTGACTGGGAACTGGGGTATGTTACTTCGGAGCTGAATTCCGGTCGATTTTTCAAAAAGGGCGGGCAACGTGTATCGCTCAAAACGGTTAGTTATTCTAAGGAACCAATCAATACAATGGGCGGGATGACAATAGTGCCCAATTGCTTAATTGATGATATTGTTGTGAGTGAAACAAGCATGTTGCTATTGCCGGGCGCAGATACATGGAACGACCCAAAGCATGGCGCTATCATCGAAAAAGCAAGCGAATTTCTCTCTTTAGGCGCTACGGTGTGTGCAATCTGTGCGGCTACCGCTGCGCTTGCCAGCTTTGGGATACTTAATAACCGTCCGCATACCAGTAATGGACCGGGATTTCTTGAAATGGTTTCTCCTGGTTATAAAGGGCAAAGTTTTTATATAGACAAGCCATCTGTAGCGGATAATAACCTTATTACTGCAAGTTCCACCGGAGCTTTGCTGTGGGCGAAACAAATTATTGAGCATTTAGGTGTTTTTGGGTCAAACACACTGGAATCTTGGTATGAATATTTTAGTACCGGTGAGCCTAAACATTTCTTTGCCCTCATGCAATCTTTGCCATCCGGCAATGCAAACTGATTCACCTTTGTCATAAACAGAACGGGGACATAGACTATACTGTTCTGACCAATGAACGGCGGTTTTTAAAACCGCCGTTTTCTGTATATCGGAAGGTCAATCCAAACCAACGTGACAGGCCGTTACTCGAATATAGCGGCCTAATTTTCGGACTCTCTGCGGTTACGATCAGCCGCTTTTTCCATCCCACAAACCTGCATAAATACTGATTTTTCCCACCTAACCCCCGGTTTTTTATTCATAGGAAGGACGCGCCGTTTTATTGGAAGTTAGCTGCAAGCAGCCCCATCAGTCAATATCCTACATAATTGGCTCTGAGATAACATATTCCTTTCCCGTAAAGTGTTTATATACTCCTATAAAGTTAATTAATTAGGAAAAAAGGCTGTGAAAGCCGTCGAGCGATTCTTTCGGAATCTATTTGAAACTGTAAAAATTTTACTGTATAATACAATGTTGTAACATATCAGGAAGGAGTAAATAGGATTTTGAAATGCCTTATGGGGAAGCGGAATGTACTCAGGAATACTTTTAGTAAAGCAAAATCAAAGTACTTGAAGCAAAGCACGGTTGTTCAGATCGTATTGTTCTACCGCTACTTATCATTATTCATCACCTCCTTTTTATATTATTTTTCTTCTCCGCATAAAGCGGCATTGCACCGGCTTATCATCATATCGGGAATGCTGCTGGCCTGCGCAGTATTTACCTGTCTGTATATCGGCAGCCGAAGCAGCCGGAACAATGTATTGGTACTTACCCTGGTAGAAACCTTTGGAAACAGTTTCTTCATTATGGTCTCCGGAGGATATGCCAGTCCCTATATCTGGTATTCCGTCAGTACCTTATTTATTGCAGCCGTGGAACTGCCCCTGCGGTTTCCCGTCATTGAGGCCGCCGTATATTTTTCCGGTGCGGGCCTGACGGCCCTGGGGAATTTTAAGGAATACCTGGGCGACGACATTGCGAGGCTTTACCTGAATATAGCAATCAGCTATGTATTGGTCGTACTCGGACTGATGCTGATTACCCGGTATGCGGTGAATAATGAGGAAAAAACGGTAAGTCTGTCTGCCATAAATGAGGAGCTGAAGGATGCAAAGTCAAAGCTAGAAAAAACTTTGCATTTTAGTATAGAAATTTATAAAACTATGAATATATTCAACCTGAACGGAAGTAAAAATATATTACAGGAACTGCTTGACCATGCAAGAAATCTAACCGGAGTGGAGCAGGGTATGTTCCTGAGGCTGGCTCCGGATAATAAGCAGTATATTGACAGCTATGTATCCCACAGCCTTACAAAGGATGAAGAAGAACAGGCAGTATGCCGGATTAAGCAGCTGTTATCAGAGAATCCCGATTATATTTCAGCAAGCTATTGCGACTTTAAGAAAAGGAGGCTGTCCGTACATATCGTTACACATGGCAATACTCCATATGGTGTATTTGGTGCCATAACCGACGAAAAACATTTCCTGAGGGAGATTTCCGACAGGGAGCCGGATTACATAGATAAAGAAAAGCCGGATGTATTTGAGAGGTACAGTGCATTTCCCATATTTATGGAGATAGCCGGCATAGTCCTAAAGAAACTGGAGCTTGATGATCTTGCTGAAAAACTGCTGATCAGTGAAGAACAGAACCGTATTGCAAACGAGATACATGATATTGCCTTACAAAAGCTTTTTGCCGTATCCTGCAGACTGTATGTCTTAAGCTCAAAGCTCCGGCCGGAGGCGGATATGGAATTAAGAGATGAATTACTCGAAATCAGGCGCTCCGTTGACAGCACGATGAGAGAACTCAGAGAGGCAATCTATGGATTCTCCTGGGAGAAAGAAGGGGAAGATACCTTTAAGAACAAATTGCTGAAATATACGGATGAAATCCGAAAATTACAGGGAATCGAAGTACTGACCGAGATAATCGGCGATACACAAAAGATCATGGCAAATCAGAAGAACGGTTTATACCGTATAATTTGTGAAGCCATGAATAATGCGGTACGGCATGGAAAGGCAAAGCATATCCATGTGCTTGTAGCGATTGAAGATACCAAAACTACCGTAAAAATAACCGACGACGGGGAGGGCTTTGATTATGAGGAATATCAGAAGAGGGATAATAAGGGTATCGGCCTTAGCAATATTTATCGTATTGTAAAGCTGCTGAACGGTAAGCTGGAAATAAAATCTCAGATCTCAGGCGGAACGGAAATATATCTGGCCATACCAAGTAAGACTGCCGCCTGAAATTATGAATATCGAAGGGTCAATTTTAAGGAGGCACTAATGTGAGTATTTTAGTTGTTGATGATCATCCGCTGGTAAGGAGAGGGATAATTGATATTTTATCAGGTGCGCGTGCAATCAATAAAACCGGGGAGGAGGTCAGGGAAGGCAGCAGCATACAGGAAGCAATGAGAATACTGAGGGCACAGCCTGTCAGTATGGTCATGGTAGACCTGCATTTGGGAGCTGAGAACGGTTTTGACTTGATAGAAGAAATAAAAAAATCGGATATGAAGGTAAAATCAGTGGTATTAACCTCCTCCTCAAGTATAATGGATTTTCGTAAGGCGAAGGAATTAAATGTGGACGGCTACATACTGAAGGATGCATTTGTTGAGGATATTATTTATGCACTGACTGTAATCGGAAGGGGAGGCCGGTTTTACTCTTACGGTCTGGTGGAAAAAAGTATGAACGGAATGGAGCCTTCGGAGCTTCGGGTTCTGACCGAAAGGGAAAAGGAGGTGTTTTCACTGCTCAGCAAGGGGTTAAGCAATGCGCAGCTAAGCGAGAAGCTGTATATCTCGGAGGGAACTGCCAAGAAACATATCAGCAGTATACTTTCCAAGCTGAACCTGAGTAACCGGATTGAAGTCATTCTCTATGCCGAAAGGCTGTATGGAAACGGATGGGAGGTTACCAATGCAATATAAGGGCAGGCCGAAGCGGCTGCGTAAATCAGAAAAGCGAATTCTGCTTGGAATGACGATGTTTGGAATTCTTGGCCTTAGTTTAAGTTATTCCTCCTGGGCCAATGCCTATGAAATCGTACACAATGTGAGTACCAGGGCATTTAACTTCCTGTTCGCCTCCGAATATGAGGATGATTTCAAAATTATGATAGATTACGGAGACAGGTCGGAGAGACTGGATGCTTTCATCACCAATACGGGAAAGACTTTAAACGTATCCGGAATGGAGCCTGTGGAGATGGATAAAATACTGAGCGGTGAAGCGGATATCCGAATAGAATACAGGCTGGAGGCAGCCGATTTAGAGAAAGGATTGCTGTCGGTAGCGGAAGAAAGCTATGATTTAGGAATAATACCCTTTACTATTTCGGCAGAGGACCCATATTGGAAGATATGCAACAGCAACGGAAGCTGGGGGATCGGGGAACCGGAAACAGAGGTTCCGGAGGCTGTAATTGATTTATTGCCAAAAAGTCTGGGTGAATTGCATGGCTATCATACGCTCGTTTCCAGGGAAAACGGTATGATTAAGGGAACGATCACCATAAGGCAGACAAAACCGTGTACGTCAACGGCTCCGGAGATTGATCTTACCAGCCTGAAACTGCCGGATGAATTAAACCGGCAGATTGCGGCTAACGACCTTGAGTCAAGCAAGCTGGTAATCATGGCAAATTACAATTTCAGCATACCGTTGATCCTTGAACAATCTAACAGTAAGTCCTATAGGTAAATATTTTAAATACAAAAACTTACGGTCAGGAGCTTAACAGGATATGAGAAATAAAAAAATATTAACGGTAACACTTACCTGCTGCATCGGTATCCTTACCTTATCCGTGGGCTATGGGTATTGGACGGACCGGCTCCGGATAGAAGGCAAAGCTACGATGTTAATGTATGCCACCGTGAACCATGACATCACCCCGACCCCGGTGCCTTCACCGACCCCGACCCTTATACTTATACCAAAGACAGAGAGTAAAATAGCTGAGGGAGCCGATCCTGCCGCAGCAGGACAGCCGGGTCCGGAAGAAACGGCGCCGGAGCATCCGGAAGAGCCGGAGGTAACGGGAGTCCCGGCCGCTGATAATACCGGGCGGGAAGCTGACGAGGACGCGTCGGGTGAGGCAGATTCAGCGGATTTAAAAGCCTCGGGTGAGGAAGGAGTGGCGGCAGGAGATACGGCAGAAGATACGGTAATTCCGGAGACAGCCGGAACAGAGCGGCAGGATGGTACAAACATGCCGGCAGACGGCGTGGAATCGGGAGATGATACGGAAGCAACGGAAGAAACGACGATGCAGGGTACACAAACGGGAGCCGGGTATGAATGAAATCAGACTCCGTAAGAAATTCGGAAGGATAAGCAGCCTGCTGATTACGGCAGCGGCCCTGATATCCCTGCTTCAATATGTGCCTGTAATATCCTCCCTGCGCGGTTTGAATCAAAATTACCTGACGCCCCTGTTATGGGGCATCCTTTGCTGCGTAATATGGATATTTGTGCCGCGGCTGCATCCGGTAGGCAAGGTGAATAAACAGGATTCCGTAATGCTTGATGCGATCATATGCGCAACTATTCTGTTAGGATGCAGAATAGGGGCGGGCTTTCTTCTGGACGGATTTGGGAAAAGCCCTTATGACCTGAGCATTAACGGAATCCGGACCAATTTGTTTATGACCGGGCCGGAACTGATAGCGAAAGAACTGGTCCGAAGCTACTGCGTCGGCACTTATTGCAGAAAAGGGAATAATATAACGCTCTTTCTTATAGCGCTTCTTTTTTCTTTAAGCTATCTGAATTTAAAGTCGGCTTTTGCTGTCGGCAGTTCGGAGGAGCTGGCTGCTTACCTGGCACGGTATTTTGGTCCGGAGCTGTGCAGAAATGTAATGCTTTCCTGGCTGTCATTGTACGGCGGGGCCGGTGCGGCCATAATATATGCGGGGATTTTGACAGGCTTCATGCAATTTTTCCCCGTCCTTCCAAGCTTAAAATGGATTACGGAAGGAGTAATCGGTATATCGGTGCCAATTCTTGAGGCATATGTTATTTCAAACCGCTACGCTAAATCCCGGCAGTATCAATGGAGTCCCAGGGAGTCTGCGGCAGGGATAGCCGGATGGATCATAACACTGGTCGTTTCCATTGCGTTTATCTGGTTTATTATAGGCGTATTTCCGGTCTATCCTTCCGTCATTGCAACAGGAAGTATGAAACCTTTGATCCATGAAGGGGATGTTATTTTAATAAAAAGAGCCGTGAAGGAAGAGGATATCTTTCAGCTTAAGGAAGGGGATATCATACAGTTTATCCGGGATGACATCCTCATCACCCACCGAATACTCCAGGTGGTAAGGGATGATGACGGCAATATAAGCTTCCGGACGAAAGGTGACAATAATTCGGTAGAGGATGCCAGGCTGGTTCTGCCGAACGAGGTAAGGGGTACTTTAACCGGAATCCTTCCTAAGATCGGGATTCCTACGTTATGGATAAAAAGCAGGGGACAGAATGAACCGCAGGGTGTGGAGTTCTAAGGATAACAAGGGTTCTGAACATAAAGTGGCAGGAGGCTACTACTTTAGTGGTAATACAATCAACCGAATGGCGGCAAACAGTAGACATAGGGCGGATGAAACGGAAGGGGAAACCCTGTATAATTGTAAAGGACAGAAAGAAATAATATAAATTAAGGAGAGAGAAATGAAGAAAAGACGTTTCATCGCAGGTATTTTAGTTTTATCAATGCTGCTTATGGGCACCGGGTATGCATATTGGACGAAAAAGTTGGATATCAAGACGACAGCCACGACCGGTAAGCTTGATGTTAAGTTCACGGATCTGTCATTATATGGGAAATATAATGATGAAAATGGTTGGCGTATTATTAACGGCGTAGGTGAAAACGGGCTTGCTAATTTCAGCAATAAGATAGCACCCGGCGCAACTGTGATCCTGGAGGATGAAGATTCCGTTTCGACCAGCCCGACCCAAGGTTATACAAAAACAACTTCGGAAGCCGCACTTGTAAGTCCCGTACCTCTTGGGCCGAATTCAACACCGTATAACGGCACGGCATCCTCCGACAGCATTAAGGTTAACCTGTCGGATATGTATCCGGGATATGCCGAGATATTCCGTGCGGATGTTGTGAATGACGGCACACTTGCAGCCAAGTTGAGCCAGGTTACGACACAGTTCGGCAATACGGACGGCGGAGAAGACGGGAAGACGGCAAGAATGCTTGGAGTAGCCCTTCTGGTGCAAAGGGAATATTCAACGACATCAGGAAACCCGGATGATGCGGATATCGTTGACGTGTATACATCCCTTGCCAATGTTCCGGGAATCAGCAACCTGGATTTCTTTACTATAGGCAATGTTAAATTCCTGCGTTTGTCATCTTTGGAGAAGCTGAACAAGGATTTA
Organism: Bacillota bacterium; assembly: GCA_023398615.1. GTDB lineage: Bacteria > Bacillota > Clostridia > Lachnospirales > Lachnospiraceae > Anaerocolumna. Next base: position 18,590 of record JAEWSD010000018.1, read on the forward strand.
AGCCAGATTGATGAAGACAACCTGCTCTATATAACTCCGGATGCCAACAGGATGGACGTATTCTTTGCCGTAGCAATGGATCCTGATAAAGATGGGCTGTTTACCACCGGAAATGCTAAGAAATTAGTGGCAAATGGCGGGTTCAGCTTTAATAAGGATGAAGATTCACAATATAAGAAAGCGGAAGTAACCGTTAAATTTTACTGGGATCAGTTTAATGAAGGCAAGACCCCTATCCTGTCACCGGATCCGGATCTGCAGAATGATATTTCGGATGCGCAGTGATATATTCATTTAGACTCCGGTAAACCGCCACATGAATAAAATAGAAAGGGAATGAGCAGGTGGAGCAGTACTCCGCCTGCTTGTTGCCGTCTTGCAGAGGAGATCAGATATGCCGGTTATTATAAGAAAAAAGTATAAACTGGATACAAGAGTAAAAATAGGAATCCTTACACTGCTTGGCTGTTCCGTTATATGCCTGGGTATCGGTATATATCGGGAAGTAAGTATATCGAGAACAAAAAACGTGGAACAGACAGTATATGAATATTCCTGCCAGCCGAAATCCGAATATTATGTACATATCCGCAAGAATCCGGTTTACGAGGGTACGGTACAGCAGGAGAATTTGAATTATTCCAAAAAACTGCTGGACTATATAGAAGTGAAATTCGGAACCGAATTCCGTGGTGCCGGGAAAGCGGAAACGGAATTCGTTTATCATATAACCGCACAGGTTCAAGGCTATGAGAACATGAAAGGGGAAGCGCCGGTTGTTGACTGGTCAAAGGACTATGAGCTGCTTGGGGAGACGAAGCGGTCCACATCGGAAAGTAGCTTTCTGGAGGAAAGAACAGTCAGGTTCGATCTGGAGGATTATGAGGCGTTTGCCTTAAAGGCAAGAGAAGTTACGGGAATGGAATTGTCCAGCCAGGTTGTAATCCGGCTGGAAGGGAATCTGAACATACGTACCGGGTACGGTGATCTGAGTACTCCGGTTACAGCTTCCGTTACAGTACCCTTACAGGAAGAGGTGTTCCGCATCAGTAAGGAAGAAACGGCGGCAATCAGCGACAATATCATAAATATTGCCGAACTGGTGCTGCCGGCAAACAGGATGCTGCTCCTTTTATTCGGCTTGCTCATCATAGCCTGCATTGCGGGCATACTTATAGTGCTGCTTGCAACAGAGTCACCCAATGCATATGATCTGGCCGTTGGAAAAGCGAGGAAGCTGCTGAAGCTGTACGGCAGCCGCATGATCGTTATACGGAGCAGGACTGAAAAAAACTATCTTCAGACCTATGAGGTTGGGTCGATAGACGACCTGATAAAAATATCCGATGAAATCCGGAAACCAATTTATTATATTAAGGATGACCTGGACATCATCAAAGATTATACTGTCCGGATTGCCGACGAGGATAGCTTGTATGTTTACCGTATCCTTGATTAAGTACCATTTTATACCAAATCCTAATACTTACTAATAATTCATACTATTCATATATGATTTATAAAATTTGTTATTGACAAAGGCTTCGGTCTGTGCTAAATTGAACATATAATTTATTAGTACTAATAAACATAATACCGGATAATAAATTGAAAAATGTTTATTATATTTCAGAAAAGGAGAATAAAACTATGGGAAAAATAGCACAGAGTATTACAGATTTAGTTGGAAAGACACCGCTCCTGGAACTAACCAACTATGAGAAAAACAACGGGATAAATGCACACCTGATAGCAAAACTGGAGTACTATAATCCGGCGGGCAGTGTAAAGGACAGAGTAGCAAAAGCCATGATTGACGATGCGGAAGCAAAAGGGTTAATCGGGCCGGGCGCAACCATTATTGAACCTACAAGCGGTAATACCGGAATCGGACTGGCAAGTGTTGCGGCAGCAAGAGGATACCGGATTATCCTTACCATGCCGGAAACGATGAGTGTTGAACGCCGTAATCTTTTGAAAGCTTACGGTGCGGAGATCGTACTGACGGAAGGAGCAAAGGGAATGAACGGCGCTATCGCCAAGGCGAATGAATTAGCGGCAAATACTCCGAATTCAATTATCCCCGGTCAGTTTGACAATGAGGCCAATCCGGAAGTCCATAGGAGAACTACGGGCCCTGAGATCTGGGAGGATACCGACGGCAACGTAGATATCTTTGTCGCAGGTATCGGTACAGGCGGAACCATAACAGGCGCCGGCGAATTCTTAAAGAGCAAGAATCCGAATGTGAAGATCATCGCCGTAGAGCCTGCCTCCTCTCCCGTACTGTCAAAGGGTACGCCCGGACCGCACAGGATCCAGGGAATCGGTGCAGGCTTTGTTCCGAAGGTACTTAACACAGGTATTTATGATGAGATCGTCACGGTAGAAAACGATGATGCGTTTGCGACCGGAAAAGCAATAGCAAGAAGTGAAGGCTTACTGGTAGGTATATCCTCAGGAGCCGCTGCCTGGGCCGCAACACAAGTAGCAAAACGGCCGGAGAATGAAGGCAAGAATATCGTTGTATTACTGCCGGATACCGGTGAAAGATACCTGTCAACTCCGTTATTTTCCGAATAATCCTTATAAATAAATTACTTGCATACAGCTTCCCTTCGGGCCGTCGCCCGGAGGGAAGCTGTATTTTTGTTACAGTTCATAGCTTGTATACGCGACGTGTTATTGTTTACAGCACTGCTGTTTTTGGCAGGGGTGTGAACAATGACAACGTAATAAAGCACGATATCTATTGAAGAAAAATATTTGATTTTTTACTGGGATACCGTATATAATAGCAGGGTAAACCTTTTATGCCTGAAAGATGAATGCCTGCTTCCGGCAGGCAGAATGGAGCGATATGAAACGTAATGATTTTATCCTGATAGGAATTATTCTGGCAGCAGCGGCGGCTATTTTATTATATCGGAATGCGACGAAGGAAAAAGGGGATATGGTGGTTATTAAGGTCGGCGGTGAGATTTATAAGGAGCTACCGCTTAATCAGGACGCAACAATTGAGATTACCGGCGTTAACGGCGGTAAGAATTTGCTGGTTATTAAGGACGGCTACGCGGATATTATCGAAGCCACCTGTCCGGATAAGCTTTGTGTGAAGCAGAGACACATACGCTATAATAGAGAGAGCCTGGTGTGCCTGCCCAATCAGGTGATAGTGGAGATTCACAGTGAAACTGAGAATGAAGTGGATGTCATAGCGAATTAGGCCTGTAAGTCTTGACAGCCGGTACGTATACCGATAGAATAGCAGGTATCAAATATATGAAAAAGGGTTACGGCTCACCCGTAAGGCTGAACTGTAAAGAAAAAGGAGATACGGTATGTCAAACGTCGGGGCAAGAAGACATTTTACGGCATGCGTGTGCCTGGCGGCGGTACTGATGGGTTTAACCCTGGCGGCCGGATGCCATACTGTTAGTGACGGTAACAAGGATTCAGGGGCGCCGATATCCAGGGAAGCTTTTAAGCTGAACACCATAATAGATATAACAATATACGATTCAAAGGATGAAAGTATTTTAGACGGTGCCATGAAGATCTGTGACACATATGAAGCAATCTGCAGCCGGACACTGGAATCGAGTGAGCTGTACAAGCTGAATCATGGGCAGCTTCCGGCGGCAGGCGAAGAACGGAACAGTTTTACGGTGTCCGATGAGCTGGCGGAAATACTTGATTACGGATTATACTACTGCAGGCTTTCCGGCGGAGCTTTCGATATAACGGTGGAACCTGTTACATCGCTGTGGGATTTTACCTCCGATAGCCCGAAGGTTCCGGATAAGCAGGCGATTGAAAAGGCCGTAGCCGAAGTCGGTTATACCGGTATGACTCTGGACGGCAATACCGTAACCTTTGCCGATACATCAATGGGCATTGACCTGGGTGCCATTGCCAAAGGCTACATTGCGGACAGGATTAAGGATTATTTAATCGAAAAAGGTGTCAGGAGTGCTATCATTAATTTAGGCGGAAATGTATTGACCGTCGGGGTAAAGCCGGATGGAAAGCCGTTCAGAGTAGGAGTTCAGAAGCCGTTTGCCGACAGGAACGAAGTGGCGGCCCTGATGGAGATCAGCGATCTGTCCGTCGTTTCCTCCGGAATATATGAACGATCCTTTAAACAGGACGGGATTCTGTATCATCATATTCTTAATCCTTCTACCGGATATCCTTATGATAACGGCCTGATCTCCGTAACAATAATATCCGGAGAATCTGTTGACGGTGACGGGCTAAGCACCACCTGCTTTGCACTGGGGCTTGAGAAAGGCATGGAGCTGATAAACAGCCTGGAAGATACTTACGCCGTATTCATAACCGAGGATTACAGCCTGCATTACTCGGAAGGCTTTAAGGAACATATTGCGGTAGAGGAAACCGAATGATAAGAATTCATTACAGGAGAAGGAGTAATTTATGCTTGAAAAGAAACATGTGGAGGATTCCATTACGGAACAGATACAGATATTAATGCCCCATCACATTAACGGACAGGGCAGGCTATTCGGCGGAAGGCTGCTTGAATGGATAGATACCGTGGCTGCAGTGGTAGGCAGAAGGCATTCGGAATGCAATGTCATCACGGCGGCTATCGACAACCTCCAATTTAAAGAGGGCGCGTACCTGAATGATACCCTTGTACTGATTGGCCGTATGACCTATGTGGGCAATACCTCTATGGAGGTAAGAGTTGATACCTACGTCGAGGAACTGTCGGGGATCAGAAAGCTGATAAACCATGCCTACCTGGTGATGGTTGCACTGGACGGAAACGGTATTCCCACAAAGGTGCCGGGGCTTATCATAGAAACGGAAAATGAGCGTGCCGAATGGGAAGGCGGCGAAAAGAGAAGCGAATTACGCAAAAAAAGAAGGAAGGACGGTTATTAGGAAGCTGTAACAAGGCATCCATAAAAAAGTTACTTATTGCTGCTTTCTATTATGAAACATGATATAATTTTTTTGATCGGTGCATACAATATAGAAACAAGTATAATAGGGGGATATCCTTTTGAAAGGCTATATAGAAGAACGGGCAGTTGAAATAGCTAACTACATAATTGATAATAATGCTACCGTGAGGCAGACAGCGAAACAGTTCGGCATTTCGAAATCAACCGTACATATGGATGTAACAAAAAGGAATGTTTTACAGAACATACCATAATACAATACATGAAGTCCTTAATTTGGCCGCGGCCTTGAGAAATCTTGGCATCGGCTTCTTTTTATGTCTATAGTACCAGTTGACAAAAGTTAAAACATTCATTACAATGTAATTAAATTAAAGTAAATTTAACTTAAAAAAGATTAAATAGGGGCATGGAGATGGCAAAAAAAATTAAAATGGCAGATATTGCAGCCGCACTTAATGTCAGTACCGTAACGGTATCAAAAGCATTGTCTGATCAAAAGGGAGTCAGCGAAGAGATGCGCGAGAAGATAAAAAATCTTGCGGATGAGCTGGGCTACAGGCAGCCTTCGGTATTGAAAATAAAGAAAAAGAATGACAGTTATACGATTGGAATAATCGTACCAGGTAAGTATTTTGGAAAATATGAATCTTTCTACTGGCAGCTATACCAGGAGCTTGCCACGAAAGCTGTACAGAAAGAATGCTTTACAATGCTTGAGGTGATCAGTCTGGAAGCTGAAAACAACTGTGAGCTTCCAAAGCTGATTAAGGAAAAAAAGGTGGATGGGGTTATTCTGATCGGCCGTCCGAATAACGGTTATATTCAAAGGCTCAGAGCCGATGAAAGTGTTCCGCTGGTATGCCTGGATTTTTTTGATAAATCCAGTAATTGCGATGCCGTGATATCCGACGGCTTTTACGGTACCTACATTCTGACAAATTATCTTTTTGATATGGGGCATGAGGATATTGTCTATGTGGGAACTTTGCTTTACACGAACAGTATTACCGACAGATATTTCGGCTACTATAAATCCATGATGGAGCACGGCAGGCAGGTTACGGAGCGGTGTGTTTTGGATGACCGTGACTGGGAAACAGGAGATGTCACAAGGTATAAGGTTAACTTTCCGGAGGTGATGCCTTCTGCTTTCGTATGCAACTGTGACCTTGCCGCCAGTACCTTAATCAGGAATCTGAAGGAGAAGGGATATCGCGTACCGGAAGATATCTCTGTTGTCGGGTTTGACAATTACCTTTACCCCGGAGTGTGTGATATCGGAATTACCACCTATGATGTTAACGTAAAGGAAATGGCACGCAGCAGTATTAATGTCCTGCTGAAAAAAATCAGTGGTGACAACTACAAGTCGGGGGTAAAAATTGTCGAAGGGCATATTGTTTATAAGGAGAGTGTCCTAGAGAAAAATTAATATCAGAAAAAGGTATCGGCCGGCGGATTTCTCCTGAAATCAAGGGGAGTAACGCCGGTTTGTTTTTTAAACAGGCGGATGAAATGATTCGTATTTTCGATTCCAACCATACGCCCGATTTCATTTATCCTTCTATCGGTCTCGATTAATGCTTCTTTTGCAACCGCAATTCTTCTCCGATTTAAATATTGTATCGGTGACAGATTAAAATATTCGGTAAATTCCCTGCATATCCGATATCTGCTTATCCGGTATTCCTGCTCCAGGGTTGCCAGGGTATAATTCTTCTGGTAATTGCCGTCAAAATTATTTTTAATAGAGATTAAATAATCCGGGATCGGGTTAGCGGTATCTTCCGTCAATGTTTTCTCCATGATCGTTTCCAATAAAATATCCAGTATAAACTTAGACATCAGGAAATGTCTTTCCGGATGTTTTACCAGTTGTGCAAAAAATTTCTTTATCAGATCCGGAATATCCGAGCCAAGAGAAATGGTATGGATACAACCGTATTTTTTTATAATTAAATCATACAGATAAGCTGCCGGATTGCCCGTTAAGAAGAACACTTTATAAGTCCAGGGTGACTGTCTGATCACAACCTTGTGTTTTTGGCGGCAGTCTATGAATGCCAGCGTACCGGGGGTCAGCGTAAAGCTGTCTTCCTCCATTGCCAGTGTACCCGAACCGCTTTCTGTATAAAGCAGGCAATAGGAATCCAGGCCGGATATCTCATAATAATATGGATAACTGCTTTGTATATTACCGTATGCCTGCACGTAAGGCAAACTTTCAGCCATGTCATCGGGTACGGCAAGCGTATCGGGAAGGTAATCCCGGATGGAGAAGGACTTTGTCAGTACGGTATTCGATTGCAATGCATTCAGAAATGCCTGCCGGAAATCCATTGCCATTGCATACACTCCTTATTATTACTTATTAATGGGAGAAGAAGCTTTTCTTTACATTTTTATAGTATAATATTAATTCATTTTTGACAAGTCTTAGAATTATAATTAAGGTAAATAAAGTCTTTTAGTTTGAATTGCCGCAATTTGTTTTTGGAAATAAAATAATATCTGAAATACTATAAATATATAGAAATCGAGGTAAAAAACTAATTTAATGTAATAAAATTAGGTAATTGATTTATAGGAGATATGCCTTGATATATAATATTATACAAAATTAAGATTTTATTAGTTAAAAAACAGAAAAAAATGCATAATATTTGCAAGATTAGAATATAAAACGCAAGAATTACTGATGACTAATTTTTTAATTAAGTTAAAATTAAATTAAGTTATTAATAAAGTAACTTTAATAAAAAAGGGAGGAAATAAAGCATGAAGTTAAAGAAACTTTTAGCACTTAGTTTGGCAGTTGCTCTTACATTTTCTTTAGTAGGATGCGGATCCAAGAAGGAAGCACCTGCTGAATCGAATCAGACAGCAGATACTGCCGACAAGGCAGACACAGCCGATAAGGCAGACACTGCAGACACGACGGAGGGGGCCGATCTGTCTGCTCTTAAAGGAACCACGATTAATGTTTACTCACATGGTACAAACCGCATACTTGGTGAGGAGAAGAAGGATGCGAATGGTAATACCTACCGTGATGTTGAAAATACGGCTTATCTGAAATATTTAGCTGAAGATTTCACAGAAGAAACGGGTATCATTGTAAATCTTGTTCCTATCACAAACGAAGATGATTTAAGGCCTTTATTCCAGGTTAAAGATCCAAGCGTCGACGTATTTACAGCTCCCAACTGGAGCCTTGAAGAGTGGGCAAGCTATGCCGAGCCATACTGCACGGTCGAGGAAGGTAAAGAAGTATACGGTGATTATGCGGGAGCAATGCCTGCCGTTGACGGTACTATCTACAGCATCATGCCTGCCAAAGGCTATAATCAGGCGGTAGTGTACAATGAAGAGGTACTGAAGGCAGCCGGTTATGATGCAATTCCCGCTACCTTGGATGAGTTTAATGCAATGTGTGAGAAGATCAAATCTATGGGAGTTACTCCGATTTCCCTTCACAGAATCGAGAACTGGCCTTTGGCAACCGTTCAGGATTTTGCCGGATATGTAGCGGGTGATGCCGAGATATTCCCGAAATGCCTGCAGACAGAGAATCCTTTCAGTCCTGAACAGCCCTTCGGTAAAACCATTAAGATGTATACCGACTGGAAGGCAAAGGGTTATTTCGAACAGGAAGTATATACGGATTTCGGTGTAGCTATGGATAGTGTAGCTTACGGAAAAGCTGCTATGATGTTATTTGGTTCCTGGGTTGTTCCTCAGATTCAGAGCCGTGTGCCGGAAGGCAAAGATCCGTCCATTATTAAATTTGCTCCGGCTCCTGACTTTGGAGCAGGAAGATACGTTCTTGCGGCACCTGCCGATAACTGGGCAATCTGCAAGTTCTCCGAGAATAAGGAAGCTGCAAGGGCATTTATCGAGTATGTTGCCAATGATGCACAGTTCCTTGCTGACAGCGGTTATATCGCAAATAAGAAGGGTGTAGAGCCTGTAGTACCGGAATTATATTCCATTATTGATGAAATGGTAAACAGCGGGGAATGTACCGCATTATTACTGCCGCCTTATGATGCCAATGCTCAAGCTAACCAGGACGTATTGACAGAAGCCGGATTATGGGCAGATTATAAATATGTCGGTTTATTATTCGATGCACTTGACGCAACGAAACCGGATGACTGGACTGCATATGACAAACAGGTTGAAGCTCAGAATAAAGCTTATGCTGAGTATAAGGATGAACTTGGACTTGAATGGCAAGATTAATTCTGTAATTGATAATTAAATTAGGCAGGGGCTGCTGCAAAAGCGCAAGATTATATGAACTTTTAAGTCCTGTATAAATCGAGCTTGCGGCAGCCTCTTCCAAAAGGCTGGAAAAGTAGGAGATTGAAGTATGAAAAGAACAAAAAGCAGCAGAATTGTCATTTTTGCATTCTTAATATTGCCGGTTATTCACTTGCTGGTATTTTCCTATATTCCGATACTCACTAATATATTATTGAGTTTTACCAACTATAAAGGGATCGGGATACCCAAATGGATTGGAATTAAGAATTATAAGAGATTACTGACGGATCCTCAGTACATCATGATATTCAAGAATTGTCTTTGGTATATGCTCGTAGCAATTCCGCAGTTGATTTTTGCGTTTGTATTAGCAGTGTTTGTAAATGGAAAATTCCGTGGCTTGAATTTTTTTAAAGGTATTTTAATTATACCTTACTTACTGAACGGTGTAATTGTATCTACGATTTTTATTATTTTCTTTAATAATTCAGGTACGTTAAATTTAATATTAAATACCTTGGGTTTGGGCCATTTACAGCAGCAATGGCTGCAAAACCTTAAGATTGTCAACCCCTCGATTGCTTCCATCAGCATCTGGCGATATTACGGCATGAACTTTATTATGTTCTTTGGGGCGCTGCAGACGATACCCTCCGAACTGTTTGAGGCGGCGGCGGTTGACGGATGTACGAAATTGAAGGAAATACTGTATATATCCATTCCGTCGATCCGGAATGTTTTATTTATTAATATATTGTTAAGTGTTTCCGGTTCCATTCAGGTTTATGAGATTCCGTATATTATGATGAACGGTTCCAACGGAACGGTTACACCGGTCATTCAGATCCAGCAAAGCGCGTTCGCCGATAACCGGGTAGGCTTTGCGGCGGCACTGTCCATCATGGTATTCTTTATTGTTTTGGTAGCAGTCGGTTTACAGAACGTCATTTCTAAGAGAGGAGATAATTGACGATGATTAAAGAGAGTAAGCTGTATAGAATCCTGCGTTATATCTTCTTACTGGCATCCTGTATTTTTGTCATTGTGCCGATTGTGCCGGTTGTTTATATGGCATTCAAAACGGGTGCGGAATATTCCGCAACCAGCGTGTTGGAACCGCCTAAAAACTGGTTTAATATGTACAATTTTGAATATGCGATTCGGGTTGGAGAGCTGGGTAAGGCGCTGTTCTACACGGCAATTATTCTGGGTATTTCTTTGTTTATACAGATTATATTTACCACTATGGTATCCTATGTGCTTCACCGGTTTGAGTTCAGAGGCAGGAAAATAGTTATGGCCTTATTTACTCTGACGATGTTTATTCCTGTCGTTACGACTCAAACCGTAGTGTTCCAAATTATTTATAAAATGAATCTGGTGAATAAAATGCCGAGCGTTATCCTTCTTTATTCCGGTGTCGGCATCGTCGGTATCTATATCATGTTTAACCTGCTGGCTTCCATATCGAAGGAGCTGGATGAATCCGCACTGATTGACGGCGCCAATTACTTTACGATTTACAGGCATATCATATTACCGCTGTTAAAGCCGGCCTGTACCACCTTGCTGATTTTAAACGGCATTGGACAGTATAATGATTTCTTTATTCCAAATCTTTATCTGAATAAAAGTGTCCGGACGTTTACGGTTGCGCTGTATAAATTCTTCGGAAGCATGTCGACACCGTTTGAAATTGTAGCGGCAGCAATTCTGCTGGGAATTATCCCTATAGGAATCGTTTACCTGCTGCTTCAGAAATATATCTTCTATGGCTTGGCAGGGGCTATTAAATCATGATAAGAGAATCGCTGTTCTATAATATATTATCGGCAATTCATATCGTATTTTTTACAAGTCTGCTTTGTATGGGAACCATTATATTCTCCGGAACATTACTTTTGATACCGGTATTAGGAGCAGCCTTTATGATTGGCAAGGATGAACTTTATAAGGATTTGAATATCAATGACAGCATAGTAAAAACGTATTTTAGATATTTAAAATCCGCATTGCCGCTTATCAGATTTTTCCCGATTCAGTTCGTAATGCTTCTGAATGCGGCGGGTATGTTCATTTCCGCAAGCTCAAACAATGCTGTTTATGCTGTAATATGTTTGACTTTGGTTTCCTTTTTGCTGGTTTTCATACTATATATCGCAGGCTACTATACATTTATTTCCAATCATGTTAATATGATGGAAGTATTGTTAAGTATGCTTTTAAAACCGCAGTTTCTCATTCCGGTGTTTGCCGTTACGGTTTTATGCGGTTTCTTTTTCTCAATTGCGATGCTTGCAGTGCTAACATTGGCGGGGACATTTTTTCTGTTTGCAATTGAGGTAGTGATATTTATACAGATGCTGTATTTTAGAAAACTGACAGGAAATCTGAATGAGGAGGAGGAATACGCTTATTTAATCAATCGACAGGATAAGAAAGGTAAGGAAGCACAAAAATAAAAGGAAAACAAATCCTTGACAGAAGGGAAAGAGAAAAATATGAGTCAAATTAAAATGATCAGTCCGGCAGTGAAGAATGTTCCCTGGCAGGAGAGGCCGGCTGATATTGTGGGGGCACCTGTCTGGAGATATTCGGAGAATCCTATTATCGGAAGGAATCCTGTAGAGGGGGTTGCCAGAATCTTTAACAGTGCAGTAATGCCGTATGGGGAGGCATTCATCGGTGTATTCCGCGGGGAACAGACAAATGGTATTCCTTACATTTATTTGGGAAGAAGTGAGGATGCTGTCCATTGGAATATCGATACGGAAAGAATACCGTTTGAAGATGAGAACGGAAACCCGTTTATGCCAAAGTATGCATATGATCCGCGATTGGTAAAGATAGAGGAAACCTATTACATCATCTGGTGCCAGGACTTTTACGGTGCATCCATCGGTATGGCTAAGACAACGGATTTTAAGAAGTTTGTAAGGCTGGAGAATCCGTTCATCCCTTACAACAGGAATGCGGTACTGTTCCCGAGAAAGATAAACGGCAACTATGTATTGCTAAGCCGTCCAAGCGACAGCGGACATACTCCGTTCGGCGATATCTTTATCAGTGAAAGCCCGGACCTGGTATATTGGGGGAAACACAGGCATGTAATGGGCAAAGGCAACGAGTGGTGGGAATCCGTCAAGATAGGCGGCGGCGCAACTCCGATTGAAACCTCGGAAGGGTGGCTGCTGTTTTACCACGGTGTAAGCGGAACCTGTAACGGCTTCGTATACAGCATTGGCGGCGCTATCCTGGATATTGACAATCCGTCGATCGTAAAATACAGATGTGAGACCTTTCTGATGACACCGGAGAAATGGTATGAGGAAAGAGGATTTGTTCCGAACGTGGTATTCCCTTGTGCCACCATTCATGATTCGGAGTCGGGCAGGATCGCTATCTACTACGGAGCTTCGGACAGCTATGTAGGATTGGCATTTACCCAGTTTGAAGAGATTGTAGACTATATCAAGAAGCACAGTGTGGTAACCGAGTCGGATACCGAGATCGGAATCCGCTGATTGCTGTTCAGCCATAAGAAAATGTTCATAATATCTTGAAAAATATTATGAACATTTTTTAGGTTCAAAATAATAGTGAGTTTTATAAGGGTTCTTTCATAGGATTCACTGTTAACTTTTTTTTATAAACTCCATACCGCATTTCGGACAGCGGATCTGAATCTTCCCTTTCCCTTTCGGAATCCGTATCTTTTGTTTGCAGGAAGGGCAGTTGTAGATATGGTGTGTTTTTCTCTGCCGCATAACGCTTACTTCATTTTTAAAAAGATAATGGAACGGATTATAGTATTTCAGAAACCATTGGTTTTCCTTATACCTTTTTGTATGGTTCTTCGAAAACATCCTGAAATAGGAATAAACCAGGAGCAGAATTGCCAGCAGGTAGAGGATACTGTTTGGAAATATTAAGGTTAATACCAGCAGAAACAGGGAAGCGCCCGTGGTAAATTTTGACAATTGATCCATTCCGTATCTGCCTTGCATAAAGCGTATCAGTTTCTCTCTCATTCTCATTTTCCTTTCTTACTGTGTTTATATATTGTTAAGTAATTATACAGTACATGCATTAAAAATCAATCCACTCTCCTGATATTTCATTAAGAATTTATAATTATAAAATTTGTATTAATTGGAAGCAGGGCTGTTTCCGATCAATTCCCGGAGAACAGACAGGCCACTGCTTAATTCTTCGGTATCTGCCGGTGAGGAAAGTGCGATTCGTATTGCAGGATAATGCTCAAGATTTCCCACGGCAAAACGTTCCGAACAGTAAACCTGCACCCCACGCCTTTTAACCAGAAGCTCGAATTCCTTCCCGTTCCAATACTCGGGCAAGCGGAGCCAGCGGAACAGGCTAAGAGGATTTCCGCTTCGGTTTGAGGCAGGAAAATATCCGGCATAGACGTTATTGCGCTCCAGCTGCAGCTCCTGTTTTTTACGTAATATTTCGTCCGCCGTACCGCTGCGTATCAGTTCTGCTGCTATCTCGGAATTAAGTGAAGAGGTTTTGACATTTACACTGAATATGCTATTTTCCATTACGGTACGAAGCTGTTCCGGATAGGTCAGGTAGGCAATACGAAGTCCGGCGCATAAGGATTTCGATATACTGCTGATGTAAACGCCTTGCCGTGGTATCAGGTTGAAAAGAGGTGTCAGCCCGGAATCAGACAGGAAGGTATAGTTATCATCCTCTATCAGAAGCAGCTTATGCTTTCTGATAACGGCGGCCAGCTCCCGGCGTCTCTCGTTGTCTAGTATCGTGCCGGTGGGGTTCGTACATGACGGCATCAGGTATAAACCGTCCATATGTGAGAGCTTGCACAGGTTATCCAAAGCGTCGGGCATCATACCCTTATCGTCAATCATAACAGGAATTAATTGCAGGCGCAGCAGATTGGCCAGACTTTTAAAATTTGGGTAGGTATACGGGTCTGTCGCAATCTTATCTCCCGGTTTAAACAGCGCCAGAAGGGCCACGGTAAGAGCGTTCTGTGCACCGGATGCAACGGCAAGGTTGTCAGGTTCGGCTTTAATGTCATAGCGGGAGAGCCAGTTTATGGCCGTCTGCTTCTGCGAAGGGGTTCCCAGAGGGTAAGCATACTCAAAAAGCTTATCGGACAGAGAGCGGCTCACTACCTCTTTTGCGATATCCGCAACCATGCCGTTGAATTGATAGTAAGGCTTTATGATGCCCATTTCTATGTAATGCCCGGCCGGGTCTTCTTCGATAATTGTACTTGATACATGTGAACTGGAGGAAACGAAGGTTCCTCTGCCGATACTTGCATAGAGAAGCCCTTTTAACTCACATAATTTGAACGCGCGGGTCACCGTACTAAGATTGATATCCAGGTAATCGGCCAGCTCCCTTTGCGGCGGAAGCTTGGTATTCGGAGCCAGGATTCCGGCAGCGATATCTTCCTCCAGACACCCCGCAAGGGAACGGTATAACGGCGCCGAAAGCCTGATTTTTTCCGGCTTCCAGCTCATCGGATAATGTTCGAACGAGTTTACTGGCATGGGCATACCTCCTAAATTGTCTTGCCTACAATTATATCGTGGAATCCATATCATTACAATGCTACAATATTAAAAACCTGCAAAGCAGAGATAAAAATTAAAAAGGAAAGGATTTGTTGGTATGGAAGGATACGGTTATAAAAAAATCAATGCCTTTACGGCACCGGGTTCCCTGGGTAATCCGGCGGCATGCATTTATTTAAAGGAGAATGAAACGATGACCGGGGAAGAGATGCAGGAGGTTGCGAGGCAGCACAAGGGATTCGTTTCGGAAGTGGTTTATCTTAAGGAATTAAAACCGGAGGAATACCGGCTTACTTATTATTCCTCGGAGTGTGAGGTAGACTTTTGCGGGCACGGCACAGTTGCCTGCATGTACAGTCTTATCAGCAGCACTCCTAAACTGATGGACAGAAAGGAGATTCCTGTTTATACGAACCGGAAGGGTAAAATTATTGTGTATAACAGGATTCTTGAAGAGGATGCCGTCTATATTTCGGCACCCGAACCGGTATATATGAAAAGTAAGGTTACTCCGGCTTCCGTCGCAGAATGCCTTGGGATACCCGAGGAAAGTCTTTCACTGTCCGATCCCTTTGATTTCATCGACGGAGGTTTAAAAACCCTGATCGTGCCTGTTAGTACTTTGTCCGAGGAGGTATCCATGTATCCGGATATCGGGATATTGAGGGAATTCTGCCTGACGAACGGAATTGATATCATACTGGTGTATTCCTTCGAGGTAAAAAATAAGAAACACTTTGCACATACGAGGGTATTTGCGCCGAAATTCGGTTACCTGGAGGACCCGGCGACAGGCTCCGGCAACAGTGCATTCGGTTACTATCTGTTAAAGCAGCGGCTATGGGACGGCAGGCCGATAGCCATCGAGCAGGGTGGCATCCGGATGGCATATAATACGGTAAGACTGTACTCGGATAATTCCAGGGTGATGTTCGGGGGAGCGGCAGCCGACAGTATAGTCGGTAAAATAATTATCTAGGACTAGAATGTCGAAAGGCCAAGTTAGTATTCTGAATGAATATAGCGTATATTTATTCAATTTAGCTGCCTTACCCTCGAACACTATATTTTTTACAAGCCTCTATCGGCTCAAAAATTAAGCCAGCCGGCTTGATTTTTGACCAGAGTCTTGGCAAAATATAAACAGTGCTCTCGGCCGGTCGACGCAAAATTGAATATATATACGCTATATTCATAAAATATACTTTAAGCGGCCTTTTGACACACTAATCCTAAGAATAATCAGTAGAGGAGATATAAAATATGGAAGGTTCAATTCTTGAGAAATTGCGGAAAGAAGCCGAAAATACAGAGCTATTGGAGCAGGCCGAAAGCTATGCCGCCGACTACATAAAAAGTATAAACCGCCGGGAGGTAGCTCCGTCACCGGAGGCAATTGATAACATGCGGGCATTTGAAATGGAGCTGCCGGAAGATGGAACCGGGAGCAGTGATATCCTTAGCCTCCTCAATCGGTATGGTTCACCTGCCACAATGGGGCAGACAGGAGGAAGGTATTTTGGCTTTGTTAACGGCGGTGTGATTCCTGTCTCCTTAGGGGCTAAGTGGATCGCGGATGTCTGGGACCAGAATGCCGCACTTTACTGCATCTCACCGATTGCCTCTAAGCTTGAAGAGCTGTGTGCGAAATGGGTTACGGGTCTGCTGGGGCTGCCGCAAAGCTCTGCGGTAGGATTCGTAAGCGGCAGTTCCATGGCTTCCTTATGTGGAATATTAGCGGCACGTAACTACCTGCTGAAAAGAATGGGATACGATCTTGCAAAGAAGGGGCTTTTCGGGGCGCCGCCAATCCGGGTCGTACTGGGTGAGGAGGCACATTCCACTATATTCAAGGCACTGTCCATACTGGGCTTCGGCAGGGACATGCTGGAGATCATCCCTTCCGACGGGCAGGGAAGAATCGATTATGAAAAGATTCCGGAACTTGACGGAAATACATTACTCCTGTTACAGGCCGGCAATGTGAATTCCGGCGCTTTCGATCCTTTCACTAAGCTATGCGGGAAGGCTAAGGAAGCCGGAGCCTGGGTACATATCGACGGGGCCTTTGGCCTTTGGGCGGCGGCTTCCGAATCTTTCAGGGAGCAGACCCTTGGGATGGAGCTCGCCGATTCGTGGTCCTGCGATGCGCATAAGACGCTTAACGCACCGTATGATAACGGTATTGTTATCTGCAGGAATAGAGAAGCATTAACGGATGCACTTCAAATGGAAGGAGCTTATATCATTTACAGTGATAAGAGGGACGGTATGCTGTACACGCCGGATATGTCCAGAAGGGCAAGAGGGGTCGAGCTGTGGGCCGTATTCATGTCCCTGGGAAGGAGCGGGGTTGCCCGGCTGGTTGAAAGTCTTCATGATAAAGCGGAGTATTTTGCGGCTTCCCTTAAGAAAAAAGGATTTGCCATATTAAATGAAATATGCTTTAATCAAATAGTAGTAAGTGTCGGAGACGGAAAATCAACGGAAGAGTTCCTGGCAAAGCTTCAGTCCGCCGGAGTCTTATGGTGCGGCGGTTCCAGGTGGAAGGGAAGGCCGGTGATCCGAATCAGCGTATGCTCTTATCGTACGACCTATGAGGACATTGACCGGTGCGTGCAATGCTTTGCGGAGATAAGAGGGAATAGGAGAGGTAATGAAGCTTTATATTAAACAAAGAGTGTTCTCACTTGGTGATAAGTATGATGTTTATGATGCGGATGAAAACGTAGTTTTTAATGTTGAGAGTGAGATTTTTACCATAGGTGCCAAGCTTCACCTGTGTGATACGTCCGGTAATGAATTATATTATATTAAAAGAAAGCTGACTTTTTTGCTGGCTGAATATGAGATCTACAAGGGAGACGATCTGTGTGCCGTTGTAAGTCAGGAATTCGCATTATTCCGGTCCAAGTTGATCGTGGACAGCAGCTTCGGCAGCTTTGATATCAACGGGGAATTCCTCAGCATGGATTATGAGATTATGAAGGACGGCGAGTATTTCGGCAGTGTCCACAAGGTATGGCTTTCCTGGGGTGACACCTATGAGCTGGATATTCCGGAAGATGAGAACGCGGGTTTCCTGTGTTCGTTGGTAATTGCCATTGATAATTGCCTGCATAATGAAAACCATAATTAATGCCCAATATATAAAAGAGTATAAAGCAGTTACAGTTCAGCCTATGGTATTGCGAGGCTGAATAGTAACATAAAGCAGCCTGATCCGGCGGATAAACTGTCGGTTCAGGTTGTTTTACTTTCCAGGATATGTTATAATTTATAGAAAAAAATTATATATTCTTCCGGTATATGGAGAAGAGAGTTATTCACAGCCTTACCGGATGCAGACGGTATAAACAGTTTTGATACAGCAGTAAATTGTTAAAAACTATAAATTAATTGCAAATATTTGTTGATGATTAACGAAAAAAGGTTTAAAATTATATATTATCTAAGAAATGTTGGGCATCTGTGGATTGCAGTATGATAAGATAAACATAGAAAAAGGGAATTGAAAGGGTTTTATGGAAAATAAGGATTGTTATGCCGGCAATAAGAAATTAGGGGAAATGCCGACAAAAAGAAAAATTTCAGATTCCATGATATTGGATATTATCATGGGCAATTCACAGGATACCATTTACTTTAAGGACAGGGATTCGAAATTCATAGTAAACAGTAAAGCACATGCGATCCAATTCGGATTCTCGAATCCGAAAGATATGGCCGGAATGAGTGACTTCGACTTCTTTCCCGAGGAATTTGCGAACCAGGCTTATCTTGATGAGCAAAGAATCATGGAGACAGGAATACCCATCCTCGGAAAGCAGGAAAAGTGGGTAAAAGAGGAAGGAAACTGTGTTTGGTTCTCCGCATACAAATACCCTATCTTTGATGACAACGGTGAAATCATAGGCACCTGGGGGACCTCAAGGGATATTACCGCGTTAAAGCTTACCCAGGAGGAACTGGCAAGAGCCAACGATAAGCTGGAAGCGGCCAATCTGAAGCTGAAAAGGCTTTCGGAGATAGATGGCCTTACCGAGCTGTATAATCAAAGAAAATTCCATGAAGTTCTGGATAAAAGTATAAATGCTTACAGGGGCAGGACAGGTTCCGGCAACGGACGCACATTTTGTGTGGCGCTTATGGACATCGACGGATTTAAGCTGATTAACGACCAGTACGGACATCCGATGGGAGACAAGGCAATCCGTTTCCTGGCCGATATCATCCGTGAGAATAAGAGGCCGGAGGATATCGGCTTTCGATACGGCGGGGATGAATTTGCAATCGTCCTTCCTGACACGGCTATCAGGAAGGGTTTATCCGTTGCGGAACAGCTGCGCGAACAGATTGAAAACCGGAGTTTCCAATGTGACGATAATGTGGTGAATTTTACGATCAGTATCGGTGTGGAAGCGTATCAATTAGGCGATACCATAACCGAATTCCTCACAAAGGTCGATCAAAAGCTGTACATGTCCAAGAAATTGGGGAAGAATCAAGTAAATTAATCATATGGATTCAATCCGTAAAGACCGGAAGGATATGTTTTTCAATAAGCGGCCACCGGTCTTTCGGGTTTCTGATGAACCCGGATGATATGGCTATCACCAGGTCTTTCCCCGGAATACAGCAAATGATGTTGCCGCCGTCACCCATAGCCAAGTATGCAAAGATATCCTTTTCTCTTTTCAGCCACCACAGGTAGCCGTAACCGTTGCAGCCGTTAACTTTGGAATCCACGGACGAGGATTCTTTTATCGTATTATCAATCCAGTTTTTTGATATAATCTGCTTACCTTCCCATCTGCCGTGGTTCAGATACAGGGACCCTAAACGGGCCATATCCCCGGCAGTTAACGTAAGGCCCCATCCTCCGGTATTGTTCCCGTCCGGATCCTTTACCCATCCCGTCACATTTTTCCCGAATACGTCATCCAGGCCAAAGGATTTCATTGCATGATCCGGGATTTCTCTCATTCCAGCCGGACGGAATAAGCGCTCATTGGCGAACTCACGGGCACACATGCCTGTGGTTCGTGTCAGTATGGCGGATAACAGATGCGTTCCGGCGGTATTATACTGGAATCTGCCGGGACGCGCGTTCCCGCCCATCAGATTCAGGATGTACATGATCCAGTTTTGCTGTCTCCGCAGCCTGTCAAGCGGTTCCCTGCCCCTCTTGTCTCCGTCCTCCCAGGAGAATGGGAAAGGCGCGGTCATTGTGAGCAGATGCCGTATGGTTACGGTACGTTTTATAAGATCATCGGGACCGGATGTATATTCCGGGAAGAAATCCAGCACCTTCTGCTCCGTACTTTTAATATATCCGGCATCTATGGCAATCCCCACAAGGGCAGATATCACACTTTTTGTCACGGATGCGACATGGTGGGCATCAAGAGGGCCGTAGCCGTTAAAATACCTTTCATAAACCACATATCCTTTACGGACGAGGGCGATGCCATTGATATTACCGTATTGCGCACGAATTATATTACCCAGCTCTTTCAACTTCTCCGTATCCGTTCCTGCGGCTTTCCGTTTCCCATTCCGGTATTCTGCGTGTAGCCGGTATTGTCTATCCATTACAGATACCTCCCGGTTATAGAATCCGGATTGTCCCTTAATGCCTGCGGAGAGCCTTCCGCTATGATTCTTCCGCCTTCGGCGCCTCCGCCGGGGCCAAGTTCTATAATCCAGTCGCAGGAATTAAGCATGTCCGGATTATGTTCGATAACAATGACCGAATTTCCTTTTGCTATGAGCTCATCCAGCAGTGTGATGAGCTTAGCGGTATCATACAGGCTTAGCCCTGTGGTCGGCTCGTCAAGTACATATAGGACGCCGCCTGTCCTGCACCTCCCGATCTCTTTTGCAAGCTTGATCCTCTGCGCTTCGCCGCCGCTTAAGGTTGAGGCCGGCTGACCCAGTTTCACATAGCCCATACCAATGCTTTCCATAACTTTCAATGCCGGAAGCAGCTTAAGATTACCTTTAAAGAAAGCGACAGCTTCGGAAACAGTCATTTCAAGGACATCGCAGATAGTTTTCCCATTGTATCGGACAGCCAGGGCTTCCTCATTATACCTTTTCCCGTGGCATTCGCCGCAGGTATTATATAATTCCGAATTACCGCCCAGCCAGATGGCTTCACGTCCGCTGCCGCCGCATGCAGGGCAGGCGCCCTTTGAGTTAAAGGAGAAATGGCCGGCAGACAATCCCTGCTCTATAGCTTCCTTCTGTTCGGCAAACAGCCTGCGTATTTTATCCCATATACCGATATAGGACGCCGGATTAGAATTCATGTTTCTTCCGATGGCGGCCTGTGATATCTCGGCGTAGCCCAGGAGCTGTTCCGCCCCTTCCAGCTTGTCCGTGCCCTTGCTGCGCCCATGAAAATAATTCTTAAGAAGAGGAATCAGAGTATCCGAGATAAGTGTGCTTTTGCCGCTTCCCGATACACCTGCGACACCGATCAGTGCTCCAAGAGGGAACGCTGCCGTGATGTCTTTAAGATTGTTTGCCGTCGCATGCCGGATTATCAGGCAGGGCGATCCTTTATCGATAGCCGTATTCTTTTTGGATTCCCTTGCGGGCATTCGCGTTTTACCGGAAAGGTAGCGGCCGGTTATGGAATCGGCACACGCCAGCAAGCCCTTCAGATCACCCTGGTAGATGATACGGCCTCCCTCCTCGCCTGCTTTTGGCCCTATGTCGATAATGTGTTCAGCCATTTCAATCGAGCTTCTGTCGTGCTCCACGACAATAACTGTATTGCCCAGGTTTTTAAGCTTGCGAATGGATTTGAGAAGTTCGGTTTTTTCCGATTCATGCAGCCCGGCGGTCGGTTCATCCAGGATATAGATCAGGGAATCCAGCTTGGACTCCAAATGGGAGTTTAAAAAGAGTCGTTGTATCTCTCCGCCGGAGAGAGCAGACAGTTCTCTGTAAAGTGACAGATGTCCAAGGCGGGCTTTGATCAGGCCGCCGGTTTTGTCCAGTATCTCAAGAAGAAGGTTTCTCCCGAAGGGGGTCCAGGTGCCCTGGTTTAGCAATTCTTTAAGAAAACTATGTAATTCGGAAAGGGTCATCTTGCCAAGCTCGCCGATATGTCTGCCGCCCAGAGTTACACCGCGTGCCTCTTCACCTACCCGGAATCCGCGGCAGTCCGGACATTCCATTAAGGTGTAGATACCGTTTAAATCTTCTCCGGCTTTAAGCCGTCCCTGAAAGATTCTTATCAGACAGTAGCTGCGGTTATCCCTGTTACCGACGACATGATGCCCGTAGATTACTTCTTCCTGTATTTCGTCGGACAGCTCGGAATACGGCACGTCTAAATAATTGGAATATTTCTTATGCAAAAGCGTCTCAAAGCCGGGGGTAATTCCGGCTTTATCAAAAACCTGCAAAAGAGTGGTACGGTTATCCGGAACTAATTTCTCCATATTAATGTTATAATAGGCTCCGCGTCCGGAACATTTTATACACATTCCGTTAGGGGTATTATATGAAAAGTAACCGGCCGGAAGGCGTTCCGCCTTATTCCCGCATTTTCCGCAGGTGAGGCTTTCATCTAAAGCAGCCCCGCAGGAGGTGCAGCATAGTTTGCCTTCCTTAGAGTAAAGTATGCCAAGCAGATTCAGGATATTTGTTTTGGAACCTACGGTCGAACGCGGATTGCTCTGGCGGACAACACTTTGATGTACTGCTATTGCCGGTCCTATGCCGGATATGCTGTCGAACCTGTCCTCATCGTCAATTCCCGGGAGTATGCCTAATGACTTCAAATATTGCCTGCGCCCTTCCTCGAAGATGATGTCGAATACCAGGCTGGACTTGCCTGATCCGCTGACACCGGTTACCGCAATCAGTTTGTTTTTGGGGATAGTAATGTCGATATTCCTAAGATTGTGCACACGTGCACCCTTTATAATGATGTTATTCATAAGCCCGCCTTTCCTTTCAAATGTAAGGGGTTGTTGTTGAGTACGGGCTTATAAAGGTTTTACCGGTATATACATATCGACGACGGACTTTCCGTCGGGATGCTCCCTGGGATCGTTCAGATAAATCTCAAAGCACGGGCGGTCATCGGGTCGGAAGCCGTTTTCAGGCAGCCATTTTCCAATGATATAATCCCATACCGGGGCATATTGCTCTGCGTCCAGTATGAAATGTCCGACTGCATACCTGCCGCCGGGAATCGTCGTTTTCCCTATCTCGCCGTCCGAGGCGGTATCCTTTGGTACGGTGATGCATATACTGGTCCTGAATCTTGATTCCTCGGTGACCTTTGGATTATCATGATACAGGGAAAGTATTTTCGTATCCGGATGCCGGACCAGTCCCCTTGCTCCTGCCCATCTTAACAGCTTGTTAAGGAGGCTGAGGAATGACCCCGGACACCCGTCAAACATACCGATATTACGAATATATATCACCGGCATTTCCTGTATATCCCTTACTTCAACATGGAAAGGATAATCCGCTGTAAAGCCTTCCGTACAAGAGACATCCTTTACGGCATTATTATAAGGAACGGTAATTAAATTGTCTTTCCTTGTCTTGCTTTCCGTTTTGCATTTCTTGCTATTTATCAGAGTAGTGTCCGCTCGTAAATTGCTTGCACTGAAACCGAAATGCTTCTTAAAGGCTCTTGAGAAGGAAGCCTGGGTCGAGAACCCATATTCGTAAGCAATTTCGGCAATTACTTTTTTGGGGTTGGCGGTCAGGCTTAACGCCGCTCTTTCAAGGCGGATTCTCTGAATATATCTGGAAAGTGGTTCTCCTATGATTGCACAAAATATTCTGTGGAAATGATACGGGGAAAAATTAGCTACCCTTGATAACGTAACGAGCGACAGGTCTCCGCTTATATTGGCTTCTATATAATCCTGAACCTTATTAATTCTGGATATATACTCTTCTCTTAAATGAACATTGTAAGGACCTTCCATGATATCCTCCTCTCAGAATTGTACCATAAATTTGCAGATTAGGAGCTCACAAGCTTGCTTGTTGACGTTAGCTTGCTTACGTCTATTCACGGTGCACTATCCATGAAATCCAGGGCATTTATTCGAGCAAGCTCAATAAATGCCCTGTCTCTCATAGACTAATCTGCTCATCGTGGACATTATACCATATCCATTTTATAACAGGTATGCCGAATTTAAAATCGGTTCAGGCCTGCGGAAGTTTTTAAATTCAGGATTACTTTTGTTTTACAGTATTTTTATTTATTTGGTTTATAATAATATTATAATTGGGGTAGGTTTCAACAAAAGAGTTAAAGGCTGAAAGAAAATATAACATAAGAAAGGGATGCATGACGGGTATTATTATGAAAAGAAATTGGAAGTTTTATTGTAAGCTGTTTTTCTCCACTTTTTATTTAAGTGCATTTACGTTTGGCGGAGGCTTCGTCATTGTTGCGCTTATGAGAAAAAAGTTTGTGGAGCAGTATCATTGGATAGAAGAAAAGGAAATGCTCGATCTGGTTGCGATTGCCCAGTCCTCTCCCGGTGCAATTGCAGTGAATGCTTCCATACTTGTAGGATACCGTCTGGCTGGGATACCGGGTGCGATAATTTCGATTATAGGAACGGTATTGCCCCCATTAATTATATTGTCAATCCTGTCGTCGGCTTATACCGCCTTTCGGGATAACCGGTATGTCCAGTATTTGCTTGGCGGTATGCAGGCAGGGGTCACGGCCGTTATTTTTGATGTGGTAATCAGTATGGCGGCGGAACTTATCAAAGAGAGAAAAAGGCTGCCGGTTGCGGTAATGATTGCCGCGTTTGCAGCCGCTATTATATTCAAGGTCAATGTTATCATTATAATCTTTGCGTGCGGCCTCCTTGGCATAATCTTCACTTATGCCGCAGGGAAAACGAAAAAGGGGGGTGGCCTCGAATGATGATATATTTAAGGCTATTCTGGAGCTTTTTTCAAATCGGGCTGTTCAGTATAGGCGGTGGTTATGCAGCCATGCCTTTAATCAGGGATCAGGTGGTCCACATTAACGGCTGGCTCACCATGAACGAATTTGCGGATGTGGTTACGATATCTCAGATGACGCCGGGGCCCATCGCACTAAACGCGGCAACCTTTATCGGAATACGCATGGGCGGATTTCCCGGTGCGGTGATAGCCACATTGGGATGCATCTTCCCTTCCTGTATCATTACCTTGTTGCTGGCTTATATCTATTACAGATACCGGAAGCTGTCGGCGGTGAAGGGAGCTATGAACGGGCTGAGACCGGCCGTTGTGGCAATGATCGCCTCGGCAGTGTTTTCCCTGATGGAACTGACTTTTTGGAGCGATCCAGCTGTTGTCGGAAAGATAGAAAGCATAGATTATGTATCGGTAGTACTGTTCCTGCTTGCGCTTTTTACCCTGAGACGCTGGAAGGCTAATCCCATCGTGATCATGATCGGGACAGGACTGCTTGGCCTGTTGATCTATCC
>JAEWSD010000131.1 GCA_023398615.1 Bacillota bacterium
TTTTCCTTAACAACAATCAGGGTAGGCGCCTGCATAACACCATATTTCCTTGCAAGCTCCTGATTCTCCTCGGCATCGATTACGGTATACGGGAAAGCAGAAAGGTATTCCTTCGCCGCCCTGCAATTCGGACAGGTTTTTGTAGTAAAAAGATACATACCGTCCAAGCCGCTGCCGTCAGCAGTTACCGGATCCGTACTGCTGTCCTGCCCGTCATATCCGCCGGCGGGTACGGACAGGTTTCTTGAACGCCTGGTATCATAAAGCTTCCTGTTCTTATATTCCTGTATCTTTCCTTCATTCCAGTTCTGAACCGGACGGTAATAGCCGGTAATACGGCTGTATACCTCCGCCTTCTCTCCGCATTCCGGGCAGATAAACTGTTCCCCCGTAAGATATCCATGATTCTTACAGATAGAATAGGTCGGCGACATCGTATAGTAAGGAAGCTTATAGTTCTCGGCAATGACACGGACTAATTTTGCGGCAGCCTTCCAATCCGGCAGTTTTTCACCCAGGAAAGCGTGGAACACGGTTCCCGAGGTATATAAGGTTTGCAGCTGATCCTGTATATCCAGGGCTTCAAAGATATCCTCCGTATATCCTACCGGCAGATGGGAACTGTTCGTATAGTAAGGCGTATCTCCTTCTTTGCCGGCGGTCTTAATATCCGGCCAGCGCTTCTTATCATGCTTGGCGAGACGATAGGTGGTAGACTCCGCAGGGGTTGCCTCCAGATTGTACAAATCACCGTATTCCTCCTGGTAATCGGACAAACGCTCCCTCATATGGTTCAATACCTTGACGGTAAACACCTGAGTAACCGAATCCGTCATGTCCCTGCCGAGCCACCTTGCGTTTAAGCCCACCTCATTCATACCGATCAGGCCGATCGTTGAAAAGTGGTTGTCAAAGGTTCCAAGATAACGCTTTGTATAAGGATATAAACCTTCCTGCAAAAGCTTGCTGATTACATTCCTCTTAACATGTAAGGAGCGGGCGGCAATGTCCATCATACGGTCAAGCCGGTTAAAGAAATCCTGCTCGGATGAAGCAAGGTAGGCAATCCTCGGCATATTGATCGTTACCACCCCTACGGAACCGGTACTCTCGCCGGAACCGAAGAATCCGCCTGTCTTCTTGCGCAGTTCCCTGAGGTCCAGCCTCAACCTGCAGCACATGGAGCGGACATCGCTTGGTTCCATATCGCTGTTAATATAGTTTGAGAAATACGGAGTTCCGTATTTTGCCGTCATCTCAAACAGCAACCTGTTGTTTTCCGTATCCGCCCAATCAAAATCCTTTGTTATGGAATAGGTTGGGATCGGGTACTGGAATCCTCTTCCGTTTGCGTCGCCTTCAATCATTATTTCGATGAAGGCCTTATTTACCATATCCATTTCCTTCTTGCAGTCCTTATAGCAGAAATCAACTTCCTTCCCGCCTATAATACACGGCAGTTCCGCCAGGTCATTCGGTACCGTCCAGTCCAGCGTTATATTGGAAAACGGTGCCTGGGTACCCCATCGGCTCGGAGTATTCACTCCGTATACAAAGGACTGAATGCATTGCTTTACCTCTCTGTAGTCCAGATTATCGATCTTAACAAACGGTGCCAGATAGGTGTCAAAGGATGAAAAAGCCTGTGCACCTGCCCATTCGTTCTGCATGATCCCCAGGAAATTAACCATCTGGTTGCACAGGGTCGACAGATGGCTCGCAGGTGAGGATGTAATCTTGCCCGGTATGCCCCCCAGACCTTCCTTTATCAGCTGCTTTAAGGACCATCCTGCGCAGTAGCCTGTAAGCATGGACAGATCGTGCAGATGAAGATCGGCATTCCTGTGAGCATTTGCGATCTCATCGTCGTAAATCTCAGACAGCCAGTAATTTGCCGTGATGGAACCGGAATTATGAAGGATTAATCCTCCAACGGAATAGGTAACCGTTGAATTCTCTTTTACACGCCAGTCTTCTTCCTTTACATAGCTGTTAACAAGCTCTTTATAGTCAAGAATGGTAGAATTCATATTACGGATCTTTTCTCTGTTCCTTCGGTATAGAATGTAAGCCTTGGCAACATCGGTATAGCCGGTCTGTTCCAAAACATGCTCAACACTGTCTTGAATATCTTCGACATTTACCGCCCCGTCTTTAACTTTGGTTTGGAAATCGGCCGTTACCCTCAGGGACAATAAATTAACAATATCTTCCGTATAACTCTTTTCTGTTGCCCTGAAAGCTTTCGAAATGGCATCACTGATCTTTTTTAAATTAAATTCAGCGATTTCGCCGTCTCTTTTTACTACATTAAGCATGTGTAAAATCCCCCTTCACTATTTTTTGCGATTTTTCATTAGTATATCTTTATGTAATAATATTAGCAGAATTTTTTTAAATCGTCAAGTCGAACTACAAGATATGCATAAATATTTTAACGCGACCACAATATATTGTGTTGTAAATATAGTTCTTAATTCCTATATACATTTGAGAAATCAGATTATTTTTTATTTTTACTTTTAATATATCGACTCTACTTTGCATTTATATAAAATAGTGAAAAAGATTAAACTATTAGCACAATTGATACAATAATAGAGAACGTTTGCCGCGACGTTCTCTATTCCGCTTTACTATGTGATTAAGAAAGTAACCGGAATGTAACAATGCTTATAAAGTTAGCAATTTATCACCTTTGATTTCATCAGCGCTCCAGGCGATAATTGCAAAATTCTCCTTAGTGTGCTCATCTACTTTATTGATCCACTCGATTTCATTGCTTGCCTTTGCAGCCAGCATTAAATTTGTTGTACCTGTTTGATAAAGGGAGGAATTAATGATCCACCATTTTGCAGCGATTCCTGCGCGCTTTAAATCTTCTTCAAGACGCATTGCTTCATAAACCGGCGTAGCTTCGGCAAGTGTGACAATAATTACCTCTGTTTCATCCGTATTGCGCAGTCTTGGCAGCAGCTTTTTTACCGAATAAGGAATATCTCCTTGCGAACGTTGTATCTCCCTATGGTAACTCTGCGTGGAATCAAGCAGCAGAAGTGTATGTCCGGTAGGAGCAGTGTCTATGACGACGACTTCATTTTCCGCCTTTTCAACAATCTGTGCAAAGGCTCTGAACACAGCGATCTCCTGTGTACAGGGAGAACGTAAATCTTCCTCAACATAGGCAATGTCATCGTCAGACATAGTTTCTCTTGCTTTGGAAAGCACTTCTTCCTGATATTTCTTTAGCTCCGCATGTTCATCAATATGACTCATTCTGATGCCGCTGTCCTCACTAATAACAAATTTTAAGTGTGCTGCGGGATCAGTAGTGGTAAGATGTACCTTATTCCCTTTTTCGGATAAGCCCAAAGCAATAGCCGCCGCAACGGTAGTCTTGCCAACACCGCCTTTACCCATTGTAAAAATGACCTTTTTACCGGTTCTGTGAAGGTCGTCAATAACATCTCCAAGCTGCATGACAGTTTGTGCATTTATTCTTTCATTACGAAGGCTATGGCTATCTGCAGTGAGTAAAGCCCGTACATTTTCTATCCCTGTGATATTATAAGCCCTGAGCGGTATCATATAGACTTTCAGTCCCTGTAAGCCCCTGGGCATTTCCGCAAGTGCCTTTTGCTGTTTATGATAAAGACTTTCAGAAATATAGTCATCATAAGCGGCTAATACGCCATTAATAATCAGCAGCTGATTATTCACATCCAGGTCGGCAAGCTCCCTGGATGCTCTTTCTGCTTCCTTTAGGGGAGCCGCTTCGGGGCGTGAAACAAGAATAAGTGTGGTCAGTTTGTCATCAGCCAGAGTTTCAACTGCCTTTTTATAAACTTCCTTTTTACTCTCCAAGCCCGAAAGCTGGCCCAAGCAGGATGCGCCATGTGTACTTTCGTTGATAAAATTACTCCAAGCCGAAGGCAGTTGCAGCATCCGGAGGGTATGGCCCGTAGGGGCGGTATCGAATATGATATGGTCATATTCTTTCTGTACTTTTTCATCCGTAATAAAGTTAGAAAACTCATTGAAAGCAGCGATTTCTACGGTACACGAACCGGAAAGCTGTTCCTCCATATTATTTATTACGGTATCCGGCAGTTTTCCGCGGTACGGGGCAATGACACTCTCCCTGTATTCGGCTGCCGCCTGCACGGGATCAAGATTCGCTACAACAAGATTCGGGGCATCTTGGAGTGCAACTCCTTTGTTATTAAGTTCGGTCTTAAAAACATCCTGTAAATTCGAGGCAGGATCGGTACTGATTAAAAGTATCTTCTTTCCGCTGTCCGCAAGAGTAACAGCTGTGGCACAGGCTGCGGATGTTTTCCCCACACCGCCTTTTCCCGTGTAAAACAGATATTTGGTAAGCGCAATGACTTGCGGATTAAATTTCTCCATATGAGTACCTCCAGTTTTTAAAGGAATCTGATTAACAGCAATTTCCGCCGGAACATCCGCAGCCGCCTGATTTTTTCAAATTGACCCTTACAGTTCTTGGATTCTTTCCCAAATTGCCTGCTGGGATATCAAGCAGGTTTGAAAACTCATCGTCAGTCGGATATCTGCCGGTTATCACGATTTCTCCGTCCACAACAACCGCCGGTAATCCATCCACACCATTTATATTGATAAATTCATTCACTGCTTTGTTATTAATAAACTCTTGAGGTGAATTTGAAAGATTATATCTCTCTACTATAATTCCTCTCCTCTTAAGCGTATTCAGAACAGTCGAAATTCTAAGAAGTTCAGGGTCAACACCCACCCCGCAAAGTCCTGTTGGGCAGCACATGGCCGGCTCAAAAATAGACATTTTTTTCATAAAAAGCATCTCCTTTAATATTATTATTTAATTTCAGCCGCTGGCTGTGGAAACCAATGTTTGGTCTTGTTTACAAATTTGACAAGCAGAAGCATGACAGGGACCTCGGTGAGCACTCCGACAGTACAAGCAAGCACAACCGGAGAGGTTGGACCAAAGAGCGCAATCGCAACTGCCACCGACAATTCAAAAAAATCGGAGGCGGCAATAAGAGCCGCAGGGGCTGCTATGTTATGGGGCTGCTTACTCCATTTACACAGCAGATACGTAAAAGTAGCCGAGATAATATTCTGGAGGACAAGCGGTACGGCAATCAAAAGTACAAACAGCGGCTGCTCCAAAATAATATCACCCTGGAAAGTAAAGATGATTATTAAAGTCGAAAGTAAACCCAAAGTTGTAATCCCGTCAAACTTGGGAACAAATTTTTCGTTGAAGAATTTTTCGCCTTTTTTCTTTATTATTAAAGTCCGTGTGAGGAAACCGCCAAACAAGGGGACTACTACGAATAATATGATTGAAAATATAAGTGTGTCCCACGGAATCTGAACATTGTTAACTCCAAGCAGAAGTTGAACCAACGGTACAAAAAGAATAAGAATAAGCATATCGTTGACCGAAACCTGCACAAGAGTATGCGCAGGATCACCTTTTGTCAGATTGCTCCATACAAATACCATAGCAGTACATGGAGCCGTACCTAACAGGACTGCACCTGTAACAAAATCCTGTGCCAGGCCGGCAGGGATGAAAGCCTTAAAAACTACAAGGAAGAATACCGACGCAAGCCCAAACATTAGGAAAGGTTTGATCAGCCAGCTGCTGCCGCTGGATATCACGATACCCAATGGATGCTTTCCTACATTCTTTATAGATTGAAAATTAATCTTCATCATCATCGGATAAATCATAATCCAAATGAGAACTGCAATCGGTAAATTTTGCCCTGCAAACTGCATTTTATCCAGAACAGAAGGTATTCCCGGTAAAAACCTGCCTATAAGAATCCCCGCCGTCATACAGAGAAGCACCCATATAGTAAGGTATTTCTCAAAAAATCCGATGCCCTGTGTTGTCTCTTTTTCCATTTTGCTCACTCCTTTAATGAGGTTTTTTATTGCAGCCGCACAATCCCTGTGCTTTGCACATCCGATATTCTTCATAGTCCGAAACATAGGTTGGGAGCTCCTTTAGCCTGTGTTTCAGATATTCCCACAGTTCCCTGTTTTCTTGAATAAAACCGTTGCTTACTCTGTAGTACGTCCATTGCGCTTCTTTGTAACTCTCGAGAATTCCGCATTTCTTTAATGCCGTCAAATGACGTGAAGCATTTGATTGCGTCATTCTTAAGCAGGCTTCAATTTCGCAGACACACAGTTCATTTTCCGGCAGCAGCGATAGTATCCGAAGCCTGCTTTCCTCGGACAACGCTTTGAAAATATCCACCATATCCATTCACCCTTCCTTCTCTTTATCCTTTTATGAGCATATATTCATATGATATGCATTTAAATAACCATTGATGACAATGGCTCCAATATAAATTTTAATTCTTATCATGTGTCTTACCATACTGCTTCTGTCCGCCGGAAAGATTATATACCTTTTTCATTCCCTTGCCCAGCAGGATGTTCTGTGCCGCGTTTCCGGTCACACCCTTATTACAGTAAGTAACTGCAACCATGTCTTTATCCAAAAATGGGACTGCGGCTCTTAATTTAGCATGGGGAATATTCTTAGCCGTTTCAATATGATTCTTCTCGTACTGAGCTGCCGCCCTTGCATCGATCAGAATGTACTTTTCACCGGACCGGAGCAATGCATCCAATTCCTGTACCGTCATCAACGGTCTGCCTTTATGAATAGCATTGTCCAGTATCATGCCGGTATACATCACCGGATCTTTCGTCGTTGAAAACGGCGGAGCATAAGCCAGATCCAAGTGGAAAAGATCTTCAACCTTTGCTTTAAAGGTGATTGCTGTTGCAAATACATCGATTCTTTTATCGACACCCTCATACCCGGCAATCTGCACACCCAGGAGCCTGCCGGTAGCCCTGTCGGCTATTCCTTTGATAACCATTTCCTTACCGCCCATGTATTCCGGTTTATTGGGTTTTATAGTATGGCATATCGCAACATCATACCCCAGCTCATGCGCCTCTCGCTCGGATAGACCTGTTTGTGCCACCGTCATTTCAAAAATTTTAAAAATTCCCGTTCCGAGAATGCCTCTGAATTCCAGATTGCCGCCCGTGATACTGTCACCGGCAATCCTGCCGGTTTTGTTGGCCGTAGAGCCTAATGGCCGATAAACCGGTTTACCTGTCACCACATGGAATTGTTCGATGCAATCGCCGCAGGCATAAATATCTGGCAGGTTGGTTTGCATCTTTGTGTTTACACAAATGGCACCGGTAACACCAAGCTCAATCCCTGCTGCCACCGCCAGCTCCGTATTGGGGCGGACTCCGGCGGACACCAGAACCATATCCGCTTTAACCTCCTTGCTATCCGACAGAACTACGCCGTTTTCTGTTATTTCAGCAATAGAAACCTCTGTCAAGACAGTCACGCCATTTTGTCGGATATGATCCCGGACATATACGGACATATCGCTGTCCAGCCCGGGGGTTACCTGCGGCAGTTTCTCCAGCATAGTTACTTCGATGCCGAGATTTTTTAGATTTTCACACACCTCAAGTCCGATAAAACCGGTGCCGATGACAACAGCCGACAGGGGATGATTCGTATTAATAAATGATTTAATACGATTCATATCATTGATATTACGTAAAGTAAATACATGCCGGCCATCCATGCCCTTTACCGAAGGAACCACAGCTCCGGCACCGGTGGCAACCACAAGTTTATCATAATGATCGGTGAACTTCCGACCTGTAGTCAGATTCTTAACAGAAACTGTTTTTTTATCGGCGTTAATAGCCAAAACTTCATGTAATGTGAAAATATCCGCATTATATTTACTTTTAAAGAAGATGGGATCACGTGGAGTCAGTTCATCCGCATTCTCAACCTCTCCGCCGATATAATAGGGCATACCACAGCTCGAATAAGAAATAAAACTGTCTTTTTCATAAATTACAATCTCCGCATCTTCGCTGTTTCTCCTTGCCTTAGCGGCAGCAGAGGTTCCGGCAGCGACAGCTCCGATGATAATAATTCGCATTGCATATTCCTCCCTTTTCAAAAACAAGCCTCAAAGGTATGTTCCTCGCTTCTTTGTACAACTGCTGCCGTGACTTCTTTTAAGAAACCCATTGCCGCTTCACATCCCTTTTTGCTAAGGGAGTAATACATCCATTTTCCCTCACGGCGGCAATTGACCACTCCGGATTCACACAGGGTCTTCATATGATGTGATAACGTCGACTGAGAAATATGCAAATCGTCTAAAAGCTGACATGCGCACTTTTCTCCGCCTTGCAGTATTTCAATAATCATCAGGCGATTAGGGTCACAAAAGGCTTTAAAGACATTTGCAGTTTCTTCGTATCTGTTAGCCAAATCAATCACCTCAAATCTACATATGTCGATATGATTATTATAGTTGACATATCGATCTATGTCAATATAAAAATTTAAGGATTACTTTTGCTTCGGCATCTTAAACCCGAGAAAAATTTGCAGCAGAAATATATGGAAAAACCTGCTGCCTTAATATATAATAATCTTATTACAATTTTACATAAGAGGAGTACTATAAATGAACGTGCAAATTATCCAGAGACAGATTACGGCGGATGAACTCATAGACCTGCGGCAGGCCGTTGACTGGGGTTATCCGGACGATAGGGAAGCCATCACCCTGGGGCTTAGGAATTCGCTGTTTTCCGTATGCGCGGTAAACGGCGAGGAAGTCATTGGCTGCGGCAGAGTAATAGGCGACGGCGGTATCGCCGTTTATATCCAGGATATCATTATTAAACCCGAGTACCAGAGATGCGGATACGGCATGGGAATCATGAATGCAATCATGTTATACATAGAAACGAACTATGTGAAGGGTACTATGGTGTGTCTGATGGCGGCAAAGGGGAAAGAGAATTTCTACAGGAAGTTTGGATTTATTGAAAGACCGAATGAGACTTTCGGGGCCGGTATGATTCAGTACCTGAACAAATAGCCTGAAACATTTAAAAAGTGATTGATTCATTTATAAAACAGTAAAGGAGATCAGTAATGGATATTAATATATTATTATATGATGATTTCGAAGCCCTGGACGTATTCGGACCGGTTGAAATCTTAAGCAAAGTGGAGGAATATGAATTGCATTACTATTCGTTAACGGGCGGTGCCGTTAAAAGCGCACAGAATTCAATTGTTATGGCAGATAACATAGATAAGGCGGATAGGGGCGGAATCCTGATGGTTCCGGGAGGCTTAGGCATCCGGGAAATGCTAAGCAACCCCTCTTTTATAAGTATGCTGAAAGAAACCGCAAGGGAAGCCTGCTTTTGCCTGACCGTATGCACCGGCTCGGTTCTGCTGGGAAAAACAGGGGCTCTTGATGGCAAGAATGCAACTACCAATAAGAAATTATTAGATATGTTAAAACCGATTAACCCAAATGTCAACTGGATCAGAAAGGCCAGATGGATTGCCGACGGAAAATATTACACCGCCTCAGGTGTTTCCGCCGGTATGGACATGACACTCGGATTCATTCGGGACCAATACGGCGAACAGACTGCGGCGGCAATAGCGAGGGATATCGAGTACGTCTGGAATCCAGACAGCAGCGAAGATCTATTCGCATAGGCATATAAATTGCGCAAATTGCAACCTACAGTCCGTCATAAACATCCCTGGGCAGGTATGCTTTCACGTAGATTCCTTCCTCCTGATATTCCTCCTCAAGCAGCTGTCCGTATTTTCTGATAAGCTGGATCCTGCCCGCATCATGATAAGGGAAGACCTTCTCTACAAGCACCTTCCTTTCGCGCAGGACTTCTTCGAATGCATTCAGGAGACTATCGATCCCCTGATTTTCTTTCGCGGAGATTTTTACGGTCCTGTCAGCCTTAAAATCCTTGATAATCTGCTCTGTTTCCAGCTTATCCTGTTTATTAAAAGCCGTAATTATGGTTTTGTCCTTTACTCCCAGGCGTTCCAGGGTATCATAAACAACATGCATTTGCTTATAGGCAGCAGGATTGGAACTGTCAACCACATGAAGAATAATATCCGCGTATTTTGCTTCCTCCAGTGTACTGCGGAAGGCATCTATCAGGTGATGCGGAAGCTTCCGGATAAACCCGACCGTATCCGTAAGCAAGAGCTGCTGTCCGCTCGGCAGGGTCAAATTGCGCGTGGTAGGGTCCAAAGTAGCAAAAAGTTTATCCTCTTCCAGCACGCCGGCACTTGTCAGCAGGTTTAACAAAGTGGACTTGCCGGCATTCGTATATCCTACAATCGCCGCAATCGGAAGCGGCGCCTTGCTTCTTAGTCCCCGGGATGTCTCCCGGTACCGTTTAACATCTTCCAATTCCCGGTTTAATTGTGATATCCTGTCCCGGATTAATCTCCTGTCAACTTCGAGCTTTTTCTCGCCCGGCCCTCTGGTGCCGATACCGCCTCCCAGCCTGGACAAAGAATTTCTCATACCGATTAACCTTGTGGAACGATATCTTAACTGTGCCAGCTCCACCTGAATCTTGCCTTCCTTTGTGGAAGCATGCTGGGCAAAGATATCAAGTATAACCATAGTCCTGTCCATGACCTTGATCTGAAGAGCATCCTCCAGATTTTTAAGCTGTGCGGGGCTAAGCTCATCATCACAGACTACACCCGTAGCATCTGATTCCGGGATCATCTCCCTGATTTCCTCTATCTTCCCCTTGCCGATATAGGTTCCGGGATGTACGCTCTCTCTGTTCTGTATCACCTTTGTCACGCTGACCGCGCCGGCCGTACGAATTAATTCCTCAAGCTCATCCAGGGAGTCCGCCGTATCATCCCCGTCAGCGGTTGCTACCGCTACCAGAATCAAACGTTCTTCCTTTTCATGCATATCGTACATTTCACTCATATAAACTCCCATCCGTGCGTCCACACGATTATTTTTCATCCGTTTTCTTCTCCGCAGGCTGACCGGTGCTTACTTCCGGCAGCCTTGTTTTAATATATTCATATTCATCTGCGGCTTTCTCATCCTCCGGATACAGCGAAATATACTCCGACATAAGCCTGTAAGCATCCTCATATTTACCCAGGTTCTCATAAGCCACAATCTCATTCTGCTTTAGGGACCCGTTAAGGAAATTATCCTTATACTCGAGACCGGTCTTAATATAGGACAATGCTTTTTCATATTGTCCCTGCTTAATCAGGCACATCCCTATCTGGTTATATACGGAGGCGGTTTTCTCCGTCGTCTGGTCATCTATAAATAATTGATAGTTATCTGCCGCAGACTTATAATCGCCCTTTTTCTCATAAATGCCGCCCAAATAGTAATAGGCTGCCGTAAAGCCGTTCTTAAAAGCCTCTCCGAATTCCTTGACGGCAGTATCATAATCCTCCTTATAATAATGTATCTTCGCAAGGTTAAACTTATCTTCCTGGGTTTTTACGGGGATGGCGGCTGCCGCATCCAAAGCCTCCGCCGCTCCCTTCGCATCCTTTGATTCAAGCAGCAGAAAATATTTTCCGAAATAGTAATCGTAATTCGTCTTATCTATGGATATGGCTTTATTATAATCCGCCAGGCTCTTTTCATAATCGCCCATTTTACGGTAGGCAAAGGCACGACTGTTATAGATGGCCGAATCCTTCGGATTCCCGGACAGAATATTGGTGTAGGTTGCCGCAGCCTCCTTATAAAGCCCTGCGGATTCCTGCGCACTCCCTTTGTAATATAAGATATCCATATTCAAATCGCTTAATTCATCAACCTTAAGCGCCTTATCAAATTGCTCGACAGCATTCGTATATTGGTGCGATTTCAGATAAGCAATCCCTTTTCCTCTATAAGCAAGCTTATTATTCCGGTTCACGATGGCATTGTCTTTATCCAAAATCGCCCTGTCAAAGTTTACAAGCGCTTCCTCGCTTTTCCCCAGCATAATTAAAGCCATTCCATAATCAATATAGTATTCTGCCCGTTCCGAATTCTTTTCGATCGCCTGCGCAAAACTGATTCCGGCTTCCTTATAATTTCCTTCGTCAAAATATTTTAAACCGTCCTTATAGTAAGCGCCGGAGGATTTTCCGCCGCATCCGCCAAACAACACCATTGCCAATAATGGAATTACGATCGCCTGAATTCTGAATCTCTTCATTGTCTGCTCCTATCTGTTAATTTATTTAAAAAATATCATATGCTTTAAGTTTTGCAGCAACTCAAATTTATTATAAATCGAATCGTACTATTAAGCAATCCTTTTCACTCTATCCGGTACGGTACTTCGATCTTTTTTACCTTACACACTTTCCGGTCATAGGTATAAAGTCCGTTAACCTCATCTTCTACATCCGCAACCTGTGTAAGCACGGCCGCCGCCAGGCCTTTCTTTATAGAAGGCAGGATTTCATTCTCGTAAAGTTCCTTAAGAGCCGCATCCTGCTCCTTCCTGCTTGAAAACATCCGATATCCGTATACCTGGTCAGAGTAGGAATGCTTGGGGATATGGCAGGCATATCCACCGAATTCCGACAGTACAAAAGCTCTTTTCTCCGGAACTACTTCTATTGTCCGCAAGTAATTGTGGATGCTTCTAAAATCTCCTCCCTTCTGGTCATACCAGCCACTGGCATGATCCACCAGCCTTGTTTTATCTATCTTGTGGATCACTTTGACCATTTTGTTTGCGTCAAACTGGCCCCAGGACTCGTTAAACGGTACCCATACGGCAACGGACGGGCAGTTATACAGCAGATTAACGGTTTCCCTACATTCCTCAATCCACTCCTCTCTCCCTCCCTTGTCTTCCCTGGAGAAAAGCCGGTAGCGATTGTCTTTCACGCGGTCGATAAGATGCGGGAAAATGGTGGGCAGATACCCCATCACTACCATATTGTATTTACTGCCTCCATTCACCATATCCTGCCACACAATCATGCCCAGGCGATCGCAATGGTAATACCATCTGAGCGGCTCAATCTTAATATGCTTGCGCAGCATATTAAAGCCAAGATCCTTTGCCCCTTGAATATCAAAAATCATAGCCTGATCGCTGGGTGCGGTATATAATCCGTCCGGCCAGTAGCCCTGGTCCAGTAAACCGTTTTGGAAATACGGCATATCGTTTAAAAAGATTCTTGGTAATCCTTCCGCATCCTTTTTAATTTCAAATTTTCTCATTGCGAAATAGCTGGTCACCCTGTCATACTTCGTGATTATGACTACATTATAAAGGAATGGGTTTTCGGGGCTCCACAGAGTCGGCTCCTGAATCGGAACCGTAATACTCCGGCGGCTGCTGTTAAGCGATTGAATTACCTTTTTGCCCTCAAATATTTTGACCTTAAACTTTGGGTTGGATTCCTCTTTTTCATTGTCTTTCATGGAAACAGTGAACACTACCTGTTTTTTATCCACGGACGGCGTAATTTTAACCGTATCAATGTACTGCCTTGGGACCCATTCCATCCATACCGTCTGCCAGATCCCGCTTTGAGCGGTATAAAACATTCCGCCGCTATCCAGCTTTTGTTTGCCGCGGCTGTGATAGGAGGTATCGCTGCTGTCCGTCACCTTTAGAGTAAGAAGATTGTCTCCCTCCGTAATCTTATCCGTGATGTCGAAGGAGAATGGGAGATAACCGCCCATATGTTCTCCTGCTTTTTTTTCATTAATAAATATCTCACAATACTGATCCACCGCACCAAAATGGAGCAGGCACCGCTTCTCATCCTCTTTCTTCTCTATTGGAAGGATTCTTTCATACCACAAATACTCCTCCGGCTTAAGCTGTCTGTTTACTCCCGACAGTGCACTTTCAGGTGAAAACGGTACTAAAATCCTGCCTTCGAACTCCTTCGGTTTATCCATACTTTTTGTTATGGAATAATTCCAGTAACCGTTTAGAATCACATAGTTATTTCGCTTTAACTGCGGCCTGGGATACTCATTCAGTACCCTTTCGGGATCAATTGTCTCGCCCCATTTCGTATATAACTGATAAGCCTGCTTTAGTGTACTCTTTTTAAAACTTGCAGTTTTTATCGCATCCTTAAGTCTCATGAAATCACCCTTATTTTCATTAAGTTTCGTTTTGTGATTAACAGGAAAGTCTCATTTCCGTCAGAGATAAACATCTCTCAGCTTTACCTGTTATAGTATTATATGTAATCGGATTGCCATACGCCAAAGATTAACTCAATAAGTCAGGCCAAATCCTATCGGAAACAGCGGTTTGGCATTGTGATTTCCGATATCCTCCGTGCTTTTGTAATACGGCATCGGCAGTTTACCGGTAAACAATGCGTCCCCGGCCAGAACGGACGCAATACCGTCCCCTTCGGTTCCCGGCAGATAACACATAACGATACTGTCCCAGTCATCCATATATTCGCTTATTATCACATTTCTTCCGGCTACAAGCAGAGTTATAACAGGTTTCCCCAATGACTTCACAAATTCGATTGCCTTTTTATTGCCGGGATGTCCCAATGCCCCCGTAATGGAAAGGTCCCTTGTATCACCCTGATACTCGGCATACGGAATCTCCCCGAGGGCAAGAATTACCGCATCTGCTTCCTCAGCACGGTTTTTATCCGTAATCATTTCAATATTCTGCTTTTGAGTATAGGATTGCAGTCCTTCCAGAATCGTTGTCCCTTTTAACGCTCTGTCGTTATCCTCATCCAGCTGCCCCTGCCAGGTCAGACCCCAGCCGCCGCATTGAAGTCCGACATCATTCATTGCCGGACCTGTAACAAAGATCTTCTGCCCCTTCTTTAACGGTAACAGATTTCCGTCATTCTTAAGCAGGACCAGGGATTTTTCCACCAGCCGCTTTGCAAGCTCACGGTAGCCCGGGCTTCCAAGCTCAGTCACTTCATGTGAGATGTGATCACTATAGGGGTCCTCAAACACACCCAGGTCAAACTTAACCGTCAGGATGCGGCTTACCGCATCATCTATCCTTTTCTGCGGGATACTTCCGTCCTTAACACAGGAGATAATCGTATTTACACTTCTTTCATACTCAAAGGGTTCCATCAGCATATCGATGCCCGCATTCACCGCCAATGCCACATTTTCCTTGTAGCTTGTCCCGCTCAGCCATTGTACGGCTTCCCAGTCCGACACAACAAACCCTTTAAATCCAAACTCACCCTTCAGCACATCCGTAAGCAGATATTTATTCTCATGCATTCCTATTCCATCGCAGGAGCTAAAGGATGCCATGACGATCTTCGCACCCGATTGCACCAGTGCTTTATAGGGTGCCAGGTGGATTGTCCTTAATTCTTCCTCCGAAATTCTGACATCTCCCTCATCCAGTATTCCGTTTAACGGCCCGCTTCCGTAAGCTGTCCCGCCGTCCGCCGCATAATGCTTTATCGTAGGAACTACCCCATGATCTGCCTGTCCTTTCACATAGGCCCCGGCAAGTGAAGTGACAATTGCAGGATCACTGGAATAGCATTCATAGGTTCTTCCCCATCTCGGATCCGCGCTGACGGCCACACACGGTGAGAAATTCCATAGGATACCGGCCAGTTTCATTTCTTCGGCAACAGCCGCCCCCATCCGATACATCAGTTCCGGATCATCAGCCGCACCTAATCCTATGTTTTGCGGAAATACAACGGCACCCGGTATCAGTGCAAGCCCATGCACCGCATCCACACCATAAAGCATGGGAATCCGGTGTTTCGTATTCATAGCGGCGCTTTGATACTCCATAACCATCTCGTTCCAGTCCTTCAGGGTATTGCCGCCCGGGTACGATCCCCCGCCGCTTAGGACGGAGCCCAGGTGCAGCCTTGTAATCTCCTCTCCGGTGATTACATCCCTTCCGCCCTGAACCATCTGTCCCGCCTTCTCTTCCAAAGTCATTTCACCGATAAGCAAAGCCACTCTTTCCTCCGTGGCCAAAGAAGAGTCCGGAATTTCTGTACCGGCCGTCTCATATTGTTCCGGAACAGCCTTACTCTGTGTGTCCGCCTGGGTATCCCCGTTCCCCGAACAGCCGGTACATAATACAACGGCTATCATCAATATCAGGATGTTCAGCTTTACTTTATTCATTATTTTCCTCCCCAAAATTCTCCGACTCAATTGTTTGGTAAATTATAGCATGCAGACAGGCAGTTAGCAATACCGCTATGAGAATTTTAGAACTTTTACGCTCTAACCGATTTTAGAATTCCCGGTCATTCCGGCCGCTCATAATTATATTCCAGTATTTGTAAATTTTTATTGTCTCTCTGTCTGCCGCGTGGTAAACTATCATTAAGTAAGCAATGATCAGTTTGAAAATTATGCTTCAGCCGTAAATTAATGCCTTGAGCTTGCTGTAAGCCGACCAGGCAGGAAAGAGGTTATAATGAGTATTTTAAAAAAATCATCTTTAGAAAACGAAATATTACAGTACCTGCAAAAAAAATACGGCAGGGATGATCCCTTTAAGATTTTGAGCACCAACTGCCAAAGTATGTTTTCAAAAGCGCAGGAATCCAAAGCCCTGTCCGAGAAATACCCGGAAGATATCATCACCGTTATAAAATACAAGAAATATGGGAAAACACACATCGGGGACAACTATGTCGAGATCAGCAGGAGGGAGGAACTTAGCCGTGCCTATGAGGACCTGATCAAAGGTATCTATCCCAAATATACGGTAAGGCTTCATTCGCTGCGCCCCGTGGTGCTTGTATTGCCGGATGATATGGATTTGAATACTCCCGCAGACCGGATTATACGCCATAAGGATTTAACCGGTCCGATTATCAATCTTAATGTGGTGGATGATGTCAGACAGAAAGAAGCCAGATTATCTGCAATGAAGGATTTGATCCTTTCAAGCGTAGGCAGATTAAATGTTAACATAGCATACTGTTCGGATGCCAATGACAGAGGCACCGGATATCTGTCCGGGCATGTTCGGATTAACAGTGATCTGGATCTTTCAAAGATACGCTGGCAGGCTTATTAGATGAAAATATGGGGGTATGGTCGGTGATTGAAAAGATAAACGGTGATACATTAACGAATGATATGAACGAAGCTTTGATATTAAACTTATTTCTATATTTTGACCTGTCCATATTCGGCGGCAGCCGCTCCGATCCGTATGACTTCGGGGAAATTATGCAGTATTTACAGGAAAATATCAAGGATTATGTGGCCAGTCAAAAGGATAATACCCTGCCCGAATACCTGGCTGTAATTGAGGCGTACAGCAGGACACATCCTGAGATATCAGACTATGTGATAACCAATGTATCGGTAAGCGATCCGAAATATTCCGGTATCAGGGGCCTTAATGCGGCGGCATTCTCAAGAACCGGCAAAGATGGAATCAGAAGGATAACCGTTGTGTTCCGGGGAACGGCAGCCGGTGAATGGTATGACAACGGGCAGGGGCTCGGAGGAATTGAGGTCGGTCCCGATAAAGGCTCCCTGCAGCAGCAGGAAGCTGTCCGGTATTTTGAAGATACCTGCCGGGAACTAAAGATCAGAAGAAAGGATTACCTCACCTTGACAGGGCATTCCAAAGGCGGAAATAAGGTTCAATATATCCTGATGATTTCCCTGTATGCCGACAGCGCTAAAGCCGTCTATTCCTTTGGCGGGCAAGGCTTCAGCCCGGAAGCGGTCGCACATTTTAAAGGAAAGCTGGGAGAGACGTTCGTCGAAAAGGTCAAAAAGATATTTAACATTTCAGCAGCTAACGATTATGTCAATGTGCTTGGCGACAGTATTATTCCAAGGGAGAACAACTACTATATTAAAACAGATTGTATATGGCTTTATCAGAATCATTATCCGAATGCCATATTAAAAAAAGACGGCTCCTTTAAAGCGTTAAAGAAAAATCCGCATGAGCCGGGGTTCTGGGGACAGACGGTAAAAAATGCATCCGATAAAATCATGCGCCTTCCTGCAAGTGAACGTAATGAGATTACCATAGGCATCATGACGATTGCCCAGAGAGTACTGGGAAGAGGTGCCCCCGTCAATAAAGAGAAGATGAATCCTTTGCTGATGTTTACCGCGGCAATAAAGTCAATCGGGTATCTTGCTACCGCCGCCTTTGAGACACTAACCCGGCGAATATTCAAGCAGCCCCGGGCTCCTTCCGAAGTAAGTCAGCAGGTTACCCATGAACGAT
>JAEWSD010000135.1 GCA_023398615.1 Bacillota bacterium
CCAAGGCTGAAATCATATACATTTTCAGCACCGTGGATTGCGGCAAGCTTCTTACCCTCCTCAAACATAGCCCGTATAATGGAACTGTTCTGAACTAATCCGATCATTTTATCCGAAATCATTTTCCGCTTCCTCTTTTCCAACCAAATTTTATATAGTATAGCATAGTAAAGCGTAAATTTTCAATACTTCTTTCCAGCTTCACAAAAAATCCCCGTAAAGAAGCCATACTTCTCTGCGAGGATTGATAATCCGACATTTGGAATTTATTGAAAACGTACATTCAGGTAGCCTTTTATAATTTGTACACATTTATCAAATCCTAACTGCCGGCTGTTAAGGCACAAATCATAATTCTTTGCATCCTCCCAATTCCGCCCTGTGTAATACTTGTAGTATTCCGCCCTGCGTTTATCGGTTGCAAGTATTTTCTTCTCAAGCTCTTTCGGCGGCAGACTGAACATTCCTTCCAGCCTGGCAACACAATCGGAAAGGGATGCATGAACAAATATCTTTATTACATTGTCCATATCCTTTAAAATATAATCCGCACATCTGCCTGCGATGATACAGGATTCCTGCTCCGCCAGTTCTCTTATTACCTTAGCCTGGTAATTGAACAGATTGTCATTCGATATAAAATCCTCACGGTCCGGTGGAATTAGCTGGCCTTTATATTCCTTTCTGGCAATCCTGTACAGAAGACTTTGCTTTAACTGTTCATCCACTCTGCCAAATAACTCTTCGTTAATTCCGCTCTCATCCGAAGCCAGCCGAAGCAGTTCACGGTCATAAAAATGTACTCCCAATTCCTCCGCAAGAATCTTACCTATCGTTCTTCCGCCGCT
This sequence comes from Bacillota bacterium, assembly GCA_023398615.1. GTDB lineage: Bacteria > Bacillota > Clostridia > Lachnospirales > Lachnospiraceae > Anaerocolumna. Next base: position 849 of record JAEWSD010000135.1, read on the forward strand.
GCCGTATCCTCTTGCTATAGTAATTACAAAGTGCTCCATAGTATACCCCTTTCCTGCATTTTGCACTTATTCGCCTAAATATGCTTTCTTAACAGAACCATTGTTCATTAATTCATTCGCGTCCCCTTCCAGAACAATCTTTCCTGTCTCCAGTACATAAGCACGGTTGGCTATGGATAAGGCTTTCTTTGCATTCTGCTCTACCAGTAAAACCGTGGTGCCGCTGTTACTGATTTCCTTGATAATGTTAAATATTTCAGATACAAAGATCGGAGACAATCCCATAGACGGCTCATCCATCAGTATGATTCTCGGATGAGACATAAGGGCCCTGCCCATCGCAAGCATCTGCTGTTCCCCGCCGCTTAACGTACCGGCAACCTGGTTGCGCCTTTCATTCAGACGCGGAAAACGTTCATAGACCTTCTTTAAGGTATCTGCAATCTCTCTCTTATCCCTGCGCGTGTAGGCACCCATCTTAAGATTCTCAAGAACGGTCAGCTCGGAAAAAATCCGTCTTCCTTCCGGGACATGCGCCATTCCAAAGGATACAATGCGGTGTGCGGGTATCTTTGTCAAATCATTTTCTTCAAAATGTATACTTCCGGACTTGGCGGCAACCAGCCCTGTTATGGTATGAAGGATGGTAGTTTTGCCTGCACCGTTCGCACCTATTAGTGCAATAACCTCCCCTTCGTTTACCTCAAAGGAGATTCCTTTTATTGCCTGAATTACTCCATAATATACTTCTAAGTCTTTAATTGTTAACATTGCCATCGGAATTTCCTCCATTTCACTTCCCTATGCAAAGAGTATCGCAAAAACGGATGAAGAAGCTTGAAATGAGCACCCACCGTGCTCATTTCGAGGTTCTTCCAAGTGTGAAAACGGTTTTTCTTCACACTATTCACCTAGATAAGCCGTAATTACGTCAGAATTATTCAGTACATCTTCCGGAGCTCCGGTTGCAAGCTCGGTACCAAAATTGAGTACCAGTATCTTCTCACAAATACCGGCTACCAGCTTCATATCATGCTCGATAAGAAGGATCGTGATGCGGTAACGGTCTCTGACTAAACGTATCGTATCCATCAATTCTGCGGTCTCATTCGGATTCATGCCGGCAGCCGGCTCATCCAGCAGCAGCAGCTTTGGATTTGTCGCCAGACCTCTGGCAATCTCAAGTTTTCTCTGTTTCCCGTAAGGGAGGTTGCTTGCCAGGTAATCTGCCTGGCCGTCGAGATCGAATACCCTCAGTATCTCCATTGCCTTTTCATCCATCTCCCGTTCCGCCCTGAAATAAGCCGGGAGCCGCAATATACTGGTTAGGAGAGAATATTTAACCTCATTGTGAAAAGCAGCCTTTATATTATCCAATACTGTCATTTTCTTAAATAAACGGATATTCTGGAAGGTACGCGCAATACCGGTCTGACAGATTTCAGAAGGTGATTTACCCACGATATCGACTCCGTCAATCTTGATAGTACCGCTTGTCGGACGGTATACTCCGGTCAGAAGATTGAATATTGTTGTCTTTCCGGCTCCATTCGGCCCGATCAAGCCGTAAAGCTGGCCTTCTTCAATAATAAGATTCACGCTGTCAACGGCACGCAGGCCTCCAAAGGAGATTCCTAAGTTCTTTACCTCTAATAAAGCCATTTTTGTTCTCCTTTCCCTCTATTTTGCTCTGTTTCTGGTCAGTTTCGGCAGCTTTGGAAGCTTTCCGTTATCCTCCAGCCTGGTACGGATATCGGATGCGTTAAACAGCATCATGGCAATTAATACCACGGAATACAGCAGCAGTCTGAAATCATCCGTGCCGCGAAGCACCTCCGGCAAAACCGTCAGGAAGAACGCAGCGATAATAGATCCCTTAATGCTTCCCATTCCGCCAAGCACAACGATTACAAGTATTTCTATCGATTTATTGTAATCAAAAATCGGAGGCTTGATAGAGCTGAAGGTATGTCCGTATAGCACGCCTGCCACACCTGCAAAAAATGCCGCGACTACAAAAGCCATAATTTTATATTTGCTGACTTTGATCCCTATCGATTCCGCCGCCAGATAATTCTCACGGATGGAGCATACGGCCCGGCCATGCCTGGAATGAACCAGGTTATAGCAGACAATGACCGTTATTACCACAATGACATAGGTCCATGTATAGTTGGCATAGCGCGGAATTTTGGACAGTCCCATCGCACCGCCGGTAATCTTTAAGTAGTTGAATATGGAGCGTATGATCTCACCGAATGCCAGCGTGACAATGGCAAGGTAATCCCCTTTCAAACGCAGTACGGGAACCCCGATTAAGACTCCGAAGACCGCCGCCATAATACCGCCTAAGATAAGTCCAAGTATGAATTCGATGAACGGCGGAAGATTCATGTATATGGTAAAAATGGACCCGGAATACGCGCCGATTGCCATAAATCCGGCATGTCCCAAAGACAGTTCGCCCAGGAATCCGGTCGTAAGGTTTAAGGATACCGCAAGAATCATATTGATTCCGATCGGAATGAGTAAGGATTTATAATGCCGGTTAAGAACATTCCCGTCTAAAAAGGCGATAATTAAATAAATACCGATTATAAACGCCGCCGTTATAAGATTTTTCTTAGTAAAGAGATTGCTTCCCCTTCTGTTTCCGGCTGTCTGATTCACATTACCGTGTTCCTTCATTGCTCTGCTCATTGTTCCACCTACACTTTCTCAATTCTGTTCTTACCAAGAAGTCCGGAAGGCTTCACTAAGAGAACAAGAACTAACACACCGAATACGATAGCATCTGACAACTCAGAGGATATATACGCCTTTGATGCGCTTTCAACAACCCCCAGCAGGATACCCCCAAGCATTGCGCCGGGCACACTTCCGATCCCGCCTAATACTGCCGCGACAAATGCCTTGATTCCGGGAAGAGCCCCAAGCGTGGGTTTCATTGACTGGTACTGGCATACGAACAGGATTCCTGCTACTGCCGCCAGGGCGGAGCCGATGGCAAAGGTAAGGGATATCGTCTTATTCACATCAATACCCATTAATTCGGCCGCCGATTTGTCCTCCGAAACGGCGCGCATTGCACTGCCCGCCTTCGTCTTACTGATGAACAGGGTCAATGCCAGCATACATATAAAGGTAACGATAAGAGTAACAAGGGTAATTCCCTGAACGGTAACACTGCCGATGGAAACGGCATCAACCTTGATTATGGACTTAAAAGCGATCGGATCCGCTTTGAATATCAGCAGTGCAAGGCTTTGCAGCAGGAAGCTCATACCGATTGCGGTAATTAATACCGCTAAAGAAGATGCCTTCCTTAAAGGCTTATAGGCAACCTTTTCTATTACAATACCTAACAATGCACAGAAAGCAACCGTAATCAGGACGGATGCCAATACCGGCATTTTCAGCAAAACAATCGTTACATACAGGCAATATGCGCCCACCATAATGATATCTCCGTGGGCAAAATTAATCATCTTGGCTATTCCGTATACCATAGTATAACCCAGAGCAATCAACGCATAGATGCTTCCCGAACGTAAACCGTTAATTAATTGTTCCAGTATGCTTCCCATTTTAACCTCTTTCTCCTTTTCTTCCGCTGAGGTTCTTCGCCTGGCTCAGAACTTTCCCTGCTGCTCTGCGACAAGCGAAGAAGCTCAGATTCACAATTGTCGGTTACATTG
>JAEWSD010000184.1 GCA_023398615.1 Bacillota bacterium
CTCAAGAAGAGATATCCCATAGCGAAAGCTAGTAAGACCCCTTGAAGACGACGAGGTGGATAGGACAAAGGTGGAAGTGCAGTAATGTATGGAGCTGATTGTTACTAATAGGTCGAGGGCTTGACCAAGTATGGAAAGATAATTCCATATGGAATACGATTCCATTTGAGTTATAGGTTAAAATTAGATGAATAAATAGATTAAATGTGTAGTTTTGAAAGTATAAAGTGTAAAAAAGACTGTTATACAACTGGTAAATAGTTGTATAACAGTCTTTTTGCCGTATAGGAAAGTTCTCCTATACGATAAAAAGCGCTCCACTATGGGTGTGCACTCGCGCGCGTATGGAAGCTTACCGGCAAAGCCGGCCGCGCTCGGCGCGCGAGTTTGCCCTTGGCAAACTCTTTGTTCTATAAGTGGCTGCCGTTCCGGCAAGCAGTAAGTTTCTGTAATCCTTAAAACGTTACTTTGTCATGGTTACTAACTTACTACTTCACTTTAATGTAAAGCTCATTTTTATTATCAAAAATAAATCCATTTGCTAAAAGTGATTTACAGGATGCTGCATTTTCCTCTTCAGGCATTACGATGATTCTTTGAGCATCCTCTAATGAAAATATTTCTTTTACGAGCAGATCAATGATAGCTTTTCCATATCCTTTGCCCAAATAGCTTTCTTCCCCGATTAAATAATCGATACTATAGCAGCCTTCAAGAGGCGTATCTCCATACCAGTCCTCTCCAGCATTGATACAGGTATAATATTGGCAGAATCCGATCGGCTTATCGTCGCATAAAGCGATAAAATGTTTTATAAAGCTAAATGCTTCAAAGCGTCCGCAAATTTCATCCAGCCATTCATCAATATCTCCGTACCATTGTAAAACATGCTCTTTATTTAACCATTCTTTTAATAAAGGAATATCATTGTCCTGCAGCATTCGAAGCTGTAATAAATTCATTTGTATTACCTCCAATAATAATTATTATTTTTATTGTATTTTAAGAAAAATTATTATGCGGAGGGCCTCGGATGTTTGTTAATGTTAAGAATTAACACGGATATCTGATGTGAACCATACTTATCTTACCTCCAGTCTGTAAAATTGCTTTTTTGTTTTGTTAACATGATATAATATGATATGCTCTATGTCAAGTTTATAAGTACGGGGATGTTGATTTTTGGAAATGGGAGGCGGCCGGTGGAAGGCAGAAAATGCGGATAATACACTAGTACTCTGTAACCCTTAAAACTTTACTTTGTACTGGCCTGATTGTCCAACTGCCGTGTTGTCGTCAATCGCTGCAGCCACCGCTGCAGCTCATTTTTCCGCCTTGCATTGGAACCATCATCCTATCGTACAAAGCAAAGATTAAGGAGTTACGAAGTACTAGGGAAAGATTGGAACATAAACTTGCCGTTGCAGTTATTTCCACCATATTGACATCAGGGCGTTCGTATGCTACGATGTTAATGTTTCACCACGTTAATAAAATAAAGAAAGGCTTGGAGTAAATATGAAAAAAATTTGGAAGTTGATTTTAGTTCTTACACTACTGTCTGTGCTTGCTGCCGGCTGCGGCAAAAAAGGGGAAACAGCAGGGGATAAAGCGATTAGCGGAGGTACTTCAGATAATAGCAATACGGTCTCGGAGGAAACTACCGGCGGAGAAGATTCCTCAAAGGCAGACACCTCACTTGAGGATATAAAAGCGAAAGGCAAGCTTATTTTAGGGCTGGATGATGCATTTCCGCCGATGGGTTTTCAAAATGACAAAAAAGAGATTGTAGGCTTCGATATCGATGTTGCAAGGGAAGTATGCAAACGTATGGGAGTCGAACTTGTTCTGCAGCCGATCAGCTGGGATGCAAAAGAGCTGGAACTGTCGACGAAAAATATAGATTGCATTTGGAACGGACTGTCTTACAACGAGAAACGTGCGGAGGCAATGACTCTAAGTGATACATACATGAAGAACAGGCAGGTTGCGGTCGTATTGGCAGACAGTAATGTCAATACCCTGGCAGATCTGGCGGGGAAGATTGTTGTTATCCAGAACGGTTCAACGGCTTCGGATGCGATGGATGCAAATGAAGATTTTAAGAATTCCCTGAAAGAACTGGTTAAGGTGGAAGATAATGTCCAGGCGCTTTTAGACCTGAAAACTTCAGGCTCGGATGCGGTCGTAATGGATGAAGTAGTTGCCCGTTACTACATCGATAAAGAAGCGGACACCTACAGGGTATTGGATGAATACCTGGCAGAAGAAGATTATGTCGTAGGTTTCCGTAAGGGTGAGGAAGCACTATGCTCGGAGGTTGAAAAGTATATAAAGGAAATGGCTGCGGACGGTACCTTGGCAAAGATCTGTGAGACATGGATGGGAAAAGACCTCACGACGATTAAATAAATATTTGCCCGGTACCGAAAAAGTCCGGCAATAGAAAAGTGAATTAATATACTAAAAAGGCGGCTGCATGAATAGACAGGTCGGAATTGGATATACCATAATCCTCCTGCATGATGCAGCTGCCTTTTTCTGCAAATACGGCTCCTGTTACACGATCTATTGTAATATACTACTTCACTAATGCAGTAAAGTGTGCTATAATCATAAGGTATGTTGTGTTTAGTAAGAGGAGGAATAAGATGCATCAGGAAGAATTGCTTAACCTGTTCCAGTTCATGTGTAAGGCGTCAATTGAATCGGGTAAGATATTTATACTAACGTTACTGTTTGGGCTGCCTTTAGGCCTGCTGGTATCCTTTGGAAGAATGTCAAAGCTGATATTCATTAACTGGCCGATCCGGTTTTACCTGCTTATTATGAGGGGTACTCCATTAATTCTACAGTTGTTCTTCTTCTTTTATTTTCCGTATTTTATATTCCATAGTACCCTGCCGCGATTCTGGGCGGCGATACTTGCCATGTCAATCAACTATGCGGCTTATTTTGCGGAAATATACAGGTCGGGTATTGAATCCATGCCCCGGGGTCAGTATGAGGCTGCAACGGTACTTGGTTTTAGCAAGGGACAAACCTTTTTTAAGATTATCCTGCCGCAGGTTATTAAGCGGATACTTCCTCCGATGGGGAACGAATTTATGACTTTGGTAAAGGATACCGCATTGGTTAGTGTGATTGGCGTAAGTGAAATCTATGAGCTTGCGACCGATACCATGTCCCAGGCAAGCTCAATCCTGCCGTTATTAATGGCAGGCATGTTTTATCTGGTAATGAACGGAGTAGTCTCAAAAGGCATTTCTCTTACTGAGAAAAGAATGAACTATTATCATTAAGGAACGGAGGAAATGACATGAGCATTTTACAGGTAAATCATCTGGAAAAGAGCTTTGATGACCTGCAGGTATTAAAGGATATATCCTTAACAGTTGAGAACGGGGAAATCATCTCCATCATAGGTTCCTCCGGCTCCGGCAAATCCACGTTTCTCCGTTGCCTGAACCGTCTGGAAACGATTGATTCCGGAGAAATCATTGTTGACGGGGAAGTAATGGTTTCAACCGTTAACGGGAAGGTGAAATATGCGAAAGACACAGTCTTGAAGGATATCAGGATGAAGACAGGGCTTGTATTCCAAAGCTTTAATCTGTTCCCGCATTATAGCGTACTAAGAAATATCACGGAAGCCCCTGTAAATGTAGCGGGGGTGTCTAAAGAGGAAGCGGAGCAAACTGCTTATGAGCTGTTAAACAGATTGGGGCTTGCTGATAAAGCGGAAGCATACCCATATCAGCTGTCCGGCGGCCAGTCGCAGCGAGTCTCGATTGCACGTGCGCTTGCACTGAAACCGAAAATACTGTTCTTCGACGAACCGACCTCGGCGCTTGATCCGGAACTGACCGGAGAAGTGCTTAAGGTAATCCGTTCCTTAACCAGCCTCAATATGACGATGATTATTGTCACGCATGAAATGGGATTTGCCAGGGAGATATCGAATCGAATGATATTTATGGATCAGGGACTGATTGTAGAGGATACCACTCCGTCGGAGCTGTTTAATTCGAATAATGA
>JAEWSD010000225.1 GCA_023398615.1 Bacillota bacterium
CCAAACAGCTCTTAATGTATTTTCATCAGTTTCCGGAACTTGGATTGTGTTCCATTCTTTCATTATTTTATTCATGGCTTTTTCATTCTTTTTGACGGCAGTATTAATTTCCAAAATATAAATGAAACAAATTATTGAAATTACTCCCATTATTACAATTATCATTTGCATATACTTATATAATAATCTAAATAACTATACTTAAATTATTTTTTTCCTTCCTTTTTATAATTATTATAGTATCTTAAGATATCTCTCACGTCTGATATAAATTAAATACTCCTAAAATAATTAACTCCATAATATACCATGTTTTACCATTTGTCCATAATGCTTTAATATTATGGAAATTACTGTTTATCTTTCCAAAATCAATATGATATAATAGAATCATAAAGCTTATAAGGGGTGATTAAGTGAATACCATACAGGCAATAAGAGCAAGAACCAGTTATCGCGGCAAATATAAAAGCATACCTGTCTTGAGGGAACATTTACGCGAGATTATGCAGGCAGGCCTTACTGCACCCTCCGGCTGCAATAAACAGACAACCAGCCTAATTGCGGTAGATGATCCTGATATTATGGCACGGCTGCATAAACTGATTGATCCGCCGATCTGTGAAACTGCACCTGCAATGATCTGTGTCTTAACGCAGAAAATATACTCTTATAGAAACAAATGCTATAATATTCAAGACTATTCGGCAGCAATTGAGAATATGCTGCTTGCTGCCGTAGCACTGGGATATCAGAGCTGCTGGATCGAAGGCCATATCACTGACGAGGATCACATTGGGCGTCAAATGGCAGATATATTGGGCGTTCCGGAAGATTATGAATTAGTCTGCTGCTTACCCATCGGCTACGCAGACGAACCAACGAAGCATGTAAATAAAAAGAATTTTGAACAGCGGGCATGGTTTAATGGCTTTATGAACAGCCAAAGCAGCATCCCTTAAGAAAAGTACGGATCATGAAGAACTTTTTATAGAAATGAATTTGGTAAAGCATTGTAAGATTCCATTTATGTTTTAAGGGAAAATGATAATTCCGATATACTGGTATCTAATAGAAGTATCTATTAGAGATGATAAACATTGACTGTGTGTTTGTGTATCGGCTATAATGTGAAAAAAAAACGGCTACTCCGCAGAGTCAACTTACCAGGGTGTTTGGGGTTATTGATAAAGCCTCCTTGGAATGCGGGACAGGAGCTGTGCTTTGTACAACGGACAGGTTATCGGCTTTTGATAGCCGGAATTTGATTGTACCTATTTTGTGGGGATATAAATATGTATTTAATTTGCAAACGTTTTTCAGCAACAGACAAAATACAATTTTAAATTGCGGGGGGATAATTATTTGAAGAACAGGTTAATTGTATTGATTGTTATTTTATTAACGGGTATTTTATCAGGCTGTTCAAGGGTGGCGTTGCTTAATTTCGAAACAAGCCGTGATAACAAGCAGTACAGGGAAATGGTTGATAACGTGTTCGCTGCATTGGACAGTAATAGCAAAGAAGACTTAAAGGAACTTTTTGCTCCAAATGTCATAAGCTCAAATGCCAATTTAGACAAGCAGTTAGACGAGTTATTCGAATTTTATAAGGGGCCGAAGGAAAGTGATGAGGATGTGACACTTATTCATTCTTCCGAACATAATGAATATGGAAGAAAAGAAATAGAACTGGAAAACCATTTCATGATAACGGCTGATGGGGTTAAATACTATGTGTATTTAGACATGTATTCCAGAAATGACAATGATGAGGAAGAAGAGGGCATTCATATGCTGGAATTTGCTACAGAGGAGGCTCATGACAGCAAATACTTCATTTGGCATAGAGTGGATTTGGGTGACATTCCAGGATTGTATATCCAAACATCCGCAGAAAAACGAAGTGATATTATGATGGCAGATTCCATACTTATGAAATATAAAACTGTTAACAGAAAATTGTGTGTGGATGACTTCTTAGATTTTGTTAAAAAGGAGGATGACTTCGGCAAATTAACGGAATCGATCGGCGAGGCAAACGGCAATAATTTTGATTTGTATTATTTTGAAATTAGTGAGAACCAGTTTGTTGTTTGCGGTGTCACAAACGAAAAAATCAAATATATGTATGTTGCGGATGAAGATAAAGAAATTGACACTCTATGGCTGGCAGACGACATGATGAAGGTATACGGCCATTACCTTCCATATACACCGGCAGACAGGGAATTAACCGAGGAATATTTTAAATCGTTTATGAGCAGAAGCAACCGTCTTGAACAACTTGTAGATGAAATCGGGCAACCAAGCGGGGAGGAAGCATTTTATGTCTATTTTAAGCTGCCGGATAACCGATATGCTGCTTGTTACCGTTCAGGTGACCTGATTCACAGCGTTTTTATCACAGATGACGATAATAAACTCTATACTATTTGGGAGGAAAGCAGTACTGAGGATTAACAGGACTGAGATATTTCTAATTGCGTTAATACTAATTATTTACCGAAGGATGATAAAAATTAAATAAGTAAAAGAGAGAAATTTTACTACGTAGTACTATTCGGTTTATCTATAATTTTATTGGTAAGTATATT
>JAEWSD010000071.1 GCA_023398615.1 Bacillota bacterium
TATCCATATTTGTATAATGCCTCCCTGTTCTTGGTATGATATGAGTATACCATAAGGACCGGAGGCATTCTTGCATGATATTGCTTACTATGCGGAAAATGAAATAAATGATAACTAATATTACAGGTAAAATTGGTTATATTTTTAAGATTACAGTTGACTTTGGTAGTTTAATCGCATATTATTGTTTTAACATGATTTTCCGCACCGGCATATCCGGTGATTTTTGTTGTTTACGGCTTTGGCCGCAGCAAAAAAGAGTTTCACAAATGCTGCAATAGTATAACTTCATGAAAGGTGAAACAGATTTTATATGGAATGTATATATAGTTTTATCCGGAATTCTTTCTTGGTAAAAGAAACGGAAAAGTTCAGCAAAAAGAAGTTCAGACATAATAATTTATGCATATTGGCCTTATCCATATATCTAACAATTGAGCAGCTGTATTATGGATTCTTTACGTCGGAGCCTGAGAGCCTGAGACAGATAATATTTATAGGTACGGCACTGCTTATGATGACATACACTTTCATTAGCGGATTTATCCAAATCAAAAAGTCGGAAGATTTATTTTGGAACCATAAAATGTATGAGATCAGTTTTGGATTAGCCGGCTTTGTAATTGCTATAGTCAGGTCATTGATATTACAGGAGCATACCTTTGCATTACCTTCCATATATATCGCTGTAGTTTACGGCTTTGCCGTATTTTTTTATTTTTCTCCGATTATAAGCTTTGGAATATACCTCGTTACTTGCGTAGTAATTATCATACTGCTGCCGGTATTCCAACCTGAGATTATTCATATTACCTATGCACAGGATATTGTGACGAATAATATTATTGCATGGATTGCTTCTATTATTAATTACCAGCGATATGTGAAAGAATATAAATCCCAGCAGACAATATTCTATAAGAATGAGGAGCTTCAGGCGAAAACGGAAAAGATTCAGAAGACAAATCAGGTCTTGCAATATATTTCAAATGTAGACGCGTTGACCAATATCTACAATCGCAGAAAGCTAAACGAGATATTGGAAATAGAATATGAAAGATGCAAGGCATTGCATAAAAAGATTTCTTTAATTATAATGGATGTAGATTTATTTAAATCGGTAAATGACACTTACGGGCATTCTGTCGGAGATAAGGTGCTTGAGCAATTGGGAGAATTACTAAAGAAAAATGTTAACCCGAATGATAAAGTCGGAAGGTGGGGAGGCGAAGAATTTTTAATTATCTGCCCTGAAACTAGCTTTGAAGAGGCATTCGGCCTGGCGGAAAAAATAAGGATATGTACACAAAATCATGACTTTCAACTGAAAAAAAATGTAACATGCAGCTTTGGTGTCGCAACAAGTAAGGCTACGGATACGATAACGAATTTGATTATCAGAGCGGACAAGGGGCTTTATAAAGCAAAAGCGTCCGGAAGAAACAGAGTGGAAGCAAGGGAAAAGAGAAGCAGTAATGTTATATCCTATCGAGAATGAAGTGAGACAGGTAAGAGATCTGAGTGGAATCTGGAGGTTTAAACTTGATCCGGATGAAATCGGGTTGCATAAGATTCCGGAAGTGATCTTCTCGGAAGAATGTCAGGTGGAGTATCTGAGAGAAAACCATAAGGCTTTTGACGCATGTGATTTTCTGATCGGGGAACAGGTGTGGAAGTTTGCGATTTCATGACAAAGCATGAACTCCGCAGATTTGACGGAAATAAAAAAGGTGTGTTTACCAGGGACCGTCAGCCTAAAGCAGCAGTGTACGAGCTAAGAAAACGCTGGCTGCCGGAAGAAGAATAATTCATAATGAATTACCGTTGCATAGTTTTGGAAATTATGCTAGACTTACGTTATTACAAGGGCGTTGCAGCAATGCAGCGCCTTTTTTCGTGGCAGGAGGTGGAGTTTATGGCTATTACGGTTAAAAAACTGTACAAGAACGGAACCTTCCGATACCAGATGAGCCTGGTCGCAGGCAGGAATGGCCTGACTAACCTGGTACAGTGGGTGCATATCATTGAGGATGACAATGTCAGTGCGTTTCTGCATGGCAAGGAGCTGGTACTTACGACGGGAATCCTGAATAAGGATAAGGAATGGCTGCTGAACTTTACACACAAATTATATGAGGTAGGAGTCAGTGCCTTTGTGGTAAATATCGGACCCTATACGAAGGAAATACCCAAAGAAGTGATTGAATATTGCAATGAAGTGAATCTGCCGCTGTTTATCATACCCTGGCAGACAAGAATGGTTGATATGACCAGGGATTTCTGTCACCGGATCATGAACAATGACCATGTGGAGAACAGCATGGCAACAACCATCAAAAACATCATCTTTAAAATAGGTGATCTTGAGACCCAGATATTGCAGATGGAGCGTTACGGTTATCAAAGGGACGGATATTTCTGCTTCCTCAGTATCAATACGGAGGACAAAGGCGGAGTACATTCCCAGGAATATATGGACACTTTGGCAAACTATGCGGAGAAGACGGCAAGAAATATTAAGGAATTATTTATATCATTTTCCTATAAGGAATATCTGATATTGGTGCTGGTGGATTATTCGGAAAAGGATATTGAGAGCTTTGCCGCGGAACTGCTGAAGGTTACCAGAAAGGAAAAAACCATATACCGCCTGCATATGGGAATCAGCTCCAACCAGCAGGGACTTTATAACCAGGATAAGAATTTTGAGAAGGCCCTTTCTGCGATGGAGATGGCAAGGAAGCGGAACGAATCCTACAACTTTTATGATAAGCTGGATCTTTACAAGATCTTGTTTGCGGTTAATGACAAATCCGTCTTAAGAAGCTACTGCTATGATACGATCGGAAAGCTGGAGGAGTTTGACAGGGAAAATAGTACGGAGCTTGTGAAGCTTTTAAGGACCTATTTTGAAAATAACGCAAGCCTTCAGCTGGTATCGGAGAAGCTTTTCGTTCATAGGAATACGGTTACAAACCAGCTCAAGAAAGTTGAAAGCATAACAGGTTATAATCCCCTTGAATTGGAAGACAGGGTTAAGCTGTATATGGGATTTTACATGAAAGACGTTATGTAACCGTTATGCAAGTGCACAAGCAGAATTGGTCACTTATCAATTGCTTTTACATGCCGCGCTGTATATAATTACTCCTAAAATAAAAGTTCATCTTTAGAATAAAGGAGGCTGATTGGTATGCAGGGTGAATCAATCAAAAATAAATTAAGACAATATAATTTACAGTCATGGAGCAAACAGAAAAATATTGATCCAATTCCGGTTGAGAAAGCGGAAGGCATCTATTTCTGGGATTATGACGGGAACCGTTATTCCGATATGTCTTCCCAACTGGTTAACATGAACCTGGGATTCGGAAACAAAGCGATCGGAGATGCGATTAAGGCACAGGTTGACCGGTATTGTTTTGTCGGACCTTCCTTCGGTGCCGCTTCAAGAGCCGAGCTTGCGGAGAAAATTATCGGTTTAATGCCGGATAGTATGGGAAAGGTGTTCTTTACCAATGCCGGAGCGGAATCCAATGAGAATGCGGTAAAAATCGCAAAAATGTATACAGGAAGAAATAAAATTTTCAGCAGATACCGCAGTTATCATGGTTCTTCCTTCGGTTCGGGGAACTTGACGGGAGAACCCAGAAGGTATGCGTTAGAACCGGGAATACCCGGGTTTATCAAATTCTTTGATCCTTATCTTTATCGTGAGACGGTAAGATTCGAGACGGAAGAAGATGCGGTCGGGTATTATCTGGCAAAGCTGGATGAGCAGATACAGTATGAAGGAGCGGACTTGGTTGCCGCCATTGTAATGGAAACCATTACAGGCTCGAATGGAGTTATCATACCGCCCAAGGGTTATCTGCCCGGTGTAAGAAGGCTTTGTGATAAATATGGGATTCTTATGATTTGTGACGAGGTTATGACAGGCTGGTGCAGGACAGGCAAAATGTTCGCTTTCGAAAACTTCGATGTGATACCGGATATCGTAACCTTTGCAAAAGGTGTGACCTGCGGTTATGTTCCTCTTGGCGGAGTCGTGGTAAGCAAGAGGATTGCGGAATATTTTGACGATCATATGCTCTCCTGCGGACTTACTTACAGCGGCCATCCTCTGGCATGCGCCGCCGGGGTCGCATGCGTTAACTACTATGAGGAAGCCGGTATTTTAGGAAAGGTAAATAAGACCGGCAAGGTTCTCGGCGAAAGGCTTGAAGTTATGAAAGCATCCCATCCCTGTGTTGGTGATGTCCGCTATATCGGACTGTTTTCCGCCGTGGAGCTGGTAAAAAGTAAAGACCTGAAAGAACCGATGGTTCCTTACGGAAGGGACCCGGAAGGAATTATGGGTAAGATTATCGGTAAACTAAAAGAGAAGAAATTTATGACATATTACCATGAAAACATAATACTGATTGCCCCGCCACTGATTATTACGGAGGAACAGCTGACAGAGGAACTGAATAAGCTGGATGAGGTATTGTATGAGGTGGACGGGGAGTTTGTCCGGTAAGGAAGCTTAAGCTTATCTTAAAAGATGTCCGCAGTGGTGAGCAGCAGCCACAGAGGCAGCATAACGGCCGAACAAAGAGTGGTCATAATGACACAGTGTGTCGCCAGTATGTAGTGATTCCTGTATTGCCTTGCCATGATGGCGGTACAGGCGGCAGTCGGCATTCCGAACATCAGCACAAGGACGGTATTGGACAGGGTATTGGCTTTCAGAAATACGAACAGGACAAGGTAGAGCAGCAGCGGGATGAGAATCATGCGAAGGAAGGTAATTCCATAGGTTTTCCTGGCCAGAAACAGCTCCTTTAAGGATACCTCTCCGAATTGTGCGCCTACCAGAAACATGGCAATTGCCGTGGTGGCATCCGACAGATAGCCGACCGGATTTAAGATGATCTGCGGAAGCGGAATCCGAAAACCCAAAATGGCAAAACCAATGAGAATACTGACAAAAGCAGGGGTCAGCAAACTTTTTGGATGCAAGCTTTTTTGAGCTTTCCGGTCTGGCCGAACCAGCATAATTCCGACGGTAAATATAAGGATGTCAATGATTACCTCAATGACGGATGCAATGAATAAAGCTTCCGTGCCTAATACCGCCTTTATAAATGGCATGCCGATAAAGCCGGTATTATTAAAGGCTATGGCAAACATCAGTATGCCGGCAAGCGGTTCTGCGGCTCCGCATATCCTTGTATAAATATAGGCAATCAGCAAGGAAAGCAGATAGACAATGAAGGAAATAATTCCGGTGTAGATTACGGTATGGAGCAGGGTATTATTTATTCTGACGGAAGACATAACATCCAGGAGCATTGCCGGCCACAGAAAATTCATCATCAGATAGGACAGGCCGTCCAGCTGCGCCGGAGTAAGCAGTTTCAGCCTGCCTGTTACATAGCCGGGCATCGCCAGTAATACGAAGATCATTACATTGCTGATACATGTTACAATACTTAAATTTTCCATAAAGTTACGCTCTTTTCTGTAAAATAGTTTGGTTTTTAATCGAAATTACAGAGTATGCTAGCACAGATTGAGTAAATTGTAAATTGTTATCCGTTATGCACATGCACACCAATTTATGTTAAACTGCACATTGCCAAATAAAAATATATTTGATAATATGAAACATCATAAAAATTCATATGCAAGGGAGCACGCGCAACACATCGTGCTCCTTTTTGCAGCTTTAAAAAGGGAGGATAAAATAAATATGAAACATATTTTAAAAAAGTTAGTGACAATTGTTTTCGTGCTTTCCATGCTGGTGTTTGCCGGCTGCGGCAGTAAGTCCGCCGGCAGCGACGAAGCGGTGACGGCAGGTCCCACGGCAGGCGCCGAGGTAACAGATGCGGCCGCTCCGGGCGCTTCCGCCGTACCGGAAGCAGAAGCCAGTGAAACCTTGAAAAAACTGCGTGAAAAGGGAACCCTGATTGTCGGCTCGTCAGGTGACGCACCCTTTGCCTACATTGATCAGGATACCGGAGAATTTAAAGGTGTTGACGCCGAGATCATTAAGGAAGTTGGCAAGAGGCTTGGTATTCCGAAAGTGGAAATGAGCTTGATTCCTTTCTCCGAATTAATCCTGAATCTGAATTCCGGTAATATCGATATCATCTGCGACTGTATGTATATAAGGGCGGACAGGGCCGAACAGGTATACTTCGGCGATATCTGGTATACGCAGGGAGGCGGGCTTTTAGTAGGTGAAGACAGCAGTATTAAGGGTATCGGGGATTTTGATCCCGCAAAGACAGTGATTGGGTATACACCCGGAACCGTTTGGCAGACAGCCGTGGAAGGCTGGAGTGAGCAGGGGCTGATTAAGGAGGCACGTGCAACCGGCGACCAGTCGGAATCCATCGTTGCCCTTCAGTATGGTAAAATCGATGCCTTCCTAACGGATTCGACCGTAGTAGAGAATTTATTTGCCAACTCACCCGATACCGTTAAGGGACTTGTCATGGCTCCGGATTACAAGGATGATGAAGCGGCAATCGGCAGGATCGCGCCGTCGGTCAAATTCGATGACATTGCATTCATGAAGGAAGTGAATGATGTGGTTGTACAGCTCAGGGACGAAGGCTTTATCGATCAGGTGTTCAAGGATTACGGCCTTGATCCCAAGCTGCACATGATAACGGATGATCAGAGATTTCACGAGCTCAATGTCAGAGAAGAGTAGGAATGTTGAGATGGTTTGAACGTTCCGAACTATGAAAGTTATGAAAGGAGGCTGATCTAATGGCACTGCTGGAAACGAAGAGATTACAGAAAAGCTTTGGAGAGCTTAAGGTATTGAAGGACATTAATATATCGATTGAGGAAGGGGAGGTCCTGGTGGTTATCGGGCCTTCGGGGTCAGGCAAGAGCACCTTCTTAAGATGCCTGAACCTGCTGGAGAATCCGACGGGCGGGGAGATTCTCTATGAAGGTGAAAATATCCTGAGACGGAAGTTTAATGTACGAAACTACAGAAAAAATGTTGGTATGTGCTTCCAGCGTTTTAATTTGTTTCCTTTTATGACAGTACTTGATAATATCACCTATGCTCCGATCCATAACCTGAAAAAGAAGAAGGCGGAGGCACAGGGAAAAGCGATGGAGCTGCTGGAAAAGGTGGGGCTGGAGGACAAGGCAAAGGCCTATCCGGACACCTTATCCGGAGGGCAGCAGCAGCGCGTGGCCATTGCCCGTGCCCTGGCAATGAATCCCAGGATTATGCTTTTTGATGAACCGACCTCGGCGCTTGATCCGGAGCTGGTCGGAGATGTTTTGAATGTAATGAGGGAGCTGGCCGAAGAAGGAATGACAATGGCGGTAGTTACCCATGAAATGAGCTTTGCCAAAGAGGTTGCCGACAGGGTAATATTTATGGATTCCGGTTATGTAGTGGAGGAAGGGCCGCCGGAAGATATCTTTACCGATCCGAAGAATGACAGAACGAAGGCATTTTTATCCCGGGTTCTGAACAAATAGCAGCAAGGAGGCAGCAGTGATGGATGTATTAGAAAATTTGAATTTCCCGAAGGCAGTCCACGAATTACTTCCAAAATTATTGGGAAGCGCATTGCATATCGTAATATTTACAACGCTAATCGGCTTCCTGTTAGCAATCGTTATCGGATTTATTCTTGCCTTGGGAAGAGTATCAAAGAATAAAATACTTAACCGTATCATAATTGCATTTCAGGAATTAATCCGGGGAACGCCTCTTCTGGTGCAGATGGTTTATGTTTATTATGTGGTTCCTTTGCTGATTGAACTGGCGGCGGCCCTTCTGGGCTCGAAAGATTTTAATCTCGACATGCCGACGGCAACGGCAGGCATTATTGCTCTTGGGGTAAATTACGGTACCTATATTTCGGAGGTCATCCGTTCCGCCATTCTCTCCGTAGATCACGGTCAGAAGGAAGCCGCGCTTGCACTTGGGTGTTCTCCGTTACAGGCAATGTTTGAAATTATCATACCGCAGGCAGTGAAAAATTCTATTCCGGTATTTTGCAACTACCTGATCATGATGGTGAAGGATACCTCTTTAATGGCGTATATTACCGCCCAGGAGTTTCTTATGACGACAAAAGCATACACCGCCCAGACTTTCCTAACTATAGAATCCTATACGATTCTGGCAGGTGTCTATCTGATTATTTGTCTTCCGCTGGCATTCCTTGTCAAGCTGCTGGAGAGAAAGCTGAATAAGGGAAGACGTTAAGAATGGAGGAAGGTATGAAATATGTTATAACGATAAGCAGAGAATTTGGATGCAATGCGAGAGAAATTGCGCGTAACCTTGCCAGTGCGCTGGGAGTCCCTTTCTATGACAAGGATCTGGTGGATCTGGCGGCGGAAAAAGCCGGAGTCGATATCAGCGTGATTACGGAATCGGATGAGAAAATGAATCATAAACAGAACCGTCTGTTTGATGAATTCGGGTACGGCTCTTCCACCACCTTTTTTTCGGAAAAAGCAATCAGTACCCAGGCTGCGGTCATCCGCGAGATTGCGGACAGGAATGAGTCCTGCATCATGTTCGGCCGCTGTGCGGACTATATCCTCAGAGAATATCCGAATGTTCTTAACCTTTTCTTTTATGCGCCGATGGATAAGAGAATCCGTCATATTGCTTCTTCCTACGGCCTTTCGGCCAGGAATGCGGAAAAGATGATTAAGAAGATTGATAAGCAGCGCCACAATTATTATAAATATGTAACCGGCAAAAACCGCGGAGACAGACATGGTAAGCATGTTATGCTGGACGTGAGCGCCTACGGAGTGCAGGGCAGCGTCGAATTGCTATATGAAGCAATACGTATCCGCTTTTCAGAGGAGAGTAAAGAAAAATATAAATTCGGCAACTTGGAATAGAGAGGTGTTATTATGGCATATCAGTTTACATTACCCGGCCGTGTGATTATCGGGAAAAATGCTTTGGAGGCCGCCGAATCGGCAATGAAATGCCTGGGGGAGAAGGCATTGATTGTTACCGGGAAGGTTGTTACCAGAACGGGGTCGGTTAAGATTCTTACCGATTATTTGGTGAAGTGGGGAATTCGGTATGAGATCTTTAATGATATCACCGGAGAGCCTATCGTAGAAATGATAGAAGCAGGGGTCAAAGCCTATCGGGAAACAGGCTGTGACTTTATCGCGGCAATCGGAGGCGGAAGCCCGCTTGACAGTGCAAAGGCAATCTCGGTTATGAGTGTTCTGAAAGGAAAAATTTCGGACTATATGGGAGCTGAGATCAGCGGGGTATTTCCCCCGGTGGTTCTGCTGCCAACCACGGCAGGTACGGGTTCGGAAACCACGAAATTTACGGTTATTACGGACGCGGAACGCAATATTAAAATGCTCTTGAAAGGAGATGCCCTTTTGCCGCAGGTGGCAGTCATTGATCCATCCTTTACGATGACGGCACCGCCGGATATTACGGCTTCCACAGGTATGGATGCCCTGACGCATGCGGTTGAAGCCTATACCTCCAGAAAAGGAAATACTCTGACGGATCTGTATGCATTATCGGCGGTCAGGCGTATCTTCACTTATCTTCCTCAGGCTTACAATGACGGAAATAATGAGAAAGCAAGGGAGGAGATGCAGCTTGCCGCCTTTGAAGCAGGCGTTTGCATTAATAATGCGTCCGTTACGCTGGTACATGGAATGAGCAGGCCGATCGGGGCATTGTTTCATGTACCGCACGGGATTTCCAATGCAATGCTGATCAGGGAATGCTTATCCTATGTGCTTGACGGCTGCTACGACAGATTTGCCCGCATCGCCAGAACGATTGGCACGGCGGGAGAGAGTGAAAGTGATGAAGAAGCAGCAGGGGCATTTCTTAAGGAGCTTGAGAAAATCTGCAGGCACTTGAATATACCGACTCTTTCGGAATATGGAATTAAGAAAGAGGAGTTTGACGCTGCGGTCAATAAAATGGCAGAGGATGCAATGGCGAGCGGGAGCCCCTCCAATACCATTAAGGTTGTCACTAAGGAAGATTTAATCAACATTTACCGCAAGCGGTGGTAATGGGGATAATCAGTCTTATTCTTACATGAGGTAACAATTAATCGGTTTTATAAACCTCAGAAAAAACAACTCTTTTGAAATCATAGAATTCATTTTCCGTTATGGCGGATGGATAACTCATAATTTCCAAATAAAGCTCCTGAGAAGTATTCTGCAAGGCCGGTTGCATATATCCAAATTTGCTGAGGGAGAATCCCAGACGCCGGTAAAATTCCACTCTGCGCTTCGCATCTTTTGTTTGCTGTTCCTCAACTTCTATAAACACGGGTTTTTTACTTTGATTGAGGTATTCCTTCATCATTTCAGAGCCGATCCCTGCTCCCCGTATTCTTTCTGAAACCGCAAAATGCTCTATGAACCGGAATTTGTCAAAATTCCATGCTGCAATGAAACCGCCGATATGGTTTTCAGAATCATGTATTACAGATATCTGATAACCCGGATTGTGCAATAAGGCATAGGCTTTCTCATAAGTTCTTATTTCGGTGTTTGGGAAAGCCTGGTTCATAATTTCATATACCATTGAAAATTCTTTAACATCTAAATTCTTCAATATTTCTTTCATATTAAATTTGCTCCTGGTTTATCAAAGATGATAGTCACCCGCCGCTTCCGGCTGATATAAAATCTTTTTTATGTGTATTTTTGAGGTGCCGGACGGGACTTCCCACTCAATGCTGTTCCCTTCCTTATACCCGAGAATAGCTGTGCCTATAGGAGAGAAAATGGATAACTTCATTGCGCCCAGGTCCGCATCTTCCGGATACACCAGTGAAACCTCTATGTCTTCATCGTTAAGCTGTAACAGCGCCTTTGAGTTCATGGTAATAACATCTTTGGGGACCTGCTGCGAATCGACTACTATGGCTCTGTCAAGCTCACCCTCAAGCTTTTTAACAGATTTATCAGTCACTTTATTGCTCTCAGACATTTTATACAGGATTTTTTTAATCCTGTCTCTATCAATATTTGTAATATAAATACCGGTAGACATGGCGGGCACTCCTTTTCACTGCTGCATATAATTTCCTGTATGCTTTTCTTGAAATCTTTGAACATAAAAAAATAAAAGGTCTTTCATTTTTTACTACATCCTGTGGTAAGAAATAAAAGCCCTTCATAGACCGGAACATTATGACGGTTCTTTTAATTTATTTTATTAATTCTAAGTCTACCTTATTAGACGATATAAGTCAAGTTTAAAAAATGACGATATTTTCCGAAAATTGTAGGATTACAATACATGTGTTACATTCTATGAAAAAAAATAGCGAGAAGTTTTATCCTTTGTGTTATATTTGAATCACCACAAACAAAAAAACCTAAAGGAGCTTCTCGCTATGGCTAGTATAACACAAGATATGAGATATCGTCTATCACTTATTAAATACGCT
>JAEWSD010000031.1 GCA_023398615.1 Bacillota bacterium
GTTGTGATATGAATGCGGTAGAGGGTATTGTAAATGACGGGTATGTTTTCAAACGAAGATATACCCGTCATTGTTGTTATACAGACATTTGCACAATTATGGAAAGCTTACTTGACATCTGTTTTTGTTTATGATATTCTGTAAATGGAAAGTGAACTTTCCATTCAAAGGGAAAGAGATGACGCTTTTGGACAACAAGCCGGGGAAATACGAAAACAGTATTTTGTTCATTTACTTCCTAATGAAAATACCGAAAGAAGATATAGACATTATCTGTTTATAGGAGATATCATATGAATTATTTACGTCAAAAGCTAAGCAGTAACAATCTAAAGGAACGGCTATGTTTTACCATATTGCTATTTATTATCCTGTTTTTCAGTGTCATAACTATAAGCTACTTTCTGCTGCCGGAGGGAATTCTGAAAAACAAGAATCCACTTCAGAATTGGGAAACGTCTGATAACACAATCATCCTCACCATGCAAATCTTCTTTTATAATATGCTTTCGGTGTTCATGATTGGGTTTGCAAGCCTTTTTGGCGAGAAAAAAGAATCGGAGGTAAACTATTTGTCTGTTGGCTACTTAGGTCTTTTTTCACAAATCTGTATAAATGGAATTGTAGTGGGAACCTGGTCTTTTTCTTTGGGGGGTGAGGCTATTCCGTTTCTTAACAGAATTACCCGAGTTTTTGACCTTGCGCACAGAGCAGGGCTTTGGGAAATGACGGGGCAGCTGTTCATTACCTGTTCCCTTGCTCACATCTCCACAGTGCTAACCAGCGGAAAGGATACCACAACAAGGAAAATCAGGGATATTTATTTAAAAAAAGACGAAACACTTATATTGGTTATTGGCTTTACATTAATGCTGGTAGGGGCTGTTATTGAAAGTATCGCGATCAACAGCTTGTAACTTGTCTGCGACATATCGAACACAAATCCTTCCAATATATGTATTGACATACCAAAATTTGCATGATATAATAAAACCTATAATATAGATAGACATTATATGTTATTACTTGGTACGGCTAAGGAGTGGACGGGTATGAAGACATTTGACAGGATTACAGATCTTATCGGCGGGACACCTCTCTTAAAATTAAAAAACTATGGAAAACAGAAGGATTTGGGTGCTGCAATTTTTGCAAAGCTTGAATATTTTAATCCTGCCGGAAGTGTAAAAGACAGAATCGCCAAAGCAATGCTTGATGATGCTGAGGCAAAAGGGGTATTAAGGAAGGATTCTGTTATTATTGAACCAACCAGTGGTAACACCGGGATCGGGCTTGCGGCGGTTGCCGCTTCCAGAGGATATAAAATTATTCTTACAATGCCGGAGACCATGAGCGTTGAGCGCCGGAATCTTCTCAGGGCTTACGGTGCGGAACTGGTTCTTACAGAGGGCGCGAAGGGGATGAAAGGTGCGATTGCAAAAGCTCAGGAGATTGCTGCTGAAAATCCCAAAAGCTTTATCCCCAGTCAGTTTACCAATCCCGCCAATCCTGCCGTACATCGCGATACGACCGGTCCTGAGATCTGGCAGGACACGGATGGGAAGGTGGACATTTTTGTTGCCGGAGTAGGTACCGGCGGCACTGTGTCAGGAGTTGGCGAATATTTAAAATCACAAAACCCCGATGTAAAGATCGTTGCCGTTGAACCGGCCGGTTCTCCCGTACTCTCTGAAGGAACACCCGGACCGCATAAGATTCAGGGTATTGGGGCCGGATTCATTCCGGATACATTAAATACAAATATATATGACGAGGTCATCACAGTCGAAAATGAAGATGCTTTTGAGACCGGCAGAACGCTTGCGAGAAAAGAGGGATTGTTAGTCGGCATTTCTTCCGGTGCTGCCGTATTTGCGGCAACGGAATTGGCCAAACGTCCCGAGAACAAAGGAAAAATTATTGTAGCCCTCCTGCCGGATACCGGAGAACGTTACCTCTCAACCCCTATGTTTTCCTGAAATATAAATCAATATGAAAGAGGAATTCACTATGATGATCCGAATGTGCTATGTTAATAAATTGAAACGCCTGTTTCATTCTTTTAGTTTATTTTCTTTGCCTGAAGCATACTGTTGCAACGCCTGCTGTACCATTACAGAAGGCGGACTTAATTACGGTTGTAGCAGTAATATATAAGTTTGAAAATTCCGCCTGTCTTTTTTGAAGCTCTTATGAAGCATACAAAAGATGTGGCGGAGTTTTTTTGCTCTTTATAAATAATGAGGTGATATATTTGATTGATACAAGGGAAAGTATGACGGCAAAGATTTGTTCTTTTGTCCGTGCATATCATTCCAATTACGGAAAGCATAAAATTTTTGACGATTATCTTGCTTATGACATGATGGGTAAAGAAGAATATGAGGAAATTGAACAATTGATTGAGCATGAATTCGATGCTTTTGGATTTGACTTAAGAAAAGGCTTCACCGGGAAGCGTATCTATTCGCTTCTTGACCAATATGTTTCGCCCATTCCGCTTTCCCGTATAGCTTATGCCGAGAGGGAACTTGAATATTTCTCAAAAAAACATGAGGAATGCCAATATGTGATTTGCGGTGCCGGTATGGATACTTTCGCATTCCGCAACGAGAATCCGAATATCCGCATCTTCGAACTGGATCATCCGGACACACAGCGTTATAAGCTGGAAAGAATAAAACAACTCGAATGGACTATTCCGGAAAATGTCCGCTATGTTTCAGTCGATTTTTCGCAGGACGATTTGGCGACAGTCCTGGAAGAAGCCGGCCTAGACCCTGTTTTTCCTACTTTTTTCTCCATCCTTGGTGTAATGTATTATCTTACGCTGCCGGTGTTTGAACAAACCATAAAGAAAATTGCCGATATATCCGGACCGGGAAACAAAATCGTTTTTGATTATCCGGATGAAACGACTTTTCAGGCAAATACCCCGGCGCGTGTACGCCTTCTTACCGAAATCACCGCGAAACTCGGAGAGACCATGAAGCAGGGATTTTCCTTTGAAAATATAAGAGAAGCGCTTGAGCGGCATAGTTTTTTAGTTGAAGCACATCTGAATCCTGAAAAAATCCAATCCGCGTTTTTTAATGGAAGGATGGATGCGCAGCGGGCTTTTGAAAATGTCCATTTTGTTTCAGCAATTAAAAATGAGAAGAAAGCGACGAAACAAACCATTTACCTTATGTAGGAATTTAGGAGGAGTATTGATATGTCAAATTATAAGAGTATAGAATCTGCTTTAATACACGGAGGTATTTACGGGGATGTGCATACGGGAGCGGTCAATGTTCCTATTTATCAGACATCAACCTACGAGCAGGAAGGCCTGGGCAGACACAAAGGCTGGGAGTATTCGCGAACAGGAAATCCTACCAGGGCGGCATTGGAAGCATTGACAGCAGAACTTGAAAATGGAAAGGCCGGATTTGCCTTCGCATCCGGTATGGCGGCAATCACGGCAGTGCTGAGCCTGTTCAGGGCCGGAGACCGCATTATAATTTCCAGTAATGTATACGGGGGGACTTTTCGCATACTGGACAAAATCTTCAATAATTTTGGGATCGGGTATTCCATTGAAGATACGACGGATCTGGATTCCCTGGATAAAAAAATTACGCCGGAAGTTAAGGCGGTTCTTGTAGAAAGTCCCGCAAATCCCCTGTTGACTGTTACAGACCTTGCGGGAGTGTCGAAAATTGCAAAAACACACAATATCTTATCAATAGTGGACAATACCTTTATGACTCCGTATCTTCAGCGTCCCATCGAGCTTGGCGCCGATGTTGTGATTCACAGCGCAACCAAATATCTTGGCGGACACAGTGATCTTGTGGCCGGTCTTGTGGTTGTGAATTCGGAGAAGCTGGCGCAAAAGCTTGCTTTTATTCAGAATGCCACCGGTGGTGTGCTTGCTCCGTTTGATTCTTTTCTGCTTATCCGCGGTATTAAAACGCTGGGGGTGCGGATGGACCGCCATGTGGAAAATGCCGGGAAAGCAGCGGCTTATCTGGCAAATCATAAAGCGGTTAAAAAGGTATACTATCCGGGTCTGTCCGACGCGCAGGGGTATCAAATAACGAAAAATCAGGCAAAAAACGGAGGCGCAATGATTTCCTTCGAACTGTTGGAAAATTATGATATCATAAAATTTTTTTCTGCCTTGAAGCTAATTGCCCTGGCGGAAAGCTTAGGCGGCGTGGAAAGCCTTGTTTGCCACCCCGCCAGTATGACACACGCATCAATTCCTTATGAAATGAGACAGCAGATCGGCATTACTGACGGCTTGATCCGGCTCTCTGTCGGAATTGAAAACATTGACGATCTTCTTTCTGATCTGGATCAGGCAATTGCGGAAAGTGAGGGTTAAGCATGGCGTATTATGAATCGATGCAGAGCTTGATCGGGCATACACCGCTGGTAAAGCTGACTCACCTGGAACTGCCGGAGGAGGTTCAGTTGTTTGCCAAGTTGGAGTTATACAATCCGGCGGGCAGTGTGAAGGACCGTAT
>JAEWSD010000085.1 GCA_023398615.1 Bacillota bacterium
TAAGGAAGCTGCATGAGTATTTTGCATCCGTTACACCGACCAATAAAAATAAATATACCGGCCTGTTTGAGGGTTATAATCTGATTATGCTGACCGCAGAGGGCTTTTCCCCATATGCCGTGGATGAAAAGGTAACGCCGACCCTGTATAAATTAGTCCATGAAGGATTTGTGTTCAACAATTTCTATACCCCGTTATGGTGGGCAAGCACCAGTGACGGGGAATATGTGGCGTGTACCAGCCTGATTCCGAAGGTGGGTGTCACTAGTTTTTATGTGTCCGGTAGCAATGCGATGCCTTTTGCCCTGGGAACACAGTTCGGAAAGCTTGGCTATGGCTGCCGCGCCTATCATGATCATACCTATACCTACTATAAACGCCATATCTCCCATCCTAATATGGGTTATCTCTATAAGGGTGTCGGAAACGGTCTTAAACTGACGGACTGCTGGCCGGAATCGGACCTGGAAATGATGGAGGTGACCATTCCGGAATATATTGACGAACAGCCCTTCCATACCTATTACATGACAGTGAGCGGACATATGAATTATACCTTTTTTGGTAACAGCATGTCATCAAAGAACAAAGAGGCGGTGGAGGACTTGCCTTATTCTCAGGAAGCCAGAGCCTATATCGCCTGTAACGTAGAATTGGACCGCGCCCTGGAAAAGCTTATCCGTGAGCTGAGGGATCACGGGATTGCGGACCGGACCGTGATTGCACTTAGTGCGGATCACTATCCTTACGGTCTGGCGAAGGAAAAGATTGATGAGCTTGCCGGGCATGAGGTGGAGGAGAACTTCGAGCTGTACCGGAATCATTTCATACTGTGGTCGGACAGCATCAAAGACCCCATTGTGATAGACAAGGTCTGCTCCAGTCTGGACATCATGCCTACCCTGTCCAATCTGTTTGGGCTGGAATTTGATTCTCGCTTATTCATGGGAAGGGACATCCTGTCCGATGCGGCGCCCTTAGTAATCTTTTCAAACCGCAGCTTCATTAACGATAAGGTAATGTATAACAGTGTAACGAAAGAAACGATAAATTTGACCAAGGAAGAACTGCCGGAGGATTATATCCGGACGATGAATCAAATTGTCGATAACAAATTCCTGATATCCGAAAGCATTCTGGAAGAGGATTATTACCGGGATATTCAGGATGAAATCGAATAGAAGTATAAGTACATTTTGCATAAAATTTTAAAAAAATGTTGACAAGTCATGTGCAATATGCTAATTTAAATGTAGAACAACCTACAACTTAAAACAACTACAAAACCAATATCTTACGAAATAAAAAGGAGGTATGATATGTTAAGCCCTGTTAATAAAACAAGTGTTGCCGACAGTGTTTTTGACGGAATGCTGGAGATGCTGGCTTCAAGAAAATGGATAGAGGGAACGAAAATTCCGTCTGAAAATGAATTGAAGGAATATTTTCAAGTCAGCAGGAATACGGTCAGACAAGCAATACAAAAATTGAGCGCACTGGGAGTTTTAGAGGCAAGACAGGGGGAAGGCACATTTGTAAAGAAGATTGATACGGGTTTCTATTTAAATATTTTAATTCCTTCCGTTTTCCTTGCGGCAGATGACTGCATTAAGATATTGGAATTTGAAAAAAGTATTCAGGTAGAAAGCGTAAAAATTGCCGGTGTAGCAGCAACCACAACAGAGATTGAGAAACTTGCCTTTTATCTGGATCAAATGAAGAGCAAATCGGATCCGGATGAATTCTTTGAGTTTGATATAGAGTACCATAAATATCTTTCTCAAATTACACATAATGAAATGTTTTATAAATCCATGATGATCATTAAAGGTATGCTTAGTGAGGGTTTACGCCAAGTTGTTATCAGATATGGTAAAGAACACAGTATTTATTACCATACGAGAATTTATGAACTGTTATTGGCACGTAAGGTGGATGAGGCAGCTTTATTAATGGATGAACATATGCGTGAGGTTTTGGACAACCTGAAAACGGTGTTGAATAAATAGTAGTTGATTTAAGTTGCAGGGGAATCAATTGTTTAACTTGTAGGACAACCAACAATTAAAGGAGTGAAAGGTATGAAAAAAAGGGCATTGGCATTAGTTATGGTAATCATATTATCCATGATGTTTGGGGCATGCAGTGGAAATAATAAGGATGCGGATACAAAGGAAGCCGAAAATACCGATAACGGCAGTACGGAAGTCTTTACGGATAAAGACCCTAAGGAATATTCCGGTACTTTGAAATTACTGGCACATTCGGAACAGTTAAAGCCGGTTATTGAAAAGTTTGAGGAAGCCTATCCGAATGTAAAGGTTGAAATGTCTTTGGTGGCAGGTGAGGAACAGTTAACCAAAATAAATAACATGGTTCAATCAGGAACGGATGTCCCTGATCTATATACATGCCGTACCCAGTTTGTAAGAGGACTGGTTGAGGCAGACGGCTACTATGCGGATTTGTCGAAGGCACCGTTTGCGGGAGATGAACTGGCTAAGAATCTGGTTCCTTATACCGTAGACCTGGGAAGAGACTTGAACGGAGATGTCAGGGTATTGTCCTGGCAAGCCCCGATAGGTGGAATCTTCTATAGAAGAAGCCTGGCAAAAGAGTATTTTGGTACGGATGATCCGGCAGAAATCTCCAAATTGTTCTCCAGCTATGATAAATGGCTTGAAACAGCCCGTACCGTTAAGGAAAAGAGCGGCGGCAAGGTAAAGGCTTTCTCGGATTTCAGCGATACCTATAATGCATGGCGCTATGCAGGCACGACAGGATGGGTGACGGACGGCAAATTAACCATCGATGAAAACGTGCCCGAAATGTTTGATTTTGCAAAAACCATTTATACGGAAGACCTGGATCTGAAGATTAAAAAGTATACTCCGGAATTCTATGCAGCCATTGCCAATCAGGAGCTGTTTAGTTTAACAGGTCCTACCTGGGTCCTTAATTTCAACCTGATGCCGTCTTCACCGGAAACGGCAGGCGACTGGGCTTTGGCTTCCGCTCCGAATTCCTATAATCAGGGCGGCACATTTATCGGTATCTACGAGAAATGTAAGCAGAAGGAATTGGCATGGCAGTTTATAAAATTCTTGTTTGGAAATGAAGAAGCCATTACCTATTATGCTTCTACCGCCGGAGACTATGTTTCCAATATGAATATTTCTTCTAAGATTGCCGCCTTACCGGAAGAGGAAAGGGCAAAAATGCCTACCTTTGCTTATATGGGCAATCAGAATATTTATGAATTTTACAATTCCGAGGTAGAAAAGGGCATTAACTCTTCGATTATTACGAACTATGATGAACGTTTTGACGCTTATATTGCTACCGCTATGGAATCATACTGTAAAGGTGATATAAGCTATGAGGAAGCAATCCAGCAATTCAAAGATGATGTTGCTACCAATGCACCGGAAGTAGTACAGGAATAATCACTAAAATGAGGGTGCTGCAAAAACTCATAATACGGTGGACATTTCGAAGAGCTTTACTATAGTGAGTTCTGCAGCGCCCACCGCAGAAAAAGAATGGAGGCAGAATTATGTTACTGGGAGCCAGGACACAATTAATGGACGGCAAATATACCTTTGAGGAAATCTTTAAATTTTCCAAAGAGTGCGGAGCCGAGACTTTAGAATATTGCTGTGAGGATTTTAATTTTCATTACAGGCCGGAGACAACGGAGGACTACACGATTGCACATATTAAGGAGCTTATTGCCAAATACGGTGTGAAGGTGAGCGCGGTAGGGAACCATCTGTCATTTGTAGAGAATAATATCAATTTTGAGGCAATTAAGAAGATGATTCCTAAGACAGGGAGACTGGGAACGGATGTTTTTATCATATCTTCAAACCCTCCGGTCGGATCAAACTATGCAAATTATAAACTGCAGAAGCCGGAGGCTATCGTAACCTATAAAAAAAGGCTGAAGGAGCTGTTGGAAATATCGGAATATCATGGCGTTAAACTGGCATTGGAAGCCGAACCGCCGGGATTTATTCCAAGAAGCATCGATATGCTGAACTTAATTGATGAAATGAATTCGGAAGCCCTGTGCGTTAATTTTGATATCGGACATGCTTTCCTGACGGATGTCGACATGATGGATTCCATAAGAAAATTCGGTACACGGATTGTCCATTCGCATATTGAGAATCTGATCAGAGGGGAACACCTGCATCGGCTGCTGGATGACGGTGACATAGATTTAAAAGCCTGTTTAAAGGAGATGAAAGCGAACGGATTTGACGGTGCGGTAGCAATCGACCTGTATGCGTATGAATATGATGCCGTCTTAAAGCAATCCATAGATACCTTGCGTTCTTTGTTTTCCGGTCTTTAAATCATAGACCGGAAGGAATGGGGTGGTAAGAGTAATGACTGATGTAAGAAAGAAAAGTAAGCTGGATAAAAGCAGATACGGCATGTATTTTATATTACCGTTTTTCATTGTTTTTATTTTGATCCAGTTATATCCGATGCTTTATACCTTGTATTTAAGCTTTACAAGCTGGAATGGAATGACACCCGTAAAGCAGCTTGTCGGAGGGGCAAATTACCTGAGACTGGTTAAGGACAGGCTTTTTTACAAAACGATCTTTAACACTTTATTTATCTGGATCATAAGTGTGACTCCCAGAATGGTCGTAGGCCTTTTGGTTGCGGTCGCACTGACACAGTATAAAAAAGTAAAGGGTGCAAGCCTGTTCAGAGCGCTCTTTTATTTCCCTAATCTGGTAACGGCTTCCTCCATTTCCGTACTGCTGTCTATGATATTAAGCTGGCAGACGGGCATACTGAACAAGCTGCTGCTCTCTTTCGGACTGATACAAAGTCCGGTTGAATGGCTGGGGAATCCCTTCTATGCAAGAAGTGCGGTTGCAATAACGATTTGGTGGATGTGGTTCGGACATGCAACAATCCTGTTCATGACCGGTATCTTAAGTGTTCCGAATGACCTGCTGGAATCCGCCAAGGTAGATGGGGCTAATAACTGGAAAAGATTTTGCTATGTGACTTTTCCGCTATTAAAACCTACCTTTTCGTATGTTTTTATCACATCCTTAATAGGCGGCTTACAGAACTTCGATATTCCCAAGATCTTGACGGACGGCCTGGGGTCACCGGATAAATCCATTCTGACTTCTGTTATGTATCTGTATAACTTAACGTTTACTTCTCAGCAGTTTGGATACGGTTCGGCTATTGCATACGGGTTATTTGTGGTGATCATGTTAATTACCCTGTTTACCTTTAGAATAATCAATAAGAAAAACAGCTACGAATAGGAGGGAGCGGAATGAGCCATAGGTTAAAAAAAATAATCAGCTATATCATATTATATGCATTTTTGCTTTTTCTCACGGTTATTTGTGTCCTTCCCTTCTATTCCATGATCATAAGCGCAACGCATACCGGGGCCGACCTGGCAAAGGGATTGGTTGTTTTGCCGGGAGAAGCATTCTTCGGGAATTATGAACGGCTTTTACGGACAACCGATATCTGGCGCTGGTTCTTCAACAGTTTCTTTATCGCGTTGCCTTCCACAATGCTGTCCGCCTATTTCGGAGCATTGACGGCATACGGATTTGCCAAATTCAGGTTTAAGGGACGCGGTATCTTATACATGGTGGTCTTATCCACAATGATGATTCCGGGGCAGGTGACTTTGATCGGTTTATTCCAAATCAGCAAAATGTATGGTTTATTAAATACCTATGTTCCGCTGGTTGCACCGGCAATTATCAGCGGGACCTCGGTATTCTGGATGAGAAGTGCTATTGAAAGCACCATTGACGATGCATATATTGAAGCTGCCCGGATAGACAGCTACGGCGAATTTATGATCTTTAACAAAATTATTATACCGCTGGTGAAACCGGCTATCGCAACGATATCGATCATTAATTTCATCGGTGTATGGAACAACTATATGGGGCCGCTTATCATGTTAAACTCCGACCGCAAATATCCGCTCGCCCTGGGGATAGCGATATTAAAGGGAATGGAATCACAGGATCTGGGTGTCATTTATATGGGAGTTGCAATTTCAATTGTTCCAATCATGATCGTATTTTCATTTCTGTCGAAACATATTATCGGCGGGTTGACGGTCGGCGGCGTAAAAGGATAAGGAGGCTAGTTTATGGAGAAATATCAGATTCCGGATAAAATGAAGGCAATGGTATTAACTGCGCCCGGGCAATGGGAGATTCAGGAGGTAAAGGTACCTGTGCCCGGACCGGAGGAGGTTCTATGTAAAATCGGCGGAGTTGCGATCTGCGGGAGTGACCCCGAGATTATTAGCGGCGGATTGGCGGGAACATGGCCTCCGTATTATCCGTTTATCGCGGGACATGAATGGTCCGGCAGGGTAGTGGCCGTTGGCCCGGAGGTTACAAAATTCAAGGCGGGCGACCGTGTGGCAGGGGAAGCTCATAAAGGCTGCGGGCATTGCAGAAACTGTCTGGAGGGAAGATACACAATCTGCCTGAACTACGGAAAACCGGAAACCGGGCACCGCCATTACGGGTTTACGAGCTACGGCGCATATGCACAGTATTGCACCTATCATATCAAGAGTGTGACGCCTATGCCGGATAACATTACCTATAATGAGGCGGCTATGTGCGATACGGCCGGTGTTGCTTTGCACGGCTTGGAGCTTACCGGGGTTACTGCCGGCTCGACGGTGGCAGTCATCGGCCCGGGTCCGATCGGGATTATGACCATGAAGCTTGCAAAGGCGCTCGGGGCGTCTAAGGTTATTGTGATAGGCCGTTCCCCAAGACTGGAAGCGGCCGTGAAAATGGGCTGTGATTATGCCGTGGATTTTACAAAAGAGGATCCGGTTGAAAAGGTCCGTGAGATCACGGGCGGATTAGGCGCGGATGTGGTGGCGGAATGCTCCGGTGCTCCGGGAACCATCAAGCAGTCGATATACATGAGCAGAAAGGGCGGAAAGATCGTTATGCTGGGAGTTGCCAAGGACGGGGTTACGGAAGATATTCCGTTAAAATATGTTACCCATAACGAACTGTCCATTCTCGGCTCCAGGGCAAATCCGAACGACGGCTGGAAGATTATGAACCTTATTTCCGGCGGAAACCTTTATGTGAAAGACATGGTAACACATACCTTTGACCTGGATCATGCAGGAGACGCATTCCATACTTTTATAAATCGGATTGACGGCGCAATGAAAGTGGTAATTAATCCGAATGGGGGAGAGGATGACTGATGGTAAGGGATAGTGTCGTAATTATAGGCAGCGGCTTAATGGGAAGCGGTATCGCGGCGGTTTGCGCATTGTCGGGCAATAAGGCGGTATTGGTTGATACCCGGATGGAAAAAGCCTGCGAAGGCTTTCATCACGCTTTGGAGAATGCCGGAGAGCTGTGTAATAACGGGCTGGCACCTACTGATGCGATAAAGCTTGCCGAAAGTAATATCAGCTATACGGACAATCTGCGTGCCGCTTTGGACAGTGCCGCTCTGGTGATAGAGGCAGTTTATGAGAATCTGGAATTAAAGCAGAGTATTTTTAAGGAAATCGACGGAATTCTTCCGCCTGAAATCCCTTTGGCTTCGAATACAAGCGGGTTGCGTATCACCGATATAGCAAGGGATACAAAGCATCCGGAAAGGACTATGACAACACATTTCTGGTTTCCGGCCCATCTGGTGCCGTTAGTCGAGATTGTAATGAGTGAACGAACGGATGAAGACATCGCAAAGCATGTGAAGAAAACAATAAGTGCATGGGGAAAATCCCCGGTGCTTGTCAAAAAAGATTTACCCGGTCAATTGGCAAACCGCATACTGCAGGCGGTGATCAGGGAAGCCGTTAATATTGTGGCTATGGACCTGGCATCCGCCGAAGACGTTGATACGGCAGTGAAAATGGGTATGGGCATCAGGTTCCCCGCATGGGGTCCTCTGGAGCATATCGATGCGGTAGGTTTGGATCTTGCGGTTTCCGTACAAAATACCGTCCTCCCTGGTATCAGTGCGGAAAAAACCGCAAATGAATATTTGGAAAGGTTAGTTCAGGATAAGCAGTTAGGTTATAAATCCGGTAAAGGAATTTATGACTGGTCGGTAAAGGATATGGATCAGCTGGCGGCAAAAAGGAATTCCTTTATCATCCAGGCACTGAAATTTTTAGAGAGCAATGAATAGCGGCCGGAAGGCTTTTATGACTGTCAATATTTAATAATTTTAAAAATCTACTTGCAATATGAAATATTTTGTGCTAACATAAGTCAACGACAAAGGTGTTGTGATATACAATATCTTTGTGTTTTTTTATAAGATTTGAGTATAATAACAGTAAAAAGCTGTGAAAGAGACTGACCTGAATGGATTTGCACCGATTGACAGGAATGGCGTGTCACCGACTGAGAGCATGCCTATGATGATAGATTTGGGAAGGAACACTCCGGAGCTCACGGGTTGAACGGTTATAAAGGAAGTTGAGTTTATGACTGCAGTAGGTTCGTGCGTGACACGCGTTAAGTGGCAGAGAGGTGGGCTGTCGGCTCATAATGCGGGTGGTACCGCGGGAATATGGCAATCGGGCATACCGGTTACTATAAGATGAATGAGATCCCGTCCCGGGCATATAGGAGATAAAAACTTCTGTATACCCGGGATTTTTTTGTTGTAAAAATCAAGGAGGCGGAATTTATGCAATTTGTAAACGGAATTAAGAATAAAGCTCTGGTTGAGATCAGCGATATCCAAACCGGCGAATATACCGGGAAAGAAGTTAAGCTCAGGGGAGCCGTACATGTATTGCGTGATATGGGCGAAATAACCTTTGTTATCTTAAGGAAATACGAAGGACTGGTACAGTGTGTGTTTGATGAAACAAAGATGAAAGATTTCAGCAGCAAGACCTTGCGGGAGGGTTCGACCATAGAAGCCGATGGGATAGTGTCGGAGGAAGAACGTGCGCCGGGCGGCTTTGAGATACTCTTAACCGGAATCAGGATACTGTCGGAACCCGCGCCCGATACGGTGATGCCGATCCCTATCGGCAAATGGAAGCTGAATACTTCGTTGGAGACAAAGCTTTCTTTAAGAGCGATAGCTCTAAGAAATGTGAGGGAAAGGGCAATCTTTAAGATTCAGGAAGGACTCGTAAGAGGCTTTCGTGATTTCATGTTCTCACAGCATTTTACCGAGATACGAACCCCTAAAATCGTGGAAGGGAATGCGGAAGGAGGCGCTAATGTATTTAAGCTGGAATACTTCGGGAAGAAAGCGTTCCTTGCGCAGAGCCCCCAGTTTTATAAACAGACGATGGTCGGCGTTTATGACAGAGTATTTGAGGCGGCGCCGGTATTCCGTGCGGAGAAGCATAATACGACCAGGCATTTGAACGAGTATACCAGCCTGGATTTTGAAATGGGTTACATCGACGGTTTTGAGGATATAATGGAAATGGAACAGGCTATGCTGTCTTATGTATTTGATTTCCTGTCCAAGGCATATGCGAAAGAAATCAAGCTTCTGGGTGTGACTTTACCGGATGTTGCCAATATTCCGGCGGTTCGTTTCGATGAGGCGAAAAGGCTGGTTTCGGAAAAGTATAACCGTAAGATCCGCAATCCTTACGATCTGGAGCCGGAGGAAGAGGTCCTGATCGGGAAATATTTCAAGGAGGAGTACGGAAGTGATTTCGTATTTGTTACGCATTACCCGTCCAAGAAGAGACCGTTTTATGCGATGGATGACCCGGAGGATTCCAAATTCACCTTAAGCTTTGATCTTTTGTTTGACGGAATGGAGATTACGACGGGAGGACAGAGGATTCATTCCTACGGGGAGCAGGTGGCTAAAATGCTTGCAAGGGGCATGAATCCGGAAGACTTCACGAGCTTTCTTATGATCCACAAGCATGGAATGCCGCCTCACGGCGGTCTTGGAATCGGGCTGGAACGCCTTACGATGAAGCTGTTAGGCGAGCAGAATGTAAGGGAAACAACACTGTTCCCGAGGGACGTATCAAGATTGGAACCATAAGGTCATCAAAAAATTGAAAGGCACAGGTGTTATTATGACTATAACGGAGGATACCATTAAATATGTGGCTGCGCTGGCTAAGCTGGAGCTCGGCGAGCAGGAGAAGGAAAAAGCGATGCAGGATTTGGGCAATATCCTGGAGTATATGAATACCATGAATGAACTGGACACCGATGAGATTGAGCCGATGTCCCATGTTTTCCCGATACGTAATGTTTTCCGCGAGGATGTCGTGGTAAATGAGCCAAACAGGGATATCTTACTGAGCAATGCTCCGGTGCAAAAGGACGGATGCTTTATTGTTCCCAAGACGGTAGAGTAGGGAGTTGTACAAAAACTTGGGATGTGCGGGGAACTGCGCAGAATGGAGGTAGGAAATGGATATTACACAATTATCAGCGTTGGAATTAGGTAAAAAAATTAAGGATAAAGAAATCACGGTAACAGAGGCAGTGAATGCGCAGCTGGAGAAGATCAGGGCAAAGGATGAGAGCTATAATTGCTATATAACGCTACTTGAGGAGGAAGCACTTGCACGTGCGGCCAGGGTGCAGCAGCAGCTTGACGCGGGTGAATTCGGAGATTCTCCGCTTGCGGGAGTACCGGTGGCAATAAAGGACAACATTTGCATAAAGGGGGTAAAGACGACCTGTGCCTCCAGGATACTGTACAATTTTAAGCCTCCTTACCATGCTACGGTAATTGAGAAGCTTGAGCGGGCGGGTGCCGTAATCCTCGGAAAGGCGAATATGGATGAGTTTGCAATGGGCAGTACGACGGAGACTTCTTTCTTCGGCGAGACGAGAAACCCCTGGAACAGGGAGCATGTACCCGGCGGTTCCAGCGGCGGAGCCGCGGCTGCGGTTGCGGCAGAGGAAGCGTTTTATTCCCTGGGCTCCGATACCGGCGGTTCCATCCGTCAGCCAAGTTCATTCTGCGGAGTTACCGGAATCAAACCGACCTACGGGACCGTATCCCGTTACGGACTGATTGCCTATGCGTCTTCTCTGGATCAGATCGGACCGATTGCAAGGAATGTTTCCGACTGTGCCGCCGTTCTGGATGTGATATCCGGCTACGACAGCAAGGATTCGACATCGGTAAACAGGAACGACTACCGGTATACGGATGCACTCACAGACGATGTGAAAGGGATGCGCGTCGGCATACCAAGAGGCTATCTAGGCTCCGGTCTCGAAGAGGATGTGAGGAAAAGCGTCCTTGCGGCAGCAGAGGTTTTAAAGGATAAGGGCGCGGTTGTGGAAGAATTCGACCTGGATGCGGTGGATTATGCAATCCCTGCCTACTATGTCATAGCGACTGCCGAGGCAAGTTCAAACCTTTCCAGATATGACGGTGTGAAATACGGTTACCGTACGGAGAATTTCGAAGGTCTTCAGGATGTATACAAGAAGAGCAGAAGCGAAGGCTTTGGAATGGAAGTAAAACGCAGGATGATGATCGGTGCCTTTGTACTAAGCTCCGGTTACTACGATGCATACTATAATAAGGCCCTGAAGGTAAAGGCTTTGATAAAAGAAGGCTTTGATAAGGCGTTTGCCAATTATGACATCATACTCGGCCCTACGGCGCCTTCGACCGCACCGAAGCTGGGAGAAAGCCTTTCGGACCCTCTTAAAATGTATCTGGGTGATATCTATACGGTTTCCGTAAATCTGGCAGGATTACCGGCAATCAGCCTGCCCTGCGGGACGGATTCAAAGGGACTGCCGGTTGGGCTGCAGCTTATCGGAAGGCATTTTGGTGAAAAGGATATCCTGCGTGCGGCATACAGCTTTGAGCAGACAAGGGAATATGCAAGGCCAAGGTAAATTGGGCTTGTGTTACCTGCTGATGATAATGAAAGGGATGATGAAACGATGAAATCATATGAAACAGTTATCGGTTTGGAGGTTCATGTAGAGCTGGCAACGAAAACAAAGATTTTCTGCGGATGTACGACCCAGTTCGGCGGTGACCCGAATACGCATTGCTGCCCGGTATGTACCGGTATGCCCGGCACACTTCCGGTTTTAAATAAAAAGGTAGTGGAATATGCGATTGCTGCCGGGTTGGCTACAAATTGTACGATTACACAAAGATGTAAGTTCGACAGGAAGAATTACTTTTATCCGGACTTGCCGAAGGCCTATCAGGTATCACAGCTGTATCTTCCGATATGCAGGAACGGCGGCATAGAGATCGAGACCGGCGGAGTGAAAAAGGTGGTTGGTATCCATGAGATTCATATGGAAGAGGATGCGGGCAAGCTGGTGCATGACCCGTGGGAGGACTGTACCCTGGTTGACTATAACCGGTGTGGTGTCCCTTTAATAGAAATTGTAAGTGAACCCGATATGCGTTCCGCAGACGAGGTAATTGCTTATTTGGATAAGCTGAAACTGATCCTGCAGTATCTTGGGGTATCGGACTGCAAGATGCAGGAAGGCTCTCTTCGCGCGGACATCAATCTGTCGGTAAGGGAAATGGGCGCGAAGGAATTCGGAACGAGAACCGAGATGAAGAACATGAACTCCTTCAAGGCAATTGCAAGAGCAATTGAAGGGGAGAGAAAACGTCAGATTGAACAGCTGGAATATGGGAAGCAGGTCATACAGGAGACGAGGCGCTGGGATGATAACAAGGATACCAGCTTTGCCATGCGTTCCAAGGAGGATGCCCAGGATTACCGCTATTTCCCGGAACCTGATCTGGTACCGATTGAGATCAGTGATGGGTGGCTGGAGGAAATCAGGAGCCGTCAGCCGGAGCTGCGTGACGAGAAGATGCAGCGCTATGAGACACAGTACGATATCCCGGCCTATGATGCGGCAATTATAACCGGTTCCAAACGGCTGGCCGACATCTTTGAGGAAACGGTTGCAATCTGCGGTAATCCGAAGGAGGTATCCAACTGGCTTATGGTGGAAACCATGCGCTTATTGAAGGAATCGGAGACGGAGCCTGAGGATATCCGGTTTGAGCCGGAGAACCTGGCCGGACTGATCCGGCTGATCCAGGACGGTAAGATTAACCGTACCGTTGCAAAAGAGGTATTTGAACATGTATTCAAGGAAAATGTCAACCCGGAGCAGTATGTCAGCGACCACAGCCTTGGCATGGTCAGTGACGAAGGTGCGCTGCGGTCTGTCATAGAAAAGATAATCGATGCAAACCCTGCTTCGGTTGCGGATTATAAGGGCGGTAAAGAGAAAGCACTTGGCTTCCTGGTCGGTCAGACCATGAAGGAGATGAAAGGGAAAGCCGATCCGGGCAAGATTAACCAGATATTGCGGGAATTATTATAAGCTTGATCTGTAAATAACCAGGCAAATTATCCGGTCTGATTTTAAGAAAAATCAATTCCCGGAAATTTGCCTGATTCTTTGGCCGTAAGTACTCAAGGCTGTTCAGCCTGCTCATTCGTTACTATACTCAAAATGATACTTTCTGCGGTATTTTCCTCATTCATATAAAAGATAATGTTTTTATCATCCAGCTGATAAACGAGAGAATTCTCATCTTCTTTTGTATGCTTTCCATTATTGCCATATGCCTTTATTACATCGTCAGCATCCGAACCTATGTAAATTCCTCTTGCCGTTTGATAATTTGAATTATTAAAGGTAATCTGAGTAATGTAATATTCATCAAAACTTCGGTTTTTCATATTATAATTTGTGTTGGAAACATATAACGCATAATCAGGATAATCGTGCCGGAATACTTTATAAACAAAATCTCCGGAGTATTCCTCCCCGACGTAACTGTTTTCCGATTGTTTTTCTGTTTTAGGGGGGAATAAATTCGGAGAAGTCGGAATCTAATATAACGGTATTGGTTCCATCACTTACAGTAAAATCCGCTGCGTTTAAAGAGCTGATATTATCTCCGCATCCTGTAAGTAACGGCAATATAAAAGCTATTAAGGCTATGTTTTTAATTTTACTCATATTTTCTCCGATTCTTATCTTACTTCATTTTTCCGAACATTTCAGACTTTCGTTGAAAGAACGGGATCTGAGGTATCCTTTCTCTTATTGTCAGATGTATATAAGGTTTAGTGATATTATATAATATTTTGTTTGAAATTTCTACAAAATATTACCTATATTTGCTATTTGGACTTAATTGGTGTACAATTTTATTATTTTAAATAGAAGGAGAAATATTATGAATTCGAAAAAATTTTTGATTGCATCTGTATTTTTTAATATTCTATTTCTTATTGTAATAGTTTCATCAGGTTTCGGCAGATATATAAGTAAAGCTGTAACGACCGATGATAAAGGTACAGTTTCTCTGACGCCTGTATATTCCTATTATTATTCGGACATCATGGAGAATCCAATCGATCAGAAATATTTATTACTTATTAATGGAGCAGGACATAGTGAGTCTGAAATCCGTAACTTCCAGAAGAGGTATTATGAAATATGGAAGGAAGAATATCATAAAGCACTGAAAATACTTAAAAATAAGTCTGTCTATCAGGAGGATAAGGATAATATTGAACAGTTTGATCAGTATGTTGAGAACTATTTTGATAACAATTATGAATTTTATGAAACTACACTTTTAAAAGATTATAATACGGACCCTAGCTCTGCTAAAAAGAACAGCTGGGGTAATGGGACCGTCTTTAAACTATTCGAGATTAAAGGCAAGATTTACCGTAATGCATGTATGCAGATCATTATGCTTTTGGATGAAAGCGATTATCAATA
The DNA here is from genome assembly GCA_023398615.1 of Bacillota bacterium. Classification (GTDB taxonomy): domain Bacteria; phylum Bacillota; class Clostridia; order Lachnospirales; family Lachnospiraceae; genus Anaerocolumna. Next base: position 14,775 of record JAEWSD010000085.1, read on the forward strand.
CCCACGGGAAATTGACTTTATAAGGGCGGCTGACTAGGACTACTTTTTTTGAAAAGCATACTTTCGGTAATAGATGTCTTACCTCTTATGATATCCGGTAATAAATCAGGAAGCTCGATAAGCTTATGAATCATTCTGGTTGGAACTGTTTCTCCGGTTAACTTTTTATTTTTTCTGTTAATCCATACGGATTGCATGCCTGCGTTATTTGAGCCGATGATGTCGGTGCCGATACTGTCACCGATCATAATCATAGCAGCCGGGCTTACTTGGAAATACTCGGCGGCCATCAGGAAAATCTCCTTATCGGGCTTCGCATGATCTACTTCGCCCGAAATGAGAATGTTTTCAAAATAACTGCCAATTCCGGAACCCCGGATTTTTTCCCGCTGTAAATCGGGCGTCCCGTTTGTTATCAGGCCAAGCCGGTAACTTTTTGATAATTGATCCAGAGTTTCAAAGGTATCTTCAAAGGTTTTATGAAGCTTTCTTCTTTCTATATGGAAACGATCCGAGAATTCTTCCGCAAGCGTTTTACTGTCGATTCCGAAATGGTTCAGAGCCAGCAGCCAGGAGGTAACCTGATACTTTTTCCGGAGAGAGTTCAATTCCTTTAATTTAGGATGCTCTCCGATAAAGTTGGCCCATAACCCTTCCCAGGAACTGATGCCGATTCTCAGGCAATACTCATAGGTCGGCATGCCGTGCCAGAG
>JAEWSD010000128.1 GCA_023398615.1 Bacillota bacterium
TGAAAAGGCTAGATAGGAAATTCTATGACCGGGACTCAATCTTAGTTGCCAGAGAGCTTCTGGGAAAGGTACTTGTACATGAAATAGGAGGACAAAGAACTTCGGCTGTGATTGTCGAAGCGGAAGCATATATGGGCCTTGAAGATAAAGCCGCACATTCCTACGGCGGCAAAAGGACACCCAGAGTGGAAGTTATGTATGGGAGTCCGGGGTTTTCTTATATATTCATGATTTATGGCATGCATTGCTGTTTCAATATAGTAACGAATGAAAAAGAGAAACCTCAAGCGGTTTTAATAAGGGCGGCTGCTCCGCTGGAAGGAACTGAACGGATGGCGCAAAGGAGATTTGGAAAGTCATACGAACAGCTGACAAAAAGCCAACGCAGAGGTCTTACCAACGGACCTGGGAAACTATGTTGTGCATTATCATTAGACAGGAGCTTCAACGGTATGGACTTGTGCGGTAATGAAGTGTATGTCGAGGAAGGCAAAAGCAAGGATTTTAGTATAGTAACAACAAAACGTGTGGGAGTTGACTATGCTGAGGAAGCAAAAGATTATCCCTGGAGATTTTATATAGAAGGCAATGAATATGTATCTGTCAAATAGGTATGCTTAATATAAAAGTATATGAGATATAAGAAACGTACTACTACTGATGCTTTTAACGATTTGGGGAGTAACACAGGAGAGTAATTGCCGATGAAAAAAACTTTATTAGATTTACAGCATGACCAATATGGAGTAAAAGCAATATTTCATGCAGTGATGGGCATTGTCATTCTCTTTTTAGGGAATATATTAGCCTCACTGCCTGTTGACTTGTTTTATTTCATAACAAAAATGGAGGTTTCACCTCTTATCTTAATAATTAGGCCCGTATTGGAAATAGCCGTGTTGTTATTGCTTGTGTGTCTGTACATCAGCAAAGTATTGAAACTGCCTCTGCGGGATTTTAGTATATGCAAGCCTAAAAGTATTCTTATCTGGCTGGCTTGCTCCGCAGTACTGCCTCTTGCTGTTTCGGGATTTTTTATTTTACTGACTCCGGGAACTTTTTCAGCATCCGGTTTAGATATCGCGAAAATCACACGGATTATATTAAGAGCAGTTTTTAGCTCATGTTTGGTTGCCGGAATAACGGAAGAACTGGTATTTCGGGGATTGATCATGCATGTACTGGAACTCAAATGGGGTAAACCCGTCGCGATTGTCGCACCATCCGTATTGTTTGGATTGTTACATATATTTAGTATGAAAGCACCGACTGGCGTGGATGTTTTATTGCTGTTGATCGCGGGTACCGGTGTGGGTATTATGTTCTCGCTGATTGCCATTCGGAGCGGTTCAATATGGTCAAGTGCAATCGTACATGGGATATGGAACCTCATCATAATCGGTGGAATATTAGAGATAAGCATTGAACCGTCATCGTCAATATTCACTTATAAATTAATATCTGATTCTAAGCTGTTAACAGGCGGTGCATTTGGTATCGAATCTTCGTTACCGGCGATAATTGGTTATGGCATTGTAATTCTTATAGCTGTTCTGTTACGGGGAAGAACTTTCAACATCCGAGGAGGAGCTGCTTCATAATTGAGAAATTAGAAGCAGCCCCTCCCCTTTAATAATTAGCATAAGAAAATCAATTTATTAAATCAATTTCCTTTTTTAAAGTTGCCGTATCAATGGTACCTTGTGCTCCTGTTACGATATAACCGTCCTTATCAATAAATATCGTTGTCGGTATGGACCTGATACCATACGCATACGCGGCTTCCTGTTCCGTGTCAAAATATACGGGAAATGAAAAACCCTGTTCAGTGATATACTGTGCCCCGGTTTCCTTTGTTTCGCGCTTTCCGTCTACAAGATTTACCATCATGAAGGTTATATCTTCCCCAAGGTCTTCGTATACTTCGTTGAATTCGGGCATTTCAGTTTTACATGGGGTACACCAGCTTGCCCAGAAATTTAACACAATGGGTTTACCAAACAGGTCGGACAGCTTGACGGAATTCCCATCCATATCCAAAACGGTGAAATCAGGCGCTTTTACTTTCTCTTTCTCCTCGTCCGGGCTGGTCTGAGAGACTTCACCCTCGTTTTGGGTAACATCGATATTGTTTTGAGGCGATACCTTTTTGCTGAGTGCATTGTATGCAAAAACAGCTGCGACGATAAACAGGGCAAATCCTGCAATCAATAGTATAGTTTTCGATTTTTTGTTCATGAAGAGTTCCTCCTAAAAAGTCAGAAACGAAAGGAAATAGCCCATGTATCCGGTTGCCATTAATATACCGACGACAATAAGTAATCCACCGGATACCATATTGATTACCTTATAATTCCTTTTAATAAATTCCAATGTATCTTTCAGTCGGTCAATTAACAGGGCACTTGCAATAAACGGTATACCCAATCCTAAGGAGAAGGCAAGCAGCATGCTGATTCCTTGCAGCAATGAGCCTCCAAGTGATGCCATTAATAAGGCAGAGCCCAGAAATGCACCTACACATGGTGTCCATCCAATTGAAAATACGATACCGAAAAGTGCGGCTGAAAAAAATCCGAGGTGTGTCACGTTTGCATTTTTCCTGCTTATTCGATTCAAAAAACCTATCTTTAATATTCCTAAGAAGTTCATTCCAAATATAATTACAATCAAGCCTGTCACGATATTAAGAATAGTAGTATAATTACGTATTAATCTTCCGACTGTCCCCGCAAAGGCACCCATAGTTATGAATACAA
>JAEWSD010000138.1 GCA_023398615.1 Bacillota bacterium
TGCATTTTTTTAATATGTTTGGTGATGATTTACTTTCGTCTATTGACCGTGGATTTGAGCCGATTATTCAGCGGATCTTCGTAGAAGAAATCAAGAAATTTTATGCTGCAGACAGCGATGGCTACCGGACAGCTTTCATGTCAGCGGGTGTATATGCGATTTGGCGAAAATGGTTACTTGACGGACAACAAAAACCGCTCAAAGAGATAATGGACTTTTTGAAGCAATTGGATACGATAAAAGGGGTTGTTTAGCAATACTACCGTCTCCGCATACCCTGGACAGTCGAAAAAGATGCCGCTCGAACCCGGCAGGTCCTTGGCGGCATCCATTGCTCTATCAAAAATGTGTCTTATACTATACTTAAAATTACTGCTTATTTTGTACTTGTTCATACAGAAATTGTTCTATAACCGAAGCCCTGGCTGTTACTTGTTTATTAAAATCGAAAACCTCTCTGAATTTTTCTTGTCCTCGTGCCGACATTTGGTATAGTTCATCAGGGTCATGATAATACGCCAAGATGCTTTCGGCGATTTCTTCAGCATCCGGATTAATTATAAAAATATTCTTCATGTGTTCAAAGTGTTCATTCATATTGAGCGGGTCGGTACAAAAAACGGCAACATTGTGCAAGGCGGCATCAATACAGCAGCCTGTCGGGAAACCGTCATAACTTTTGCCGGGTATGAGGATAAAAGGTTGATTTGGCGAAACGATAATGTCCATTTTTGAGAAAAAGATAGGAAAAAACCTTTTGTCCTTCGCACCATAAAATACGATCGTACTGCCCAGTTCTTTGACGTCGATTTCATCATACTCAAAATTACCCACAACATGAAACCGAAAATTTTCTGAGATCTTCAACAGTTTTTTGCAGGTTTCAATAAAAACCGGATACCCCTTGTCGATACCGTTTGGCATATATTTATTTGCTACAAAACAAATATCGAAAGTATTTTTATCTTTCCCGAAAAAATTTTTCCGGATCGTCGGATGGAAATAATCGGGGTAAGTTACCATTCCGTAGATATAGGTTACTTTATCCGGTGTGACAAACCCATGCTCAATAATATAGTCATAGGTTATTTTTTGTGTAACAATCACTTTTCTGAATAAGGGAGAATCAAAAACTTTCTTCAGTTTGGCGTCGACAGCATCATCATTAAGCCAAAAACCTCCGCCGGGATATAATTCAAAAACAAAGGGTGTGTTATCATATTCATAAGCGAAAGTAAAATGGGCGGCGTTACTCAGAAAAACCGTGTAAAACAAACCGTAGGATTTCCCAGTCCAGTCAAACTGCCAAAATGACTTGACCTTATCCTTGAGATGAGGATAAGTGGCAGCGTATTCCGGATAATGGTTATCATATCGGTGAACGTAAGCTTCACTGTTTGGAAACCTCTCCAGGTAGTAGTTGAATTCGGCTATTCGAAAACCTGTGGTTAGATTCGGGAAAAAATCATCCAGAATAGCAAGTTTTCTATTTGTCATTTCCATTTTATCGGTTCCTTTCTCTTTTTAGCTTTATTCTTTTATTAATTGCCATTATTGACATAGTAGTCGAATTTGGCTCAACCCATTTCATATCATATATCCCCTCATAATTTCACTTGTCTACAACCATTATATTTTTTATATAACAAGATGTTACAACGTTTGCATTAAATCTTTACCACTTGCCGCTTATTCCGTAACCAGGGCATAGGCGGAAATTTTCCGAATTCTCCAAGTGATCAGCATGGACAGCAGGTAGGAGAACACAATGGTAGCAGTGCCGAAAGCAATTACCCAATATGGATCTACAATAAATCCGGCTTTCATAACACCTGCGCTTTTCATGGAAACCGACATCATCGGATTTGTATAAAATGCACCTAAAAGTGTCCCGATTACCACACCTATCATAATTGGAATCGTAAAGCTGATTGAAAGCTGGCTCATCAATTGATAAGTGGTAAAACCAATTGCTTTTTGGATGCCAAGCTCCCGTTTTTTGCGAATCACTGAGGAGCTGATGACAAAATATAAGACCAATGTGACTACAAGCAAGGTAATAACAAGCATGGCAAGCCCCATTGCGGCTACTACCTTCTGATAAGATGCCATCCCCTCTGCCATTCCCTTATCGAAATTTACAGCTGTCAGTAATATACTCTTATCAAATTTACTCTCTAATTTTGCAATGAATTTTTCGGCATCAGTTCCTTTATCTAAATAAATATATAAAGACTGGTGCTTAAAATTCGGGTTAAGCCGTTCATAATCTTTTGCAAGAATAGAGGTGTTCAGTCCGCCCATCTGAGAACCGTTTGACAATCCCACCACTTTAAACTGTTCTTCCTTATCACCAAAACGTACAGTGACGGTATCACCTATGGCTTTTTCCAGTCTTTCGGCTAATATTCCGGCGAGAGAGATTTCATTTTTGTTTTCAGGATACCGTCCTTCATACACCAGCTTAGTCTCTTTTTTATCATAATCGTCCATTACATAAGTAATAATTTCCATACCCTCAACTTTTATTTTCACTTCATCTAAATACTGCACTTTCCAAACATTATCCATGCTTTCGATGGTTTTCACCGCTTCCGTTTGATTCTTCTCCGGGTTAAGCACAGCAATTGCGTTACAGATTTCCATACCCGGAACCTCCGCGAAAGCTTTTGTATTAACAGTTGTATTGTAATACATAACCACGCCGAATACGCCGCAAAATGTTACTGCGATAAGAATAACAATGATCATCACATTCTGCTTCATACTTTGTAAAACAGTTTTAAATGCCAATGCAAGCGGCAGATTACTTTTTGCCTTTTCAAGCCGCAGATGATTTCTTTTATACTTGCGGGCAGTGGTTTCCCCGCGCAGCGCATGAATGGGATTTAACCTGCTTATACGATGAGCTGCTATAAACGCTATAAATATAACAATCAACAGTAATATTAAAAATGCTGTCCCACTGACAACACCATGAAAGCCTTGTTCCCATTTCAGTCCCGATTGTTGTTCAAACACAGCGGAGACTGCAGGCAGTGCAGGATAAGAAAGAGCGATTCCGATAAGACTTCCAATACCCGCGATCAATGAAAACTGCAATATGACAGAGAGGATAATTTGCCTGCTTGTATAACCGACTGACTTTAATGAACCTATTTTCATGATGTCTTCTTCTATGCTGTTAACTATCCTGAACCGAACAACCAGCAAGCAGACAATCACGATAATCAGGGCAAACATTACCATCATCGCCGAGATCATAGTTGCCATCATGCAACGGGATAACTGGATCAGTTCCAGGTCAATAACCACAAGCATACTAGACGGATCAGCCGCCATTAACGAAGCGGAATTTAAATTCAGTATTTCACGGACGCCGCTTTCGATCGCAGATGCGTTTTTCACATCATCTAAATTTGCAAATACCACATGCGTGAGGTATTCAGGTTTATTTAAAATGCCTTTGACCTTTTGATAGGTATCCTCCGGCAGATAAAAGCTGATATAACCGGTGTCGGTCGAACTGAAGTAGATGTCCTCGGTATAGCCCTTCACCGTAAAAGTTATCGCTTTTACTTCTTTTGTTTCTTCATCCGTATATTTAAGTTCAATTTTATCATTCAGCTGATAACCGCTGACAGCTTTAAAAATATCCGGAACGTAAACAGACATGTCTTCGGCCGGCAAATATTCGCCAACGAATTTCCACTTGCTTATTTCTCTTTTTTCATCCATGTTGGTGAACATGATCGGGAAGGATTTTTCTTCACCTTTGGATAAAATATCAGCTTCAAGCATGAGCCCTTCAAGCGTTTGCGTTTGCTTTACATGCTCGCTTTCATCAATGTAAGTTTTTATTTCATTCGTGTATATCTTATCCGGTAACGCAAAATACGCATCTGATGATTTGAGTTCCTCTTTCAGATTGTTAAAAAAGCTGCCGTAGCTGACAACAACCAAAAGACCTGCATTTAAAAGAAGTGCCGCTATGACAAACATGATCACCAAAGTGGCGGAGGCTGATTTTGTTTTTCGTATATTCGCAATTGCATTCATCCATAGTTTGTTCATATTACCACCCCATTTCAGAAAGGAAGGACTGGAGTTTTTCGTGCCGTAATTTATCACCGCTCACATATTTACCCAGATTGCATTCACCGCCGATTACACCGTCCTTTATGTAAATAATCCGGTTGCCGCGTCTGGCAGAATGAAGATCATGGGTAACCATAATAATGTTTTGACCGTCACTATTTATATCCGTCAAAACATCAAGCACCGCATTTCCCGATGCAGAATTCAACGCTCCGGTAGGTTCATCAGCAAAAACAACCCTTGGCTTGTTAATCAAAGCGCGAACGATGGCGGCACGCTGATTTTCTCCGCCCGAAAGCTGAGTCGGAAATTTTCTCCATATCATTTCAGTTAACCCAACCTTTTTCAATAATTCTTTCGCATTTGCAACAATAGACTTTTTATCCCCTCTTACTAAAAGACCGCTTGCCAAAATATTGTCTAAAATGCTCATGTTATCAAGCAAAAACATTTGCTGAAAGACAAAGCCGCAGTTTTGCCTGCGGAATACCGCCAGCCTGTCGTTATTCAGATTAGCAATTTCAGCGTCAAAAAAACGAATGGCTCCGCTTGTCGGTCTGTCCATTCCGGATAAAGCATAAAGCAGAGTGGATTTGCCCGCACCGGACGAACCCATAATAACAGTAAAATCTCCTTCATAAAATTCAATATCCAGATTTTTTAATACCTGCTGCTCCTGCGTTCCGGATTTAAAGCTTTTGTTAAGTTTATTAGTCTTCAATATAATATTTGCCATTCTTTCTCTCCCTTTTTATTATTTGTCAGGCATTTGGAAATGACTTGGCTTGCTATTTAACCAAGATTTTTCCCAGTATATTGCATTTTCCTTTTCCTGATAAGTGAAGAAAGTCATTTTCAAATATTGACAAATGTAATAAAACGATTCGACATATGTAATATACAATCGTTTTGCTCTTTGTCATCGCAATAACAGCTATGGGGCAGCCCAAGAAAAGTAGGATTCTTTTCTTGGGCTGCCCCATGAACAAATTTATCAAATTAGTTCTAACGATGTGTTTAATTTATCATTCCTATTAAGTGTTCCCAGTAAAGCAGCTACATGCTTCTTAATACCTTCTCCATCGGCTTGCCTTTTGCCAGTTCGTCCACCAGCTTGTCCAACCAGCGTATCTTCTGCATAAGCGGATCTTCGATTTCCTCGACGCGAACTCCGCAGATTACTCCGGTGATTTTAGAAGCGTTCGTATTGATTTGAGGGGCTTCGGCAAAGAAGGTTTCAAAATCAACATCCCTATCGATTTGAGACTGCAATCCATGTTCATCGTAGCCTGTCAGCCATTGGATGACAGTATCGACTTCCGCCTTCGTGCGTCCTTTACGCCGGGCTTTTTGAATATACAAAGGATAGACACCGGAGATTTTCATTTTATATACACGTTCATTATTCACGCTTCATCCCTCCACTTTCTTCGTCGCTTCTTCAGCGACGACATTCCAGTTCACACCAAACTTGTCTGTTAGCGCGGCATGGAAACCAGACGTTTGTACCGCAGATGACCATCTCGGCGTGCATAACCCAAGTACGCAGCAGTTCAGGCGGTGTCCTTGACCCCTCCGGCATATAGTCACCATAGGGCAGGACTTTCGGCTCATCGCAATGGAAGACGGCACGGTAGAAATTCAGCGCGTCTTTGCAGTTACCGTTGAATGTAAGGTAAGGTGTAATCATGGTTTTCTCTCCTTGGTTTTGTTTTTTGGCTTAATCAGGCAGTAATTGCCTTAAAGCGAATAACGTCCTTTGGCGTCAGCTCTTAATACCAATTTCATTAACTATAAACAATATATTTTTCCAATCATCAATACTTTTATGTAAGCTTTCTCTTCCTTTGTCAAGAATTCTATAATATTTCCTTCTGGGACCGTTCGATACTTGTCCATAATACACCTCTGTCAATCCTTCCTTATTTAATCTTCTTAAAATGGCATAAAAAGTGCTTTCATCAACTTCAGGGAAAAATTGGCCCATATATTTCATAATATCATACCCATACATCTCCCTTTGATTTATGATATTCAGTATACACATTTCAAGAATTCCTTTTTTTAATTGTGCATCCATTATTGTATCTTCCTTTTAAATGTAAGAATAAAAATATACAAAGTACTGTTATTGTCTTCTCTGCTATATTTAAACCTTAACTTCTTTTTTAGCTGTTTTAAATACATTTGTCTTGAAAGCATTGTCTTCAATAAGTTCACCCGTCCCTTCTTATCATTTTACTGTGTTATAATCAGTAATGTAATTATAATTTAACACACTACTGATTATAAGTCAATAGTGTGTTTACATATGCTCACCTCACTGTCACTACAATACTAACCTTGCATACTGCCTCTTTGAGTTAGCTTCCACATTATTTCATAAGGTCAAGAACAGCCTTCTCCATGCCATTTCTTTTTATTTCAATTAAATATTTGGCTACGGCATCCGTCAACCCGATCACTTCATTTAAGTTCATTTTCCAGTTCTTTTCATATGCCAAAACAGCAGAAACTATATCTCTTAAGCCCTTATCAGAACCGTCATAATGATCCCAGGCTGTCCTGTAGAGTTCTAAAACATCAGCGTTATCGGATAATTTAATTTCTTCTTCTCCCCTTCTTCCCTGATAGAATTTTATCAATGCCGCCAAGGAAAATACAAGCTTTTTAGGAAGTTCACCTTTTCTTTTTACATATTCTAATACGGACGGTAAATCTCTTGTTTCAAATTTCGACATGGAGTTCAGTGCGATGCTCATCAGATAATGCTTGACAAATGGATTCATAAACCGCTCCAGGACAACATTAGAATAATACTTTAATTCCTTCTCAGGAAGCTCCAGGGTTGGGATTATTTCATTATATATCACTTCTCTGATAAACCTTCCTACTACCTCATGTTCAACCGCTTCACCCACCGTATTTATTCCATAGAGGTATGCAACCGGTACCAATGCTGTATGCGCACCGTTCAGTATTCGTACCTTTCTTGTTCTGTAGGGAGTTATATCTGACACAACCTTCACGTTCAGGCCTGCTTTAGCTGCCGGGAATTCATCCGCGATCCAGTCCGGCCCCTCTATAATCCAGAGGTGAAAATACTCTCCTACAACAACCAATTCATCTTCATATCCCAATTCTTCCGTGATTTTATCAATGTTGTCTTTCGGAAAACCGGGTACAATCCTATCAACAAGGGTGGAACAGAAAACGTTAGCTTCCTTTATCCAGACTGCAAAGTCTTCCTCCAGATTCCACAGTTTTGCATATTGAAGAACTATACTTTTCAGTTTATCCCCGTTTCTATCGATCAGCTCACAGGGAAGAAGGATAAAGCCCTTATCTGCTTGTCCATGAAAATACTGATATCTGTGATATAAGAGCGACGTCAGCTTACCGGGAAAGGAATTTTGAGGCTTATCATCAAGCTTATCCGACTCATCAAATGCGATGCCTGCCTCCGTGGTATTTGAAACAATAAACCTAAACCCAGGATCTTCGGCCAGTTTTAAATATTCGTCATAATCAGTGTAGATGTTAATTCCTCTGCTGATGCTATTAATTACAGAATGTTCTTCCATAACTTTACCGTCACTGATTCCCTGCAAGTATAGTGTGTAAAGACCATCCTGCTCATTCAGTTTATCGATCAAACCTAATTCTTTTGGCTGGACAACTACGGCACTACCATTAAAATCAGTCTCTTTATTCAATTTATCAAGCTGCCAGTTAAAAAATCCCCTTAAGAAATTTCCTTCTCCAAACTGTATTACTTTTTCCGGATACTTCTTAAACTCTTTATATACATCTTTATTAAGTTTCATTTCATCCTCCATCATTTTATCTCGTGGCTATTTTGACATGCTTTTTTATCACAGCTGCTTTATGCCTGTTTCGTCATTATTATAATCTATAAGTAATCCTTTATGATTTTAATAAGCTGTGCATACTCTTCCCCGCTAAGTAATACTTTGTTTTGAGGAGACATCTCAAAGGTTCCTCCCCAGCCTGGTCCATTAATATACTTAGGTACTAAATGAAAATGCAGGTGAGTCATCTTATCCGCATACGCACCGTAGTTAATTTTATCGGGTTGAAATGCTTTGTTTATCGCACCAGCTGCCTTTGCAACATCATTCATAAAAAGAGTACGCTCTGTTTCATTCAGATGATAGATTTCACTTATATGACCATTATAGGCAATAATACATCTTCCCCTATAGGTCTGTTCCTTAAATAAATATAAAGCAGAAACCTCCAGTCTGCATACTTCGATCATTAAATCGGTAAGTCTTTCATCCTTTACGCAATAAAAACAATTCTTATCAATCTCCATTACCGTTCTCCTTAATTTCTGTAAAATGATCCTGTTGGAAGTCCTCTACATCTTAAAATAATTGTCGGCATTATAGTAACAGATATTCTGAATAACTTTTCCTAAAACCTCCATATCCGCCGGAATTTCACCGTCTTCCACCCATTCTCCATACAAGTTACAAAGGATTCGTCTAAAGTACTCATGCCTTGTATAAGACAGGAAGCTTCTTGAATCTGTCAGCATTCCTACAAAGGTACTTAACAAGCCAAGATTAGCATAGGTCTTCATCTGTTCTGCCATGCCATCCTTATGATCCGTAAACCACCAGGCTGCTCCGAGTTGAATCTTACCGGGTGCTTCGGTTCCCTGAAAGCATCCCTGCAGTGTTCCGATGGCATAATTATCAATTGGATTCAACGTATATAATATTGTTTTCGGCAAAGAATCCTCGGTTTCTAATGTGTCCAGCAATCTGGAAAGCGGGTATAATATTCTGCTGTCATTGCTGGAATCATAACCGGTGTCCGGACCAAGCCGTTTCATCATTTTCGTGTTATTATTTCTATTTGCATTAATATGAAGTTCCATCGTCCAGCCCAGCTTGGCATATGCTTTTCCCAGGAAAAGCAATGTGCAGGTTCTATATTTCTGCTCCTCTTCGAAGCTGATGGCATCCCCCTTTAATGCCTTTGCAAATACCCGGGACACTTCCTCCTTGTCTGCTTTCATATAAGGGACATAATCCAGTGCATGATCCGACACTCTGCAGCCTACACCGTGAAAGAAGTTCATTCTGCTTCCAAGTGCCGTTAAAAACTCTGCATAATTGGTTATCTGCATATTCGATACTTCCCCCAGCTTTCCTATCCATTGCAGAAACCCCGGTTTGTCAATTCCCAACCCTTTGTCCGGCCGAAATGCAGGAAGGACTTTTACGTCAAAGGAATCATCCTCCTTCAATTTCTTATGATATTCCAAGCTGTCAATAGGATCATCCGTTGTGCATAAGGTGGCAACCTTTGACTTTTTGATTAAATCTCTAACCCGAAAGCCCTCCTCTTGTAATAATGTATTGACTTTCTCCCATATTGCCGGTGCATTTTTTTCATTTAGTACCTCGTACACCCCAAAGAATCTCTGAAGCTCCAGGTGTGACCAATGATAAAGCGGATTACCAAAAGCCACTGAAATAGTCTTGGCATACGCTAAGAATTTCTCATAATCGGTGGAATCTCCCGTAATATACTTTTCATCGATCCCAAGACTCCTCATTGCCCGCCATTTATAGTGATCGCCATAGAGCCATACTTCCGTGATATTATTGAACTTTTTGTTCTCATAGATTTCTTTTGGGCTTACATGACAGTGGTAATCAATGATCGGCATGTCCTTTGCATAATCATGAAATAGTTTTCTAGCTGTTTCATTCTTGAGTAAAAAATCTTCATCCATAAATGTCTTCATTTCTTAAACCTCCTCAGAAACTCATTAACGTAAATAATTAATAGTAATATCGGTTTGGAATCCTTATTAAAAGGTATCGGATTACAGTGTTACACCGCTTTTAAATATTGCAATTTCTTTAAAATTATTCTTTTCGTTATTAGCGAATTCACCCTCTGCAACTCGAATAATATAACTGATGAACTCCTCCAGCAGGGTTTCCATTTTTTTACCTTCAACCAATGTCCCTGCATTAAAATCAATCCAATGAGGCTTTAATTTATATATAGCACTGTTCGTGGATACTTTTAGGGTTGGCACGAAGCTTCCGAAAGGTGTACCTCTTCCGGTTGTGAACAAAACCAGCTGACATCCGGCTGCCCCCAGCGCTGTGGTAGCCACCAGATCATTTCCCGGAGCACTAAGAAGGTTAAGGCCATGATTCTTAATCACTTCTCCATATTTTAAAACATCCGCAACTGTTTCACTGCCTGCCTTCTGTGTGCAGCCTAAAGATTTATCCTCCAGAGTAGTGATACCGCCTGCCTTGTTTCCCGGAGAAGGATTTTCATAAATCGGCTGATCATATTTCATGAAGTACTCTTTAAAATCATTCACCAAGTGAACGATTTTTTGGAATATTTCCTCATCCTTTGCCCGATCCATAAGCATGGTTTCGGCACCAAACATCTCCGGTACTTCTGTTAATATTGTCGTTCCGCCCTGTGCAATTAAAAAATCAGAGAATTCGCCCAAAAGAGGATTAGCCGTAATTCCGGAGAGACCATCCGAGCCCCCGCATTTTAAGCCTACCTTAAGCTTGGACAAGCTCACAGCTTCTCGCTTATCCTTTTTCATAGTCTCATAAAGTTCCTTTAATAATTTAGCGCCTTCTTCGATTTCATCGGGAACCTCTTGAATTACCAAAAATTTTATTCTATTTTCATTATATTCCCCCAAAGCCGCTTTAAAATCAGTAACCGTATTATTCTCACATCCAAGTCCCAACACAAGAGCTCCGCCGGTATTCGGATGCTTCGTAATATTTCTTAAGATGTTTCTGGTATTCAGATGATCATCTCCTAATTGGGAGCATCCATAATTATGCTTAACTACCTGAACAGAACCGACAGCCGGCTCTCCGGCAGATTCCATAAATCTCTCAATCATTTTATCTGCAATTCCATTGACGCAGCCTACCGTAGGAACAATGAAAAGATCGTTACGGATTCCAACATTTCCGTCCTCCCTGAGATATCCCTTAAAAGTGAGCTGCCTATCTTCATAAGGGTTTTTATTTAATTTCTGTTGAAATGTATACTTCAAAATTCCATTCAGATTCGTCTTGGTATTATCTGTATGGACTATTTCTCCCGGATGAATATTAATCGTACAATGACCTATGGGAAAACCATATTTAATGATATCTTCATTCTCATTTATCGCTTCGATAGCAATTTTATGTCCACTTTTCACATCACTTTTCAAGGTTGTTTCCTTGTTGCCCGCGATAATAGCTTCGCCCTTTTTAAGATTGGTCAAAGCTACGACCACATTATCCTTTTCATTTATTTTCTTATATTTTTCCATTCCCTTTCAATCACCTTTCTCCTTCCTATCTTAATTACCTGTAATATAACCGGCATCCAATACTTCCGCACGTATGGAAGCTTTGATATATTGTTTCGCCGAATGTTATAACATCCCTGTTAATTCTGGTCGCTCCCTTTATTTGTAAAAAGAACTGTTGAAACCTTCACCTTATGATTCGTTTCAACAGTTCTTATCAACCAGGGGAGGAGTAATCAAACCGATACAGCCTCTTAAGATAATATCTCTGCCCTCTTTAGCAATTAAGGAAGGATTCGTCGTTACACCGCAGATGTATTGTCTTGATCTGTTCTTTCGTAAGAGTAAGAATATCACTGTTTTCCATGGATGTATTAGAATCTTCAATTAAAATCATTTTCGTATCCTTACGGGTTACCGTGTTATGCCATAAAGTTGCGGGAATATTATACACTTTATGAGGCTCCATTTTCACTGCCTCAAATTGATATCCATCGCTTGTCTCATTTGCATAAATCAACGTACAGGACCCTGCTACCAGCACAAATAATTCATCTGTCTTGTTATGACGTTCCAGACAATCAATTCCGGTAATGTCATTTGCCGGCTTCCAGTTTTTAATGCCAACCGTCCATTTTTCATTTTCAAACACACGTTTCATTCCTTCGCCGTCATAAATATAATTTTCAATCATTTTTTTCGTTCACTCCTATGCTAAAGTTATTTTGCATTTCTCTGCAATATTGGAGGCCGTTAAGCCATACTCTGCAAATAAATCATTCGGCTTTCCTGATTTGCCGTATTTATCATTGATACCAACTCTTTCAAATTTTGCACCCGGAATACCGGCCAAAACCTCTGCTACAGCAGAACCAAGACCACCAATTATGGAATGTTCTTCTGCGGTTACGATGCCTTTGCATTTTGCATTCATCGCAAGAATCATCTCTTTATCAATCGGTTTTATGGTATGCATATTTACTACCGCCGCACGGATGCCTTCTTCTTCTAAGAGACTTGCAGCTTTCAGTGCTTCCGTTACCATAAGACCTGCCGTAATAATGCAAACATCACTGCCATCTTTCAGAATATTGGCCTTCCCGGGGATAAACGGTGTTTGTTCGGTTGTAATATCCTCACAGACAGGTCTTGCCACACGGATATATACAGGACCATCAATCTCAGCCGCAGCCATTACTGCTTTCTCAGTTTCCGCAGGATCACAAGGTACAAATATCGTCATGTCGGGGATTTCTCTCATAAGCGCAATATCTTCAATTGATTGATGACTGCCGCCATCTTCTCCAACGGATAATCCCGAATGAGAAAAACCGAACTTTACATTTGCTTTTGCATAGCCGATAGAATTACGGATTTGTTCGAACGCTCTTCCTGCTCCAAACAAAGCGAACGTACTAACAAAAGGGATATATCCGGTAGATGCAAATCCTGCTGCCGCACACATCATATTTGCTTCTGCAATTCCGAAATTATAAAAACGATCCGGGTATTTAGCCGCAAATGTACAAGACATCGTCGCATGAGAAAGATCCGCGTCCATTGCTACTACTTTATCATTTTTTTCTCCTAATTTAACTAACGCTTCACCATAAGCAACTCTCAATGATTTTCCCATTGTTTATACCTCCACTTCTTTCATCGCCATATCAAACTCTTCCTTTGTCATAGGTCTTCCGTGCCATCCTGATTGATTTTCCATGAAGGAAATCCCTTTGCCCTTAACCGTATTACAGCAGATAAATTTGGGCTTACCGGAAACGGGTGTATTAATAGCTTCTTTTATCTCATCGATATTATGTCCATCCGCCTTAAAGCATTCAAATCCAAACGCATTAAATTTGTCTGTTATATTACCAATACCCATAACCTCTTCATTGCTTCCATCAATTTGTAATCCATTTAAATCAAGCATTACTACCAGATTATCCAGCTTATAATGTGCCGCTGCCATAGCAGCCTCCCAGACTAAGCCTTCCTGGCATTCTCCGTCACCGATTACGGTATATACTTTATAATCCTGCTTGCCATGCTTTGCTGCAAGCGCAAGACCCATTGCCTGGGAAATACCCTGTCCCAGGGAACCGGTATTCATATCAACTCCCGGAGTTTTTTTACTATCCGGATGGCCTTGTAAATGACTATATATCTGTCTAAGTCCTGCTAAATCCTTTTTCGGGAAGTATCCCAAATCAGCAAGAATCGCATATAAAGTCGGACCTGCATGTCCTTTACTTAATACAAAACGATCTCTGTCCGGTTTCTTGGGATTTATTGGATCAATATTCATCGTATCATAATATACTGCCATTAACATCTCCACACAAGATAAGGAACCGCCCGGATGACCCGACTGACATGCAAATAGCATTTTTAAAATTTCAGCTCTTAATTCCGTTGCTTTTTTTTCATAATTCATATATATTCTCCTCCTTAAATTAACCTTTCACAGCACCTGCTGTTAAACCTTCAACCAATCGCTTCTGCGCAAAAAAGAACATAATGCAGACTGGAATAATGGTGATGATACCACCTGCTGTCAGAAGATCCCACTGTACACCCAATTGCCCGATTAAGCTCTTCAAGGCAACCGGAATGGTTCTCGAGGCTGTATTGGTAAACATTACTGCAAATGTATACTCATTCCATGATGTCATAAAGATATATACCCCCGTAGCAACAAGACACGGTCCTAATATCGGTAAAATAATTTTAATAAAAGCCAATCCTCTGTTACACCCGTCTACTAATGCGGCCTCCTCTAACGAAAGCGGCAAATCATTTATGAAACCATTCAGCAGCCACACGGAAAAAGGAATTGTAAATGTCGTATAGGATAAAACCAATGCCCAGGGCGTATACAAAAGACCCATTCTTCTCATTATAGAATACAAAGGAATTAATAATAATACGGTAGGAAACATATTATTGCTAAGGAACATAATCATAAGTACTTTTCTGCCTGCAAATCGATATCTTGAAAAAGCATAGGCCGCTAAGGTAGATGCTGTTAATGATATCAGCGTGGTAACAGCCGCAACAATAAAACTGTTTTTTATAGCATCAATGAAATTTACTGTTGTCGTAAATAATCTTTTGTATGAATCCCAGGTAAATGTTCTGGGCCAATAGGTAACTCTCATGCCGGATAACTCTGACTGCGTTTTAACAGATGTAATAAAGGTCCAATAAAAAGGAAACAAGATAAAAAGTAATAATAGAATCAAAGGTAAATATACTATAATCTTTTTCAATATATTATTCTTCATTATGCCTCCTCCTTTTTAAAGGTTGAAATCAAATATGGTATCGCAGCGATTGATAGTAACAACGCCATAAGGATTGCCATACCGGATGCATATCCCAAATTCAAAGCATTTCCTTTATTGAAGATATAAACGCTTAACGTTTGAGTAGAATATGCAGGCCCGCCTTCCGTCATATTAAAAATTACGTCCACAGAATTCGCCACCCAGATAACTCTTAATAAAGCTGTAATATAAATGGTATTTTTAATAGAGGGTATCGTAATATGGAATAGCTTTTGCGAACCGTTAGCCCCATCAATATCCGCCGCTTCATATAATTCCGGTGAAATACCCTGTAACGCTGCTAATATCATTAGTGCAAAGAACGGAATCCCCTGCCATACGATGGTTACAATAACACTCGGAAATGCTGTGCTTGTCTGTGAAAGAAATGGTATGTTGTCTGTAATAAGGTGTAATTTTGATAATATATCATTCAAAACTCCGTTGTTACCATCGTATATCCATCTCCACATCAAGCCAATAAGTACACCAGGTGTAACCCACGGAATTAGACTAATCGCTCTGATAACTCCTCTGCCAACAAACTTTCTGTTTAACAGCAGAGCCATGATAAAACCAAATAAAAATTGAAAACCAACTCCAAATGCAACCCACAGTATAGTCTTTACCAGTGCCTTCCAAAAGAGACTATCTTTAAAAATATGAACATAATTTTCCATTCCAATAAAATGAATATCATTGGGTCTGCGTAAATCGTAGTTTTGAAAGCTTATAAAAATTGCGTTTATTACGGGAACAAATACTACAGATAAGATTATTAATAGAGCTGGAGCAACTAATAGATATGGCCAAATAGTTTTCTTCTTTACCATTTCCTATTCTCCTTTTTGATTGGGCTGCTTTTGTTAAGCAGCCCAAATTAATTTCATCTTCTAGCTTATTTATAAAGTTCATCCTGTAAAATCTGCATGCACTCTTCTGCTGTAATATCTCCGGTCAAAGCCTGTGAAACGGTATTAGGCCAAGTAGTAGAAACCCATTCTGTAGTAGTATCAAGAATTGGTAATATGCCTGCATAACTTTGTCCGGCAATAGAAGCTTTCATGAAAGGATCGTTCTGGAAGAAGTCACCTGCCTGAACTGTTTTACTTACCGGAACATTACCGGTACCTTCACACCACATTTTCTGTCCGTCACCTGTTGCAAGATAGGAAATCCACTCAAATGCTGCTTCTTTATTTTGACAGCTGTCAAAAATTACTGTCTCTGTGTCACCCATAGAGGTCCATTGTCCCTTACCTGCCGGGAAAGGAAATGCTGATACATCATCTCCAAGTATTTCCTTCATGCCTGCTGATGATCCTGTATGGTGGATTGTCATCGCTGTTTTGCCGGATTGGAAGTTAGCAATAATTTCATTGAAACCATCGCTGGTTGCTGTCGGCGGTACATAACCATTCTGGTATAAATCGATAAAGTCCTGCATACCTTTGATGGATTCTTCACTTGATAAATTCTCAAAGTTTCCGCCTTCGCCATAGATGAAGCTTCCCCAAGGTTCCTGTCCGCCTTTTGCACCACGCATACCAAAGCCGTAAACATCTGCTTTACCATCTCCATCGGTGTCCATCGTAGTTTTTTTAATTGCATCTAAAAATTCTTCATAAGTAGTCGGAACTTCAATACCGGCTGCCTTAAAAATAGACGGACGATAATATACATAGAGTACCTGAACATTCCAAGGCATAACATAAATGTCGTCCGTTCCGCTGGCCTGCTTCATAATATCGAACATATTAGAGTCAATATCAGAATAACCACTCCAATTCTCAATATATGGTGTTAAATCTGCCAGCAGATTATTATTTATAAATAAAGGTGTTGATGTTAATTTCCATGTAGCGCAATCCGGCGCTCCGCCGCCCATTGCCGCATTAAACAGGTTCTCAGAATAAGCTCCTCCGTCCCAGGGTGTTTCCTCCCCGACTACTGTAATGCCTTTACCATTCTCAGCGTTAAACTTTGCAATAATATCCTGCATTAATTGAGAATAATCCGTATTATCTGCCCAGTATCTGAATTTAATGGTTACAGGCTCAACCGTTTCTGAAGCTGTTTCTGTCGGTTGTGGAGTTTTTGTTATTGATGAATCGTTTTGGCTTTGATTATCTGAGTTTTTTGCACATGCCGCCAAACTCACTGTCATCAACCCCGCTAATAGTAATGCTAATATTTTTCTTTTCATAGACTTCTCCTTATTTCTTTAATATCATTTAAAGTTTCCCATACGTGACGTTCTGAAAAATATTTTGCCGCCATAAAATCTCGATTTACGATTGCCTCATAGATTCTAATATGACTCTTTTTTGCTCTTTCATAGCTTCCTATGACACCAACTGTTTCATTGTGTCCTTGACGAATTGACTCATTAATAATAGGAACAATTCGAATCAGGACATCATTTTGTGTACACTCTGCAATCGCCGTATGAAATCGAATATCAAGCTCTGCCGCCAATTGATCATTCACTTCCGCACTCTTCATCTTTTCAATTATCTCAGCCAGGACCTTAATATTCTCTTCTTCCGCACGTTGAACTGCCAGTACTGCAATCTGTGGTTCAATTAACAAACGAGCTTCCAGCAAATTGCTTACCAGATAATGCTGGTTGGTGAAATGCAGACCTAACGGATCTTCTCCAACTCCGGTAGTTGCACTTACAAATGTTCCGTTGCCTCTTTTGATATCAATAACATTTTCAGCTCTCAACAATTTCATGGCCTCTCGAAGTGTTGACCTGCTGATTCCAAACATCTCCATTAGTTCTTTTTCACTCGGCAATCGATCATTTGGTTTCATTTCTTTCTGAATGATCATTTTTTTAATTTCCTGTGCTGTTGATGCTGG
>JAEWSD010000192.1 GCA_023398615.1 Bacillota bacterium
TAGAAAAAGTGATAAACGGACAAGCTAGTAAAGGGTATAGATTACATACTATTACAACTGCTTCGGCTGCCAGCAAAGGGCTGTTTGGCGGAGACAGAATTCAAGCTACACTAGTTTTTGAAAAATTATAATCAATTGAACTCACTTCCGCCCACATGTTGCTTAAGGCCATATATCAACATGTAGGCGGATAGTTATTCTTATCCATCCATTCTTGAAATATATCAAATACAAATTAATTCGTGCTCAATTTTTCAATAGCCTGTTTTTCATTTGACAGGAAAAATATATCTTTCCCGCTATTACTCTCATAAATAAAATCTTTTAGACTCTTGCTCGTATACATAGAAAAATCGCCGACAATAGCTATCTTCATGTGATAATTGATAAACTTCTGTAATATTTCCCCTGCAAGTTTTGTTTTCAGGTAAAAAAAGTCCTCACATATTGCAGACTTATTTAAAATTATATGGTCACAGCCAGTCTCATAACTTACTGTTGCCATAAAATCCAAAGCCGACTGAACATCTGTTATCAAAATCTCGCTACTTTTTATAATAGCAATTTCTTTATTATTTTCTTTTATAGTATTTACTTCCATGATAATCCTCCTAAAAGCTACAATTCAGGTTTAGCAGCTAGCTTTCCTGCCTCAATCAGCACTTTACGTTTTAACATAAACAGGCTTTGAACTGCCATCAAGAAGCCTGTTCCAATTAGTAACCATTCTATTCTGATAAAAACACCACTACGTTCTCAATTCAGTTTGATTATGCTTAATAACATCTCACAAAAACTTCATTAACCCCTTCATAAAACCCAACCGTGAAAACCGTTTTCGCGCTGTCCATGCCGTCGGTCACGAATTTGTTATACAGGCTCGCATCCTCGGTAAACGGGTTGTCCTCTGTTATATCCTCATAGCTTGTTATGCCTAGTCTGTCTAGCCAAGCCTTCGCAAGAGTGTCCGGTTCAATAGTTTCCGCATCTGCTTGCCCCAGCCTAAATGCGAAGCCGTAAAGCTTTCCGGTTTCCGCATCCACATAGGCCTCCATCAATGCAAAAGGTAAATTATCGTTGAGGGTGGGTGGTATGGCGCTGCTGTACTCAATTTGCCAGACAGGTACATTTTTCTGAGGGTCAAGCATATAGACGGCAGAATAGAGTTGTTCACTGCACGGGTTCAGGTTCAATTCCGTCACATTAATATTTTCTTTAAGCTCAGGACAGGCCCGGATAATCTCGGTCAACTCGGTTTTGCAAGCTTCCGCCGCCTGGTTCGCATCAAGTTCGTCCGCAGAAGGGCCGCGAGTGTTTTCAACATAAGCGAATGTCATTACCGTATCGTCACGGCCGGACCTGGTTGCCTTTTCACGAATGGATGCCGCGTAATCACTCTGTAATATATTGCGGTTGCCGAGCGCCATCGACACAATGTAGAGCCGCTCACGCTCGGACAACGAAGAATATTGAAAGCTCTCCGGTGAGATAGCACTGCTTTCCTTGTACACGACACCAAGCATGGAATTGTCATAAAAACGAGCCAGTTTCGCGGGCATAAGTATAGAAAGTATAATAACAGCGGTTACCAGCAACAAAGCCGGAGCATATTTTAAAAATTTAATCATTTTCCATAACCTCCAGAGTGAAGCCTACGGCAGTTCCGATATCGACTACGCTTTCGATTGTAAGCTCCGTGCCGTGCAACCGTGCAATTTCGGCACAAAGCGTAAGCCCAAGCCCCGCGCCGTGGCGGCTTCGAGAGCGGGATTTGTCAACCATATAAAAAGCTTCGGTAAGCTTGCTTAAATGTTCAGGCGGAATACCGCAACCGCAATCCCGGATAGTAAAAGTATACTTGCAGTCCGTTGCCGTGCCCGCCACTTCTACTAACCCAGAAGGTTCGGAAGCCTTGACGGCATTGTCCACCAGATTAGCCAGAAGGGTTTTTATGAGCGGCATTTCCCCATAAATTTGGCGTTCATCATACTGAATACGCAAATTTATGTCAAGTTTTGAAAAAGTATCACGTATGTATTCAAAAATGGATTTCGCGCCGAACGTCCCCAACGGCTTTTCGGTACGTTTTAAAACAATTAGGTCGAGCAGATCGAAACTCAGCTTTTCCAGTCTGCGTCCTTCTTGATAAATATAGTCGGCGGAGAGTATCAATTTTTCTTCCTCCAGCCTTTGCGAACGCATCATGTCCGCATAGCCGATGATTGCGGTCAGCGGTGTTTTCAACTCATGCGCGAACGCACCCACAAATTCCTCCTGCGCCCGCGCCGCTTCTTGTAACTGATACACATTTTTTTCAAGCGATGTGGCCATCTCATTAAAGTCCTGAGTAAGGTATCCGAGTTCGTCGCTGCTTATTTTTTTCGCGCGTGCGGCGTAATTGCCTCTGGCCATCCTTTTTGCTGCCACGGAAAGCAATCTTACGGGGCGCGTGAGCCAATGTGAAAGCAAAAGAATAATGATGCCCTCGCAGATCAGAATGACAATGCAAACCTGTCTGTAAATCGAAAACCCTGCCTCGCGCTCCGTAAACACGTTCGTGATGTCAGCCAGTGTTTCAAGGTAAAGCGAGCGGTCGATAATATTTAACTTCGTGGCGGTTTGGATATAATAGTGCTCACCAATCCGTATGATTTGATATATAAGCTCTTTGGGGCTGTTGTCATCAACAAAGCCATTGCCGGCATCACCCGTTAGACCTACGCTGTCCGCGGGAAGGCCTTCACTCGCGTAGAGTGGGGTAGTGTCCTCGCCGCATATGCGAACGTAGCGGTTTTCACCACCCGTATCGAGCGTTTGTGCGATTCGGACAATGTCTTGATCTTGCAAATGCTCGTATTTATAAGGAATGTTCAGTGCCGAAATTTCAAAGCCGAAGCGGATGATTCCACTTTCGTCCAGTGCTTGCTTGGTTTCACGTGCAAGCGATGACTGAAACATCGAATTCACGATATAATAACCGCCGACGGCAAGCGTTGCCGCAACGATTGCAATTGTCCACATAAATAATTTCCAGGCGAATTTCACTAGGAGGCCCTCTCTTAATTTTATATTTTATTTACTGAGGTGCCCTTTGGTACCTCCAGCCTGTAGCCGACTTTGAACACGGTAACAAGGCAATGCTCCCAGCCGAGCTTTTTGCGCAAGCGTTGAACGTGTAGGTCTACTGTGCGGCTGTCGTCGTCGAAGTCGCTCTCCCAAACGCGTTCGTATATCATGTCTCGGTAAAGTGCAATGTTTTTGTTGTGCGCGAACAGACTGAGCAAACCGAACTCCTTGGCGGTGAGTTCCAGTTTACGTCCGTTTTTATCGGCCCTGTGTGCGTCAAAGTCTATGGTTACGCCCTCAATCTCCATAAGGCTATCGGCTTTGCGGTAACGCCTAAGCACGGCTTCGACACGCGCGAGCAGTTCCACCATGTCGAACGGCTTAACAAGGTAATCATCCGCGCCAAGCCGTAAGCCTCTCACACGGTCGCGAACCTCGTGCTTCGCCGTGATGAATATAACCGGCGTGCCCGTCGGGCGAATGTAGTCCATCAGTTCAAAGCCGGTAACGCCGGGCAGCATGACGTCAAGCAATATCAGGTCGAAGCTTTTGGCTTCGATCAAGTCCGCCGCTATCACACCGTCTTCCGCCGTTTGGCAATGATAGCCTGATGATGTGAGCTGTATGTCGATTAAGTCACGAATCGGTTTTTCATCTTCCACGATTAAAATTTTTATCATATCTAGCTCCCATCTGCGACCTTGGGTCGCGTACAAATCAAGGGGTTGAATGTCATTTATTCAACCTTACCACCCCCAATACTTTCGCGCCGCTTGCACGACATCGTCCATTGTTTCCCTTCCTGTAAGTTTGCCCACGAACGCGTTATGGAAGTCCGTGTCCTCGAAAAAATATCCGTCACGCTGATAGTAAATCGAAAAATCAGTAACGGGGTAGGAGTCGTTGTTGTCGTCCAAATTTATATAATCGGCGAGCACGGAAAGGTCAGCCCAGCCGTCACCGTCCACGTCCTTGAAGGAGATACCGGTCATGTGGCTGAAGTTGTCATAACCTCGCATGGCTTGGAAATTCCAGAGCACTCGCCCTTCTCCGTCCACAAGGTATAGAATAAAAATATAGTGACTGCCCATTTTGTAAGTTCCCGGAACCACTTGAACCGTACCGAACTTTTCAAAGTCCGCATCAAAGGTTTGATATATGAGCGGCTTAAAATCTCCTTTCATCAGCTCGTCCATTGTCGCTGCGCGGTACAAAAACTCGGAAGACTGCCCACCGCCCGCGAACGCGGCCATCATATTGATGTCCTTATTCATGCTGAAACGGTTTATTTTGTCGCTTACGCGCCAGTCCCTGTAAAAGCCGTCTGAGTTTGCATTATGAAATACTATATCGCCGATTTTGAATTTCACGCCATTGTAGGTGCAGCGGGTTATCAGCAATATGTCCATGAAACCGTCGTGGTTGACGTCGCGCGTGTCGATTGCGGCTATCGCGATATTGGGTTGGTAAAGGGAACCTTTTTGAAAATAGTTGCATTCAAGGTCCTCGGTTTTATATATAATGCTACCGTCGGTGTCGGCAAAAAACAGGGCGGCTCTGCCGAGTTCAGAATGTACGGCGGCATACACGGCGCATTCATTTATCTCATCACTGCTTCCGTTATTCAATGAAAAGCTGTCTGTGATGTACATAGTGTCTAATGTTATGTAACCGCCCGCAGCAACATCAGCAAGCGTGGTTATGGAATTAAACCCGGCGAGGTAGGAAGAGGAGGTAGGGGCACTGGCGTAGGCACCGGAAGCAGGGGATAGGAAAGCGGTTAGAATTGTGAAACATAATAAAAGTGAAATGTAAATATTTTTCATATTATTCTTTTTCATTCTTTTCGTCAGTACCTTTCGTCACAAACAAGCCATGAAAGAACAGTTAAGTTAACGGAAGCTTCTTTGTCTTTTTTATAATAGTAATTTTTT
>JAEWSD010000213.1 GCA_023398615.1 Bacillota bacterium
GGCAAGCGTCTTATAAATTTCATAACGCTCCTTTGCATTTTCTTCCGCCTTCACAAACAACTCTTCCGCTTCCTCCGGGAACAGCTTTACCAGCGAATTGTAGCGTACCTGCCCCATAATAAACTCGCGGAAGCTCTCGGTTGGCTCCTTAGAATCCAATATGAACGGATTCTTAGCTTCCTTCTTCAAATCCGGATTATAACGATATAAGTGCCAGTAGCCGGCATTAACCGCTTTCTTAATGGTTGCCATGCTCCTGCCCATACCTTCCCTGATGCCGTGGCTGATACACGGCGCATAAGCGATAACAATGGAAGGCCCCTTATAGTTCTCGGCCTCACGAACCGCTTTGATCAGCTGGTTGTTGTCCGCATTGATACCGACCTGGGCAACATAGACATTACCATATGTCATCATCATTCTTCCCAGATCCTTTTTACCTGACTTCTTGCCGGAAGCCGCAAACTTTGCGATTGCTGCGGTCGGCGTTGATTTGGAAGCCTGTCCGCCGGTATTGGAATAGATCTCCGTATCAAACACCAGCACATTAATATCCTCTCCGGAAGACATGACATGGTCCAGACCGGAATATCCGATATCATAAGCCCAGCCGTCACCGCCGACAATCCACACGGAACGTTTCGCCAGATAATCGCTTCTATCCTTTATTTCATTCATCAGCAGTGTAATATTATTATCTGTGGATTTAAAAGCAGATAAAATTTTTATAACCTTACCGCTTACCTGCTTTGATATCTCTCCGTCCTCCTTATACTGTATCCAATCCTCAAATACTTCCTTAATCTCGGAATCGATCTCCATATCGATCAGCTGTTTCATGCAATCTTCAATTTTATTTCTCATTTGCTTTACGCCCAGGTACATACCAAAGCCGTATTCCGCATTGTCCTCAAAAAGTGAATTTGCCCATGCCGGACCCTTTCCCTCATGATCCGTCGTGTAGGAGGTGCTTGGGGCGGAAGCTGCCCAGATAGAGGAACATCCGGTGGCATTTGCAATCATCATACGTTCCCCGAACAGCTGTGTAACAAGCTTAATATATGCTGTCTCACCGCAGCCCGCACAGGCACCGGAGAACTCCATTAACGGTTTCTTAAACTGGCTGTCCTTAAAGGAATTTCCCAAAGCAAGCTTACTCTTATAGCCAACTTCCGTGACCGCGAACTTCCAGTTTAACACTTCTGTCTCCACCTGTGTCTCCAAGGGCTGCATAATCAATGCTTTTCCCTTTGCCGGACAGATATCGGCGCAGTTTCCGCAGCCGGTGCAATCCATAGGGGAAATCTGAATGCGGTAATGCAAGCCTTCCAGGCCTTTGCCGATCGCCTTTTTGGCCGCAAAGGTCGCAGGCGCCTTCCCCATTTCCTCATCATCGAGCAGAAACGGCCGTATCACGGCATGCGGACAGATATAGGAGCACTGGTTGCATTGGATACACCTCTCCTCGATCCATTCCGGCACATTAACGGCAATCCCGCGTTTCTCATATGCGGTCGAACCCGATGGAAAGGTACCGTCCTCACGTCCGGTAAATGCGCTTACCGGTAGCAAATGTCCTTTCTGTGCCTGCATCGGCCGCATGATATTTTTAACAAAATCAGGCTCTTTTATAATACCGTCATCCTCCGGTTCCGAACTATCCAGCCATTCCTTCGGTACCTTGACCTCATGGAGACTTTCCACCCCCCGGTCAACCGCATCCTGATTCATCTTAACGACCTGTTCTCCCTT
This sequence comes from Bacillota bacterium, assembly GCA_023398615.1. Taxonomy (GTDB): domain Bacteria; phylum Bacillota; class Clostridia; order Lachnospirales; family Lachnospiraceae; genus Anaerocolumna. The sequence goes on from JAEWSD010000213.1 coordinate 1,753, forward strand.
TTTCCCGTAGGAATAGGCTGCCGCATTCTTTAACTCACGAATAAAAACCTCTTCCGGTATAATATTGATCAGTTTAAAGAATGCGCCCTGCATCACCATATTGATCCGGTTGCCTAATCCGATCTCTTCCGCAATCCGTACCGCATTTATAGTATAGAATCTTACATTTTTTTCTACAATTGCCTTTCTTAATTCCGCAGGTAATTTTTCTTCCAGTTCTTCTTCCGTCCACTGGCAATTGAGTACAAAGATTCCGCCCGGTTTGAGGTCTCCGACCAGATCGTATTTATTTACATAGGATTGGTTATGGCATGCAACATAATCCGCATGATCTACCAAATAGGCGGCACGGATCGGTGTATTGCCGAATCGCAGATGGGACACCGTTATTCCGCCGGATTTTTTTGAATCGTAATCAAAATATGCCTGTACATTAAGCGCAGTCTGGGTACCGATTATCTTTATCGCCTGCTTATTGGCACCAATCGTACCGTCCGAGCCAAGCCCCCAGATCTTGCAGGAAATCCTGCCTTCCGGTTCAATTGCAACCTTTTCCCTGCTCTTTAATGAGGTATTGGTAACATCATCGTTTATACCGATGGTAAAACGATCTCTTGGATTCTGCATTTTAAGATTCTCATAAACCGCTTCTATATGATTAGGAGTAGTATCCTTTGAACCCAGGCCGTAGCGGCCGCCGATAATAAGAGGAACAGCAGCCGGAGCAGTCCCGGCGGCAGGCGCGACATTACGGTAACAGCTGCATACATCCAGATATAAGGGTTCGCCGGTTGCACCCGGTTCCTTCGTACGGTCAAGTACCGCTATCCTTTTCACGGTCTTTGGTATTACGGACAGAAAATGTTCGGCAGAAAACGGGCGGTACAGATGAACCTTAACAAGCCCGTACTTTTCGCCTTTCGCATTATAGTAATCTATCGTTTCTTCAATCGTCGTTGTTACGGAACCCATAGCAATAATAATATATTCGGCGTCCGGGGCGCCATAGTAATCGAAAAGCCCGTATTTCCTGCCTGTAAGTTCGCCCACTCTGCTCATATAGGATTCCACTATCGGTATCAGATTACAATAGAAAGGATTGCTTGCTTCCCTGGATTGGAAATAGATATCCGGATTCTGAGCGGTTCCTCTTATTACCGGATGGTTCGGCGACAAGGCCCTGTCTCTGAATTCCTCCAGGGCTTTCTGATCAACCAGCCCCGCATAGTCCGTGTATTCCAAAGTCTCCACCTTCTGTATCTCATGAGAGGTACGAAAACCGTCAAAGAAATGTACAAACGGCAACCTTCCTTTGATTGCGGCTAAATGCGCTATCGGTGCCAGATCCATGATCTCCTGCACGGAGCCTGAAGCCAGCAGGGCACAGCCGGTCTGCCTGGTAGCCATCACATCCTGGTGGTCACCGAATATACTGAGCGCCTGCGCGGCAAGCGCCCTCGCACTTACATGAAATACGCCGGGGAGCAATTCACCGGCCGTCTTATACATATTGGGAATCATTAAAAGAAGTCCCTGTGAAGCGGTAAAAGTGGTGGTTAACGCACCTGCCTGCAAGGAACCGTGAAAGGTTCCGGAAGCCCCGGCCTCCGACTGCATTTCGACGACACTAACGGTCTGTCCGAATATATTTTTCCGCCCTTTCGAAGCCCAGTCGTCAACAACCTCCGCCATTGTAGAAGACGGCGTAATCGGGTATATAGCCGCTACATCCGTATAGGCATATGCCACATAGGCCGCAGCTGTATTTCCGTCCACAGTCATTTGAATTTTCGACATAATTTCCTCCATTTCGCCGCATATAACGGCTTAATTCATTCTCAAGGATATGCAAAATGGTTTTCTGCACACCATTATAACTGACTTCCGTTATCAACCCAATTCTTGGCTTTCTCCACTTCATAAGCCGACGGTATATTAATCTGACTTGTGTCCGCAATCTGTTCCGAATTAGCCCATGCCGCCGTTCCCTCACAATTCGTGGCATCTATTCTCCCGAGCCGCTTATTATCAATTCCGCTTAGGGTATCTTTTTGAAACTGCATTAATAAAACCTCCTTCCGCTCTTTCGATATCAAAAAAATCTGTTTCTATTACCAACCGTATCGGATATGGCTTTAGATGTTAATAAAATCTCCATTATTAAAGTAATTATACAAAGGATAATAGTAAGAAATTTTATTTCATAATTTCGTAAAAAGCTATTGACTCTCCCCCGGCGGGAGCGTTTATATTATTTTGAGAATAAAGAAGAAGCGGATTTTATTTCAGAAAATATTAGAATAGAAAAGCTTCGGATGATATAATTGATTCATTCACTATTTTTAGCATTTGAAAGAGAGGTAAAGAAATGTTCCGCATCGGAGAATTTTCAAAGCTATGCAAAACATCCATTAAGACATTGCGATATTATGATGAAGTCGATCTGCTGAAACCGGAGTATATTGATAAAGAAACCGGATACCGTTTCTATACGACGGAACAGCTGATAAAATATCATTCGATTCAGTCCTGCCGCCAGATCGGACTGTCGATCGACGAAATCAAACTGATACTGTTAGGCAAAAACGAGGAAATTATTCTTAACAAAAGGAAACAGGAGCTGACAGAATTGCAGGACACCATAACGGAACAGCTGTCCCGGATAGAATTCTTACAGTCAGGCGCCGATGATGAGGATTATATGAACTACCGTGCGGTCATAAAGGAACTGTCTGACTGTATCGTTTATTCCAAAAAGATGACGGTACCGGATTATGATTCCTATTTTACCCTGATCCCGGCACTCGGAGAGGCGGTAACTGCCTTAAACCCCGGGCTGAGATGCACCATACCGGCTTACTGCTTTATTATTTATCTGGACGGGGAATATAAGGAGAAAAATATCAATATCGAGTTCTGTGAAGCCGTCGAGCACTTCGGAATATGCCCGGAAGGCGTTGAATTCAAGGAAATCGAAGCTACAACCGCCGTCTGCGTAATGCATAAGGGCCCGTATGAAAAGTTGAATCTGGCGTATGCCTATGCGTTTAAATGGATTGAAAGCAACGGCTATATCGTAACGGATAATCCAAGAGAATCCTATATCGACGGGATCTGGAACAAGGTAAATGAGGAGGATTGGCTAACCGAGCTGCAAATACCTGTTATAAGTGCGCACACACACAAAACAAATGAGGAGGAGCAGAGAAATGTCTGATATTATCATTAAAGGCCTCGTGCAGAATAACCTGAAAAATATTTCCCTCAGGCTTCCAAAAGAAAAAATCATAGTATTTACCGGCGTCTCCGGTTCCGGCAAATCGAGTATCGTATTTGATACGATTGCAGCGGAATCCCAACGGCAGATCAACGAAACCTACTCCGCATTCATAAGGGGACGGCTTCCAAAGTTTGAGAAACCCCAGGCGGACCTTATCGATAACCTGACCGCATCCGTCATTGTGGACCAAACCCCGTTAGGCGGTAACATACGGTCGACGGTTGGAACGATTTCGGATCTGTATGCCACGCTCCGGCTGCTTTTCTCCAGAATCGGCACTCCCTATGCAGGTACTGCCTCCTATTTCTCCTTCAATGATCCGAACGGTATGTGCAAGGAATGTGCCGGTATCGGAAAAGTCACCGCCATAGATCTTGAGTCCATCCTGGATAAAAGCAAATCCCTGAGGGAAGGCCCTCTGGCAGACTCTATGTTCAGCCCCGGTTCCTGGTACCTGGAGCAGTATACGAACTCGGGCCTGTTTGATGCGGACAAGCCCATCTGTGATTACTCGGAGGAGGAGTATAGCCTGCTGATGTACGGTTCAAGAGACCGAAGCGGGGAAAGGGAGAACTCCAAGGTGGAAGGATTCATGAAGCAATATACAAGACTTTACCTGAAGAGGGATATCAGTACTATGAGTACCCATACGCAAAGGAAATCCGCTAATCTGATAAAGGAAACAGAATGCCCCGTATGCCGCGGAAAGCGCCTGAACCAGACTGTTCTCAATTGTAAAATACTAGGGTATTCCATAGCGGATATGTGTGAAATGGAATTTGTCGATCTGAAAGAAGTTCTCGCCGCTATCGAAGATAAAAGGGCCGCCACTATGGTACGTTCTCTGATTGATTCTCTGGACCGTATGATTGAAATCGGACTTCCCTACCTTCATATGAACCGGGAATCCTCGACGATGTCCGGCGGAGAAGCCCAGAGGCTGAAGCTGGTACGCTATATGGGCAGCAGCCTGACCGGCATGACCTATATATTTGATGAGCCTACCACAGGTCTGCATCCAAGGGATGTAAGCCGAATGAACCGGCTGCTTGTCAGCCTTCGTGACAAAGGTAATACAGTGCTTGTCGTTGAACATGATAAGGATGTGATATCTATTGCGGACGAAATCGTAGATGTCGGTCCTCTTGCCGGAAAGCATGGAGGCAATATCGTATTCCAGGGAAGCTATGAGAAGCTTAAGGAGGCAGATACCCTTACGGCATGCGCCCTGAGACAGTCATTGGAGCTAAAAGTTGCGGTAAGGAAAGCAAGAGGCTTTCTGCCGATACGGAATGCATCCCTCCATAACTTAAAAAATATAGATGTTGATATCCCGACCGAAATTGTAACGGTAGTAACGGGGGTGGCAGGTTCCGGGAAAAGCAGTTTAATCAGCGAGGTATTTGCAAAGCAATATGAAGACGGTGTGGTCATTGTGGATCAAAGCCCCATAACGGCCTCAAGCCGTTCCATGCCGGCAACCTTCCTGGGTATATTTGATGAGATCAGAAAGCTGTTTGCCGAGGCAAACTCTGTTGATCCCGGTTTGTTCAGCTTTAATTCAAACGGCGCCTGTCCGGCCTGTGAAGGTAAGGGTGTAATCGTAACGGAACTGGTATTTATGGACCCTGTAATTACGGACTGTGAGGAATGCCAGGGTACAAGATACAGCAAGGAAGCACTGTCCTACCGATACAACGGAAAGAATATCGTAGAAGTCCTTTCCCTCAGTGCCGAGGAAGCCCTGGAATTCTTCCCGGGCGGAAGGATTCGCAAGATGTTAAAGTGTATGCAGGAAGTCGGCCTGTCCTATATGACACTGGGACAGCCTCTTAGTACCCTCTCCGGCGGGGAACGCCAGCGTATCAAGCTGGCAAAATACCTGGACAAAAAGGGGAATATTTATATTCTTGACGAACCGACCACGGGCCTTCATATGTCCGATGTCAAGAAACTGCTCAATCTGTTCGACAGGATGGTCGACAGGGGCAACACGGTAATCATTATTGAACATAATCTGGATGTCATGAAGCGGGCGGACTGGATTATCGATATCGGTCCGGACGGCGGTAAGCACGGAGGACAGGTCGTATTCCAGGGAACACCCCGCGACATGGTTGAAAACGGGGATACCATAACGGCCAGGTATCTGAGAAAGGAATGCGGCCACCCTTTCACCTGAGCTTTAATAATACCGTACCTCACCCTTTACAGCATATATCCTCGAATATGAATTTAGGTCTAATTTACTACCTCTTTTTAATTGTTGTTTTTTGTAAAATAAGATACAATAATTTACATATTATTATTGCAATAATATATAAATCGGACCAATGGAGGTATATAATGAAGAAATTTAAAAGTTTATTTATATTATTGTTTATTCTTGGGATTTTAACTTTATCTTCCAAACAAGTTCATGCAGCTACCAAATATGAAACCGAACCAAACGATACCATAGACCAGGCAGAGTCCATAACGAGAAATACTCAAACGGCTGCACAGGTTGCCGCCGGCAATACAAACGGTAGTTCAGTAGTAAGTGGTTCCCTTAATCGCGATGAAGATGTTGATTGGTATAAAGTTACCTTATACAGTAATCAGGATAATTTCTGGGATTATGCTATTACAAATACTACTTCCGGCAACGTAAGACTAGAAGTATATGATAGCACCGGATCATTAGTCGGCAATAATAGTTTTGATTACTCGCCATTGACAACAGAAAGAACATTCCGTGTTACAGTTCCGACAACATCCACTTACTACCTGAAAATATCAAGAACTGATACCGGTTCGACGCTTTTTTACGGATTTACTATCGGTGGCCCATTATATTTTCTATCTTCTTTTGAAGTAAATTTTCCCAGGATAACATTAAATGCAAATACTTCCTGGACACAACAAATTGTATTAAATAATAATACTGCAATACCAAGGGGTGCAATTGCATACGAAGCAGTTTTAGACGGCGGGACGATGTCCAGTACATCCAGCAGGGAAATTAGATGTGAATCAAATAACGCCTGGCAAAGAACATCAATGACACCTTGGCGACGATCATTGCCTGTTACAAATACATATAGCCTAAGACAAACCTGGGAAGTCAGATATAATGCATGGAATAGTACGACATCATTTTCTCCAAGAATTATTTTTTATTATGTTTATCCCAGAATGCCAATGGATGAACAATTTTAATTTAAAACTATGAATTAATGTCTTACTTAAGATAGGAGCTGATTTTTATTGGACATAAGAACTAATACCTTAATGTATCTAAATTCATTAGACAATAAACATATCAAGAAAAGTAATATGCTGTCAGATAAATCGTACTGTTCAAAAACCAGTTTTAAACAAGATGAAATTGAGTTTTCTAACACGGGAATGCAGCTTATCAAGCATAAAAGTTCAACTTCAGAAGCGGAAAAAATAAGAAATAGAGAAAGAATTGATTTCGCAGATGGCACGGTAACCTTTGATGTACAAACCCGCATTTTTTGTTTACCCGATGGCAGTCAAATATCAGCAGATGATGTAGCTGCAACAGTAGATTATGATAAAGTATACAATCTTAAAGTATCCGATAATAAACTGATACTAAAACAAGATGCGTATTATAGCTATACTGATAAAAATAGTAATATCAGTATGTTCAGTTCATCAAAAGTACTAAGTAGCCATTCTATTGCAACATTTTGCTTAAATAATGAAATGGAGAATCCTTCTCGACCTTTAGAAGCAATAAATTCAGCAGATATTTTAGGTGCACTCATGGAGTATAAATCCCCTGGCGGAGCGTATATTTTTCATTCCCACAAAGAAGTAAAGAATCTATTAGAACATTTAGGATTTAAACCCGGTAAAATTGAGATAGGAATTGAAGGAAGCTTTAAAAGCACATACTTTTTCACTCATGACGGAGAGCTATACGCGGAATATGAGTCCGAAGCCAGAATACGTGCTATCAATTCCACGAATCATCTGGAGAGAGGGGTACCGGCCGGTTCCATATGGCGAATCGATGGGAATGAATATCCCATGGATGAAAACGGGTACTTTCATATCCCTTCCGGGATCATGTGTGTCCCAGGTGAGATGGAAATTGTCGACAGCCAGGGTAATCCGGTAACAATCAAAAATGCATAAGTATTAACCTACAGCAAAATTTATTATTAGAACTCCGCCGTCACTCAGGCGGAGTTCTCTTCTTCTATCGCACTTTTATGCAATTCGGTGTCTATCCCATTTCTTCTATCCATTTTACCTGTCCGTAAACCTTGCGGTTTTCCGCTTATTCTGCGAAGGATATCCCTGATGCCGGCCGCATTCTTTTTACTGCCGGCTGCCGCGACACCGGATATAATGAAAGCGGCACCCAATACTCCCATAAAGGTTACGGCTTCATGCAGAATCAATCCGGCTGCCGCCATTGTAATAAAAGGATTAAGATAGATATAATTATTTGTCATAACGATTCCAAGTTTCTTGGCAGCCATGTTCCACGCCACATAGCAAATCCCGCTTCCAAGCACACCCAGGAAGAGCAAGTGACACAGATAAACAGGCCTTACGGCTTCACGAAGGGGGAAATTCCCGCCTTCGGCAAAAAGGAGCGGCAGGGTAGTCAGTATGGAATAAAGCAAAACCTTTCGCGTCAGATAAACCGGATCATAGCTGTTCACCTGTTTTTTCAAAATCACAGAATAGGATGCCCAGCATAATGCCGCACCAAGGGACAGGATATCTCCCATCGGATTCAGATGCAGTACCACCGTGCCGTTAAACACTACCAAAGCCGTTCCGGCAAAAGCCAACAGGGACCCAAAGATAACCCTGCCGCTAATCTTCTCATCCTTCGTAAAAAAATGAGCCAGTACTGCTGTCAGTATCGGAGCCGCGGAAAGGATGATACTTACATTCGAAGCAAAGGTATGGGTAAGAGCTTTGTTTTCAAAAAGAAAATAAAATGTAGTTCCTGTCAGAGCCAGCAAGAAAAAAGTAAACTCTTCCCGCCATGTTGTTTTCACCTTTCTTCGGCCGAGAATCGTCAAGGTTATGTATGCGATCGTAAAACGCAGAATCATAACCTGTAACGGCGTGAATTGTGTCAGCAGGATCTTGCTTGAAATAAAAGTAGTTCCCCATACGGTGATAGTAGCTGCCGCCAGTATATGTCCTGCCGGCTTTTCTGATTTAAAAGTCATCTGATACTGTCTTCTTTCTGTAAAAAATTACAAAATATACTATCTGACACCGGTAATGTCCTTGATCACTTCTCCTGCTATGATCAGTCCCGCCACCGAAGGTACGAAAGCATTGCTGCCCGGAATCTGCCTTTTGTCCGTGCATTTTCTCTGGACAT
>JAEWSD010000016.1 GCA_023398615.1 Bacillota bacterium
CGGTATTCCCTCCAATCCGGCCGCTGCCTACAAAACCTAATACCGTAATTTTAATTCACACCTCCCTGTAATAATCAAAACACTTGCTCTTAAGATGGCATCTTAGTATAATAATATTAGAATCCAACACTTGGCACAAGTACGATATTTTTTCATACATAGTATGAAAAACCATACTTTTATTCAGGAGAGCATCGAAATGGCAAGAAATTTTGACAAGGAAGAACAATGTCCGGTAATACTTACACAAAACCTGGTAGGCGGCAAATGGAAAATCTCTATTATCTGGCTGCTGCACGAGGAGGCAAAAAGGTTTAACGAACTAAAACGGTTATTGCCGAAAATCACGCATGCAATGCTTGCTCAGCAATTGCGGGAGCTTGAAAATGACGGATTGGTACATAGAGAGGTATACCCGGAAGTTCCCCCAAGGGTAGAGTATTCACTGACTCCTATAGGATGTAAATTTTTGCCTGTCATAGACCTGATGGGAGAATGGGGAAATGAATATCTGGCGGAAAAGTCAGTAAATATTTCAAGCTAAAATACTTACTGTCATGTATTATACAGTCCTGCCGGCAATTTTTTTCAATAGCTCCACCAGAATCTTAAGGCTGTCATGCATTTGATTAACTTCTTTCTCATCCAGATTAGCAACCATTAACAACAGTTCCTGTTTCGATTGCTCTTCAATGGCTTTCATATGCTCTATCCCCTCAGAGGTCAATGACAGTAAGATTTTTCTTCTGTCCTCGGGATCGTTTGACCTGATTGCAAGCTTCTTCTCTACTAAGGAATCAATCAGTGCCGTTAAGCTGCCTTTCTCCATATTTATTAATTTACTAAGTGCCGTAGGTGTTATTTCTTCTGCTTTGCCAATGATCATAACAGCCATGCTTTGATTCTTATTACACAAATCATAGGTTTTATTTCTATCCATATAGATTGTCTTGCATTTATAAAATAGCGGTATTAAATTGAAATAAAGTTCATGTAACTCATCCAATCTGTCGTTTCCCATACTTCTCCTCCAAAATAATTAATCACTAAACTGTACGAACTCCTCCGCATGATCCCGGATATATGCGGCAACCAGCTTAATTGATAGCGGAAGAGCATCCCTGAACGATTCATTAAGGCACCTCATTAATGCTGATAATTCAACGTCTTTATCAATCTCAGTGACTAAAGCATTATACTGTTCCGCATTTTCTTTAAATTCCTCTGTTTGCAGGCTTTGAAAAACCGTTTCCATTTTTTCAAGAACCCGTACCATAGCATAATCTTTAAAGTATTTCATTCCTTTTTGCAGCTGTGACCAGACACCTTTTTGGGACAGCAAATAGGATTGATGCAAGTAAAACTCTTCAACCCCGTTTGACGTATGTCCATACAGCACCTGAAACATGAACAGCGCCCGCTGTCCGGGAGCCAAATGTGCATAGGCCTCTGACTTGATTGTAAAATTTTTACCGCGAACCTGTTGAATAACAGGCCCGATACACGTCCATATGAGCGAAACATCATTCAACGCTTCCAAATCTTTTCTTGTTACGGTTGTTAACATAGAATTCCCCTCTCTTTTCCCTCAGTTCTTATAATAGTTAGAATTCTTATTATAAGAAATCTGTCTATCTAAAGATATCACCATAATATGTAAATGTCAATACAGTCTTTTAAAACAAAAGGAGATTGGCTGTAATAATCAGCCAATCTCTATTAACATAGTCCTAATAAAATCCTATAAGGTTAAATCTGCATCATACAAGTGATGCAAGTACTGCGGCTTTTGTAACGATTCCGTCGAGGCGGTTATCCTGGTTGACAACTGCAATCGGAAACATAGATTTGGCCGCAACAGGTATCAGATCAGATATCTGAGTATCCAAAGTAGTTCTCGGAAGATCGGTCAGAATTGCGTCCTGAAAGGTTATTTCCCCCGACCGTACTTTCAAGGCCTGCTCTAATGTAAGAAGACCGATGAACTGCAATTTATCTCCAACTACAAAAGCACTCGAAACGCCGTTATCACGCATTTGTTTCATGGCATTATTGGCGCCGTCTCTGGAATGGATCAGACAATGCGGAGTCTGCATAATGTCTTTCACACAGTATATCTGTGATTTGTCGGCGCTGTTAATGAATTCTCTGACATATTCGTCCGCAGGGTTTGTGGACATACCTTCCGGTGTATCGATCTGTATAATTTTCCCGCTCTTCATGATGGCAACGGTATTACCCAATTTAAAGGCTTCATTGATATCATGCGTAATAAAGACAACCGTTTTATTCAGCTTTTCCTGTATCGTCAGAAGTTCAAACTGCATCTCGCGCCGTACCAGCGGATCAAGTGCGGAAAAGGGTTCGTCCATAAGAAGAATATCCGGGTCGTTAGCAAGCGCTCTTGCAATTCCGACACGCTGACGCATGCCTCCGCTTAAATCGTTAACATTCTTATGTTCCCAGCCGCTTAAGCCTACCATAACGATCATCTCCATAGCCTTTGCTTCCCGCTCGTTTTTTTTCACTCCGCGTATCTCAAGACCATAAGCCACATTGCCAAGAACATCTCTATGTGACATCAGTCCAAAGCTTTGAAATACCATAGAAATTTTATTCCGCCTGTAATCAATCAGCTGTTTTTTCGTATATTCCTGAACGTCATCACCCTCAAAATATATCTTCCCCGAATTAGGCGGCTGCAGCATATTTAAGCAGCGTACCACAGTTGATTTTCCTGAGCCGGATAATCCGATAAGTGTAAATATCTTTCCGCGTTCTACCTCAAACGAAACGTCGTCAACAGCAACCGTAACCTCCGTTTGCTTTAATATTTCCTCTTTACTGTAACCCTTTTTAATCATTTCGCTTGCTGCGGCTTTCTTTGCTCCGAACATTTTTGTAAGATGCTCAACACGCAGTATTATATTGTTTTCATCCATCATTAGGCATCCTCTCCTTTTTAAATATCCCCTGCGTCAACCTGTCCATGATAATAGCCATAATTACAATTGCAATACCTGCCGCAAATCCTCTGCCGCTCTCAAGGCGGTTTATTCCGTTTAAAACTTCTTCTCCCAATCCGGCGACCCCTATCATGGAACAAGTTACAACCATTGAGATAGCCATCATTATAGTCTGATTCACACCGGTCATGATAGTGGGTAATGCCTGAGGAATTTGAACCTTAAAAAGAGTCTGCATTCTGGTTGACCCAAATGATTTCGCTGCTTCCACTACTTCCGTATCCACCTGTTGAATACCGTGACTGGTCAGACGAATCACCGGCGGTACGGCGTAAATTGTCGTAGCTATAACACCCGATACATTGCCCAGGCCAAGCAGCATTACAGCCGGTATCAGATAAACAAAACTGGGCATTGTCTGCATCGTGTCAAGAATCGGCCGCATAATGGCATTGGCCTTTCTGTTGGATGAGATAATGATTCCTATGGGGAGACCGATCAAAAGAGATATGATTACAGATGCTATGACAATCGTGAGTGTATCATTCATCTTATCCCACAAGCCGATGGCACCGATAAATAACAGCAAAGCGGCGTACAGTAACGAGCGGGATAACTTTTTGCTCATCTTGTATGTTACCGCAAATACGGCAATAATGAGCAGCCACCACGGAATCAGGTTAACAACCGTATCTATCCCGTTTAACAGGGAACGAAGTACATCTGAGACGGTATCAAAAAAAGGATCCCAGTTCTTTAACATGTATTCTATCGCTTTGTCGATTGGTTTCTTAATATCTATATAAAAGTTTTCGGGAAATTCTAAAAACCACTCCGGCAATCATTCCACCCCCTTTATTCGCCAAGTGCATTCCGCACGAGTTCTGCTTTCTCTGACGGAAGCCATTGTCCAAGAAGCTCATCATGTTCAGAAAGGAACCATTTTGCGGCATCCGTATATTCGGCATCATTTTCGTTAATGTACGCCAGAGCCTCGGAGGTCATCTGACTGGATGTAGAATACTTGCTTAAAAATTCACAGAATTCCGGGTTAGCGTCCTTAAATTCCGGATTAACACAAACCGTAAGGCTAATGGAAGGGCATTCACACTGACCCTCCGGATATAAATCCGGATCGTAGGGTGCATCCTCCAGGAGCACCAGATCGTATTCTCCGGTAATCCACGCCGGTTCCCAGTAATACGCAACAATAGGTTCGCCTTTCTCGTATGCGCCTGCAATAGCCGCCGCAAGTGCGGCGTCCGAACCGGGATCCATGTAATTATAAAAGGCATCCAGACCGTAAAATTCCACTTTCTTACGCATTATCTCGTCAACAGCCCAACCGGAAATTGCTCCATATATTCTTCCCTTTGAAGAATCATCCGGATCTGTAAAGATATCACTGTAATTCTTAAGGTCCTCAACCGTCCTGAGCCCAGGCGCGGCTGCCTCAATCCCCCGATCGGCATCTCCTTCTATTACATAACGCGGTACATACAATCCCTGTATGTTGTCGTCATAGTTTATACCTAATTCGGCAACGAAACCTTTTGCAACATCTTCCTCATAGGTCGCAATACTGTCGGTCCATGTTTCCATATATACCTGAATATCTCCGGTCTTTAGCGCCCCGTAAGTTACGGCGGTCGAACCGGATGTCTCTTTCGTATTCATATCGTATGCAGTTTCGGCTATGTACATAGCCACAGCATTATGGAATTTCATACTATCCCACCCTGCGTCGCCAAATACTACCTTTGACGATTCTTTAGAGCATGCGCTGACAAGAAGCATCACGAATAACCCCAAACTGATTGCCATAAATCTTTTCTTCATTAAAACACCTCCGTTTATGATTGTGTGACGAAAACATGTTTTCACCACGGACATGAAACAAACCAACACATTTATTATATAAAATAAGTTGTCAGTTGTCAAATTAACAAAATCATGCTACTATATTATTTAATTTATCAGTATCATTTTCCAAAGCTCCTTAATATGTAATTCTTCAAATTAATAATAAGCAAAAATCGTGAGAACAATATTTATTATATAAACAAAGATAGGATGAAAACCAGAATGGAAAATACAGAGAAACCTACCACTCCCAGATACTTAAAAATAGCCGTGGATATAGCGGCAAGAATTGTTTCCGGAAACCTGAGGGAGGGAGATAAGCTAAGAGGACGGTCCATATTGTCTACCGAATATAATGTTTCACCGGAGACAATCCGACGTTCCGTATCATTGTTATCAGACAAAAAAATTGTGGAGGTAAATGCAGGAAGTGGTATTGTTGTTTTATCCCATGAAAAAGCGGTCGAATTTGTAAATAGCTTTCAATCCGATAAGGTTATTTCACAGATGAACAGAAATTTAGCGCAGCTGCTCGAAGACAGGAGAGCTTTAGATGAGGAAATATTATTCACAACAAAGCAAATTGTTGACATGTACAAATATATGCGAACAGATCTTATCAATCCGGTTGAAATCATTTTGCCCGAGAATTCGCATGTGATAGGCAAAAGCATCGGCTCCCTTCAGATATGGCATAATACGGGTGCGACAATAATCGGAATCATTCAGGGAAACCATATTATAATCTCACCCGGTCCGTATTTTGAGTTTTCACCAAACGACAAAGTACTGATTGTCGGTGACGAGCACGTTATAGAACGTTTTAACGCTTACCTGAGTATGTAAAATAAATATTCTATAGAAACACACTCGTAAATTGCCGGATGAAACGTAGCAATTTACGAGTGTGTTTCTTCTCCGGATAAGCCGAAGCATTGGTACGATCAAGTTTGGTTTTATAGTCCGACTCCATCCCCGATTTCAATAATATTTCCCTCCGGGTCCGCAATGAAAAAGTTTCTCATGCCATATGGCTGAGTTGTCAGTTCACATAGGATTCTGACGTTAAGCTTCTTAAGCCTTTCATATTCCTTATCAACCTCAGGCGTTGTAAAATGCAGGTACATTTCCATCGTGAGGTTTATACCGTTCGGCGGAGCATTTGTTTCGCCGATAGCCTTAGCAAAATCTTCCCGGTCGTAAAAAAACAATCCTTCATCACCCTTTTTGAGATTTGCAAATAAACCACCGTCCCAGTAGGCCTCAAAGTTTAATACGTCACAGTAAAATAAGACCATCTTTTTCATGTCACCGACAAATAAACCAACATCCTTCATATAGGCTTCCTCCTTTGATTCATGATGTATAACAAGTCTATCAGGGACCGCCGCACCCGTATTGCAAAAAACCGACATCCATACTGAATGCATATCAGTCCTTTGACATACTATTAACTTTTCATGTTCAAGGCAACGGCAGCACGGATCAGCTCCTTAAACGCCTCTTCGGCTACCTCATCACCCTCATGGAAGTCGATGGCCCTCCTGGTGTTCCCATCCAGACTTGAGTTAAAAATATGTGAGGGGTCATTTAGTGACGCTCCTTTTGCAAAAGTCACCTTTACGACACTCTTATAGGTCTCTCCGGTACATATCATCCCGTCGTGAGACCACACAGGGGTACCCCTCCACTTCCATTCCTCGACTATCTCCGGGTCGGCCTGCCTGATCAGGTTTCGCACCCTTGAGAGCATCTGCCCCTGCCAGTCGCCCAGCTCCTCAATTCTTTCATCGATTAATTGGGACGGGGATTTCGTATCTTTCGCAGACTGCTTCTCCATTGTAAAGCCCTCCTTTTTTATTTCCGCCAAAAGGTTGAACATTCCGCCTTATCCAAAATATTGAACTCAATCATTTTCTCAAGTAATGTTAAATCCACCGGACTATCCCACGGGATACGTACCAGCTCCTTGCTGCAGTCATAGCCGGCCTGCGCAATTTCATACGAAAAATGGTTAATTCCTGCCCTTTCGGGGGCGATGGCCAGATGTTTTTTTGCTGTGCTGAATCCAATAATATATGTGCCGTGATCGGTAAACATAGGCTGATTCCAGGCAATTTTGGGTATCAAATTGGGAAATCTCTTAGCTATCCAATCAAAAATTTCTTCCATTCGTGTCCGATGCTGCGGGTTATTAATGCGCAATAAATATTCTTCAAAAACTTCCATGTTTTTTCCTCCAATACGACGGCTTTATGCCCGCTCATACCATAGTATTTATTTTCGGAACAGCAAGTATACCATATTTACCTGGTAATATTTCACATGTCTATAAGAAGACGATCAAGAGGATATAAATGATTTATTTCATGCGCTCATTGTCCATAACCCGTCCCCGGATCACAAAAACCTTTCTGCTGCTTCCACTGTCTGCTTCATCAGCATTGCAATGGTAACAGGGCCGACGCCGCCCGGAACAGGAGTATAGGCACTGCTCCTGGAAGCACAGTTCTCCATATCGATATCACCAATATTGCCCTTGTTATAGCCGGCATCCACCAGTACGGCACCTTCCTTAATCCAATCGGCTTGTACAAACAGCGGTTTGCCTACCGCGGCAACTACAATATCGGCACGCCGCACTACTTCCGGCAGATTAACTGTTTTTGAATGTGCAACCGTAACAGTGGCGTTTTCATTAAGCAGCAGTGCCGCAACAGGCTTTCCCAAGATTGCACTGCGGCCAATAACCGCAGCCTCTTTACCTGCAATTTGAATATCATAATGTTTTAAAAGTGAAAGAACAGCTAAGGGAGTCGCACTTTTAAATGCGGGCAGTCCCATAGCCATAAGCCCGAAACTGGCCGTATTTACACCATCTACATCCTTTTCCGGAGCAATAGCGTTAAAGCATACCTGTTCGTTGATCTGCTTTGGGACAGGATGCTGTAACAAAATGCCGCAGACATCAGGATTTTTATTCAATTCCTCTATTTTTTCCAATAATTCTTCTGTGGTTGTATCCTCTTTCATTTCTACCTTTAATGAGGTCATTCCAATCCTCGTACAGGCATTGCCTTTCATACGGACATATGTGATACTGGCCGGATTATCACCAACCAGTATGGTAGCCAGTACGGGTGTTCTGCCTCCTTTTTTTTTAATAGCCTCAACCCTTTCTTTAAGCTCCTGTTCTACCTTTTGTGAATATGCCTTACCATCAATTATTAATGCCATTTTGTTCTCCCTTCCTGCTTTGCCATTGCCACGGCCTGAATTCAACAATATTTTATCATATTAATTTTCATATGGGAAGTTCCGGCATTTTTATACCTTGCAAAATGCATAAAATACCTATTGACACGAGTTCTTCCGTATGTTATCCTCTCCTGGTAAAGCAAATGAATATTGTTTTGGTTTTCTAGGGTTCCGTAATAGAAATATTAGCCTGGTCCAAGAGAAAACGCACAGTCTTACAGATTGTGTACACGGTGGGATAAAAGCCTAGGAGTTATTTTTTTAAATACTCCCGGGCTTATTTTATTATACGCGAGAAGGAGGAAATTGAAATGTGGGGATTATTCATTACGACGATTTTAACAAGTGCGGCAGACAGCCTGAATCCAATCGCCATAACACAGCAATTTGTCCTGCAGGGCATGGTCAAAAAGCCAAAGCATATTTGGTTTTTTATTATACCAACCGGAATTACAAACTTATTGGGCGGATTTCTGGCATACTTTGGCCTTGCCGCTTTCATAGGTGATTTTTTCGGTATGCTTCTGGAAAGGTACGGACAAATGCTGTATACGATTGAACTGATATTAGGCATTGTTTTTCTTATCGCCCTTTTTTATGCAGTTCAAAACACAAAACTCGAATCACTTAAGAGACAGATTACATCCTTAAATACCGGGGAGAGTAAAATTAATGACGAGGCAGAGGCCGCACGTAGAATAAAATCCGTATCACCGGTTGCTTTACTGGTATTAGGTATGGGTGCGACAATTTCAGAATTAACAACCGCATTGCCTTATTTCGCTTTTCTGGCAGTTCTTTTCAATTACAGGCTTTCGCTTATTCAGGTAACCTTTATACTTATTGTATATAATGCGATTTACACATTGCCGCTGATTATTTTATACTTTGTTTATATCAAAGCACAGGATAAGTTCGACAGTCTTTATATCATGATAAAAACGCAAATGACAAAATGGGCAGATATCATTGCTCCCACTGCCGCCGGCCTGATCGGTTTCATTCTGGTGTATCATTCGATTTCGCTTTTATTAAAATAAATGGTGTGAATAAAAGAAGGTGTAAAATATTTTATACTCTAAAATCAGAAGATGGTGTCGGAGTTCTTTCGTGCAACGATACGATTCCATCTCATCATCTGATTGTTATGTAATTCAATATGCTTTTCCATAATTTTTGCCCACTGTTTTGTTATTCGTATACCATCACCGTCCATATCATCCCCGGTAATTCTATGAAATAACTTTGTTTTTTCAAAATGCCGGTGCCACCAATCAAGGGAATGAAAATAATAGATATCCGGCCACCAGGTCTTTTCCAAATTTACCGGTACTTTTCCGTTAAATTCTTTATCCGGTCCCCAGATAACTAAGCCAAACTCTCCATCCGCTCTAAGCAGGTGTGCCATACAATCACTCAGATAAGTGTCCCCAGTCCCAAAAAATTGAAAGGAATTGATACATATTATTGCATCAAAAAAATTCTTTGCATAAGGAAGATTATGAGCTTCTCCTTTGATCGGAAAAACCAAGTTCCCGACTCCCGCATCGCATATCCGAACCCAGTTTTCATCCGGATTAATCCAAAGATCATCTGCAAAAACAGTAACTCCGAATTCTTTCGCCAGGAAAATTGATGTCAAAGCTTTTCCACACCCCATATCGAGCACCCTCATTCCCGGCTTTAAAGTCATGATACGTGATAATGACTCTGCCAGCCAGAGACATGGACTCCCCATTTTATTTTCATAGAACCATTCAGGAGAGTATTTGGCTGCCAAAGGATATTTCTCATCAATTAATAAATTTATTTTTTCCTCATGTGTCATAGAGTCTCCACTTCCTTTCTAACTGGCCGGACAGCAAAGCTAGATTGCTCATCGTGCGCTTTTATTATGTACAGCAGCCTGCTTTTCATTTTCGGCTTTTAGAACATTTAAACCCTTGATGATAAGTGCTCTAATCATTTCGTTCTGTGTGTCCTTATAAAAGTACTCTTTCTTTGTTATGTCTAAATCAGCTTCAATATCCGGTGTAATAGAGATTGTGAATCTTTTACGGGTGGTCGCCATATGTATTTCCTCCTTTCTATGTGGTGTCCCACTGAATCTTATATATATTATAGTGGTTCACTGGTTCACTTGTCAATATAAAATTCAAATTTTTTCCTCTTTACATCTTTGGTTCACTGGTGTATAATCATAATGAGGTGATGCGCATGGCTACAGATAAGCCACGATATACCGTCTCTGTTGATGATGAATTGTTCAAGAAAATTGAAGACTTCCGATTTGAACATCGCTTTCAGACCCGTTCCGAAGCAACTGTAGAACTTATACGTTTAGGGCTTGAAGCATTACATAAGGAACAGGAAGAAGCCAAAAAGAACCAGCATAATCAAAAACCTGCGGAGACTGATTAGTATACCGGAACTTGAGACCCCTCCTTCTTTTGGTTATCTCAGTATAAAAAATCAAGTATGACAGTTATGTGTCATACTTGATTTTTATTTATCATATCAATTTCCTTATAGGAAGTCCTCACTGCAAATTTCTGTCCGGAATGAACCTCCTATTTATTTATTTCATAATTAGCCAAAGTATTCGTACCTTTTAATACGTCATTTATAATAATCCGTATAACCTTTTCCGGCTCTTCAAAGATTGGACTGTGTGCCGAATGTTCAAACAGATAAAAGCCTTTTACCGGTGCTTCCAGCTGCTTTAAATATTCCTCCGCCATTTTATAATTGACCGTATAATCATATGCACCTGATAAAAAATAGGTGGGTA
>JAEWSD010000049.1 GCA_023398615.1 Bacillota bacterium
AACGTTACAGTCGTTTTCAGTCCGGATACATGAACCCTTCGTGTATCCGGATTACTATAACGACACAGATAAAAGTTTTGTAATTTGAACTATTACATAAAATTTGAAAGGAATTAAGGCTATGAAGGGAAAGAAAGCAAGAAAAGAAACCGGCCGGAAGAAAAGTGTCATTCCCGGTTTTGGCATCTCGATGGGAGTAACCATTACCATGCTGAGCCTGATCGTATTAATTCCGATGGCATCCATTGTGATTTGTTCTTCCGGACTTAGTCCCGGGGAATTTATCCGGATCGTATCCGCCAGAGATGTTGTCTCCGGGTATTTTGTCAGTTTTACCTGTGCACTTATTGCCGCGCTGGTTAACTGTTTCTTCGGTACTGTCCTGGCGTGGGTACTGGTAAGATATAATTTCCCGGGGAAGAGAATCTTTGACGGGTTAATTGAACTTCCCTTTGCACTACCTACCGCTGTCGCCGGTATCTCCCTGACCTCCCTGTATTCGGATAAGGGCTGGCTGGGCAGCATTTTTGCGAAAGCCGGAATCAATATAGCTTATACCAGGATAGGTATCACAATTGCTATGGTTTTTATAGGAATCCCATTTGTTGTAAGGGCGATCCAGCCGGTCCTGGAAAAGCTGGATAAACAGTACGAAGAGGCCGCAGCCATGCTTGGGGCCAGTGAAAGCCGGACCTTTTTTAAAGTCATACTCCCGGAAATCATTCCGGCGCTGCTGACCGGTTTTGGTCTGGCGCTTGCAAGAGGAATCGGAGAGTACGGAAGCGTGGTATTTATTGCCGGCAATATTCCGTATGAAACCCAGATTGCGCCGCTTATCATTATGACAAAGCTGGAACAGTTTAAATATGAGGATGCGACCGCCATTGCGCTGGTTATGCTGCTGGCTTCCTTTATTATATTATTTGCCATAAACATGATACAGACACATGCAAGCAGACTAACGAACGACTAGAGGTATCGATATGATCAAAACAGACAGTAGAACAGAACAAAACAGGAATACCGGGGGTTTGAAGCCGGCTAAAATAATCCTGATTACGGTCAGTATTGCATTTATTGTTATTATGCTCGTATTACCGATGATCAGTGTGGTCAGATATGCGTTGCAGGCGGGACTCAAAGAGTATCGGGAGGCTGTTTTTGACGAGTATACCGTGAAGGCTTTAAAGCTTACCTTAACGGTAACCCTTTCGGCAGTTGTCATGAATACGGTTTTCGGTTTATTTGCGGCCTGGGCAATTACCAAATTCCATTTCCGCGGGAAGAATATTTTAATGACGCTGATTGATATTCCCTTTGCCATATCACCGGTCATTGCCGGACTGGTATTTATCCTAACCTTTGGAAGGATCGGCTGGGCACATGGTTTCCTGGAGGCAAACGACATCAAGATTGTTTTTGCGGTTCCGGGCATTATTCTGGCAACCATATTCGTTACTTTTCCGTTTATTTCAAGAGAAATTATTCCCGTTTTGAATGCGCAGGGCAAGGATGAGGAGGAAGCGGCCGCACTCATGGGTGCAAGCGGTTTCCGGATATTTACCAGGATTACCCTTCCTCATATGAAATGGGCGCTGCTTTACGGTATCGTATTGTGTACGGCAAGAGCAATGGGCGAGTTCGGCGCGGTATCCGTTATCTCCGGGCACCTGCGGGGGAAGACGAATACCCTTCCGCTTCATGTGGAGATTTTGTACAACGAATTTAAACTGACGGCAGCCTTTGCCGTGTCTTCGATCCTGGTAATTATGGCGGTGGTCATTCTGATTCTGAGAAATATTCTTGAATATAAAGCGAAGAAAGCTGGTGAAAGCAATGTATGTTGAATTGAAGAATATTAATAAGACCTTCGGAAATTTTAAGGCATCCAATCAGGTAAGCTTCGGGATTGAAAAAGGGAAATTAATAGGCCTCTTAGGCCCGAGCGGCAGCGGTAAAACAACGATACTCAGAATGATTGCGGGACTGGAATATCCGGACTCCGGCGATATCCTGATTGACGGTATCCGGGTGAATGATATATCAGCCAGTAAAAGAAAAATCGGCTTCGTATTTCAAAGCTATGCATTATTCCGATATATGACGGTATATGACAACATAGCGTTTGGCCTGAAGGTACTCAAGAAAGACAGGAAGGAGATAAAGGAAAGAGTTTCGGAGCTTATTCGGTTAATCGGATTGGAAGGTATGGAAAAGCGTTATCCGAGCCAGCTGTCCGGCGGCCAGCGGCAAAGAGTTGCCTTTGCAAGGGCATTGGCCCCGAATCCGCAGCTGCTGCTGTTAGATGAGCCGTTTGCGGCAATCGATGCCAAGGTAAGGCAGGAACTGAGAAGCTGGCTGAAAGAAATGATAAACAAAGTCGGGGTTACCAGCATATTTGTTACCCATGACCAGGAGGAAGCCATAGAAATTGCGGATGAAATCATTATCACGAATCATGGGACCATTGAGCAGAAGGGCTCGCCCATAGAGATTTATAAAAATCCCGCAACACCGTTCGTGGCTCGCTTTATCGGTCAATCGACAGTCCTGGAAGACTATCGGAAGCTAAAAGGCTTTGACGGCATCAGGAATATTGAAAAAGCGGTGATCCGGCCTGAATTTATCAGTATCACAAAGAAGGGGGAACTGGAACAATTCCTCAGCGCCGCAGAGGAAGGAACCGTGGAACAGATAGCCTTTCGCGGAAGCTACCTGGAACTTAAAGTTAAAGTAAAGGGAATTATGTTAACGGCGGCAAGATCACTGGAAGAACCGGAGGTTGCCGTTGGGGAAACGGTGGATGTACTTATCTACCGGCTTTATGTTTTTGACGAAAGCAATACCTATTTGCTTGAAAATGCCGCAATGAAAGACATTAACTCGGTTTTCATTTAACAAAAAATGACCTTACAAAAGGAGTTTTTTATGGGAATAAAATTAAAGGTAAAACGGTTAACAACTGATATATTAATTATAGGCGGAGGTACGGCGGGCTGCTATGCCGCATTAACGGTAAGGGAGCATTCCGATGCATCGGTGCTTATCGCCGAGAAGGCAAATATAAAAAGAAGCGGCTGCCTGGCTGCCGGTGTAAATGCCGTCAACGCATACATAGTGAAGGGAAGGACCCCGGAGGACTATGTGGATTACGCGAAAAAAGACGCGGATCATATTGTAAGGGAAGATCTGCTGCTTACCATGTCGCAGGGACTGAACCGTGTGACAAGGAAGCTGGAAGCTTTGGGACTTGTCATATTAAAGGATGAAAACGGTGATTACGTGGCAAGGGGAAACCGCAACATTAAAATAAACGGGGAGAATATAAAGCCTGTTTTAGCGGATGCGGTAGGCCGGTTAAAGAATGTAAACGTATTAAACCAGGTGAATGTGACAGAGTATATTGTAAAGGAAAATCGAATATTAGGGGCCTTCGCAATCGGTATAGAGGAGGAAACCCTTTATGAAATAAAAGCAAGAAAAGTAATATGTGCCACAGGCGGCGCCGCTGGATTATATAAACCGAATAATCCCGGCTTCTCCAGGCATAAGATGTGGTACCCGCCCTTTAATACGGGGGCCGGATATGCTATGGGAATCCGTGCGGGGGCCGAGATGACCACTTTTGAAATGCGTTTTATCGCCTTAAGATGCAAGGATACGATAGCGCCGACAGGAACGATAGCACAGGGGGTAGGTGCGAAACAGGTCAATTCAAAGGGCGAAGTATATGAGACAAAGTATGGCATCACAACTTCCGAACGTGTTTATGGCACAGTAAGGGAGAATCAGGAGGGCAGGGGGCCCTGTTACCTGAGGACGGAAGGGATCACCTCCGCACAGGAGGAGGAACTAAAGAAGGCATATCTTAATATGGCGCCGAGCCAGACCTTAAAATGGATAGAATCCGGGAAAAAGCCCGGTGAACAGAACGTGGAGATCGAAGGCACGGAGCCGTATATTGTAGGAGGGCATACGGCCAGCGGATACTGGGTGGATACGAAACGCAGAACCACCATCCGCGGACTTTTTGCCGCGGGGGATGTGGCAGGCGGCTGCCCGCAGAAATATGTTACCGGTGCCTTGGTGGAAGGTGAGATCGCGGCCAGAACAGCCGCAGAGGAATTAGCTCAGGAGGAAGCGGCCGGTTTCCTTGACGAAGCGGAAGAGGAACAGCTAATCAAGGTAAAAATAGACGAAATCGAAGCCGTATTCAATAACCGTAACGCCATTTTTACCGTGGAGCAGTTGGAAGAAGCAATGCAGAAGGTTATGGATACCTATGCGGGCGGAATCGGAAGCAGCTATCAGTTCAATGAGAAACAGCTGGCCCTGGCCGATGAAAAAATCGAACAGATCATGCTGCTCAGCAATTGGCTTGGCGCTGAGGATATGCATGAGCTGATGTTCCTGTACGAATTAAAGGAACGTCTTACCGTGTGCAGGTCGGTGATAGCACATCTTCGTGCCAGAAAAGAGACCAGATGGCATAGCTTTGCCGAAAATCTGGATTACCCGGAGAAGAGTGATGAATGGCTGAAATATGTCAATTCAAGGCTTGTAAACGGAAAGCTCCGGATAATATACAGAGATTTGGTGGGAGGGGAGGAAACCTATGAGCATCCTTATTAATAAAGAAAAATGTACCGGCTGCAGGAAGTGTTTGTCCGTCTGTCCGGGAAGCCTGATCAAATACGGCGAGGACAGGAAAGCTTTTATAAAATACCCGAAGGATTGCTGGGGCTGTTCTTCCTGTGTGAAGGAATGCGGATTTGGAGCGATATCCTTCTATCTTGGAGCGGACATCGGCGGCAGAGGAAGTAAAATGCATACCGTATCCGAGGGCGATATCGTACACTGGATCATTGAGGAAGAAAGCGGGAAGCTGCATCAGATCGATGTAAACCGTAAGGCTTCCAATCAATATTAATAACTTGGGATGCGTAAACCGCGCAGGAATGGAGTAAAGAATGAACGAATTAACACATTTGGATGAGTTGGAAGCAGAAGCAATCTATATAATCAGAGAAGTGGCGGCGGAATGTGAAAAACCGGTTATGCTGTATTCCATAGGGAAAGACAGCTCAGTCATGCTGCATCTTGCTATGAAGGCATTCTATCCGGAGAAACCGCCGTTTCCGTTCATGCACATAGACACTACCTGGAAGTTCAGGGAGATGATAGAATTCCGTGACAGAAAGGCTAAAGAGTTTGGAATTGAAATGATCGTTTATTCCAATGAAGAAGGGATCGCACAGGGAATTAATCCGTTTGACCACGGTTCCGCCTATACCGATATCATGAAAACACAGGCGTTAAAGGACGGATTAAAGAAATATGGCTTTACCGCCGCTTTCGGAGGCGGACGGCGGGATGAAGAAAAGTCCAGGGCCAAGGAAAGAATATTCTCCTTCCGCAATGAGGCACAGGCGTGGGACCCCAAGAATCAGAGGCCGGAGATGTGGAAGCTTTATAATACCAGGATTCATAAAGGGGAAAGCATTCGTGTCTTCCCGATATCGAACTGGACAGAGAAGGATATCTGGCAATACATTAAGCGAGAGAACATCGATATCGTATCCCTGTACTTTGCAAAGGAACGTCCCGTCGTATACCGTGACGGCAATATCATCATGGTGGACGACGACAGAATGAAGCTGCGGCCCGGAGAAACGGTGGAGCATAAGAAGGTCCGCTTCCGTACACTTGGCTGCTATCCGCTGACGGGCGGCTGTGAATCCGAAGCGGAAACCCTGGATGAGATCATCGAAGAAACGCTGAGTGCGGTATCCTCCGAAAGAACCACCCGTGTCATTGACAGTGAAGAGGCCGGCAGCATGGAGAGAAGAAAGAGGGAGGGATATTTCTAAGATGAAAGGATTACTGAAGTTTATAACCTGCGGAAGTGTGGATGACGGAAAGTCTACCCTCATTGGACATATTTTATATGATGCAAAGCTGTTGTACGCGGATCAGCAAAAGGCTCTGGAATTAGACAGCAGGGTCGGCAGCCGTGAAGGCGCCATTGATTATTCTCTGCTGCTGGACGGCCTTATGGCGGAACGTGAGCAGGGGATTACCATCGATGTGGCTTACCGGTATTTCACTACCGACAACCGGAGCTTTATCGTTGCCGATACGCCGGGTCATGAGGAGTACACCAGGAATATGGCTGTTGGGGCTTCCTTTGCGGACCTTGCCATCATTTTAGTCGATGCGAAGCAGGGAGTATTGGTGCAGACGAGGAGGCATGCCAGAATCTGCTCCTTAATGGGCATCCGCCATTTTGTATTTGCAGTGAATAAGATGGATCTGATCGGATATAAAAAGGAAGGCTATACCGGAATAGAGAGTGAGATTAAGACCCTGGCTGCCGAACTTTCACTGGAGAACGTTAAGATCATACCGGTATCCGCGACCGAGGGAGACAATATCACACAGAAATCCCCCAATATTCCGTGGTATGAAGGGGAAGCGCTGCTGCCATATCTGGAAAAGGTTGACGTAATCAATTCGAAACCGGAGGAAGGCTTTTATATGCCGGTTCAGAGAGTGTGCAGGCCGAATCATACCTTCCGGGGCTTCCAGGGCCAGATCGAAGCAGGAAGCATTGCCGCGGGGGATGAAGTAACGGTCCTGCCCGGTGAGGAAAAAGCGCTGGTAAAAAGTATACATGTTGCAAACCGGGAGGCCAGGGAGGCTTTTAAAGGGCAGCCTGTTACCATTCAGCTGAATAAAGAGGTGGATGTGTCCAGGGGATGTGTATTGGTGCGGAATACCGGCCTTACGGTGAGCAAAACGATAACCGCAACGATTCTCTGGATGGATGATTCCGAGCTTACGGAAGGCAGAAACTACTTTGTAAAATTAGGAACAAAACTATTGCCGGGTGTAGTCACCGGGCTAAAATATAAGATCGATATCAACACAGGGGAACACATTAAGGCCGTGAGCCTGAAAAAGAATGAGATTGCGGTTTGCACCGTCTCTCTTTCCGAAAAGATTGTGACAGACCGGTTTAAGACACACAAAACTCTGGGAGAGCTGATACTAATTGACCGTATTACAAACATGACCTCCGCATGCGGAGTGGCGGAAGATACCGGCGGCGGGGAACACAGGCAGGACAATACGGTATTCCGGTATAACGGGTTAAGTGCCAGGGGAGATGTATTCGAAGAGTTCTATTATAACTATGAAAGCATGACCATATTAAAGCACAAAATGGAGCAAAGCATTTACACCGTGGGAGATGAGATCCCCCTGAAAGGCGAAAGCTATCACTATCCCGAAAACTTTGACATCCTGGTGCTTCGTGACCATGTGGCGGTTATCATCCGTGATAAAAAGATCCGTGATATCATTTCCGCTGAAAACTACCGTTATTCCGGCAATCCCGTTACCAACGGGAGAGGCTTTGCAATACGTGTGGATTCTCAGGAGAAGGTAGACGCCTTTTTACAGGAATACCGGGACAAAGCCGGTGATGAAAATGCTATTCTGAATAAATGGCTTAATTTCGACACGTACCGGAGAATTATATTCCACAGTAATTATTGGGAAATATAACGATTGACAATTCTAATGAATGGTATTATCATAGAATCTATATAATTCATATTTAAATACTATGATATATTGTGAAACTTTTAAATGTGTCTATGATTGTTCCAACATGTGTTTGCTCTGTCGTTACTGTTTGCCGGAATTGTTTGGACGTCACATACAAATGCTTTTCTTGTATGGGAGAGTCAAACAATTCCGATAAACTGTAGAGACAGCGAAAACACACGGGAACATCAATAGACACACAAGAAGAGTTTCACAATTACCTAATGATATTAATGCGGGAGAAATTATGTCAGATAAAATGAAATTTAATACTTCTTTGTTACACGGGAATATGGAAAGTGAGAAAAAAACCGGCGCAACCCTGACTCCGATCTACCAGTCCAGTGCCTTTGAACAGGAATCGGCCGAGAAGCTGGAGAAGATATTCCGGAATACCGCGCCAGGCTTTTCGTATACAAGAATCAATAATCCGACAATTACTTCCTTCGAACAGCGTATTACGCTGCTGGAAGGCGGGATCAGCTCGGTTGCCTGTTCTTCCGGAATGGCTGCGATATTTAATGCCGTTATGAATGTCTTAAGAAGCGGTGATGAGATTATTTCGAGCGCCGCCATCTTCGGAGGCACAATAGGATTGTTTAAGGACCTGGAAGCTTTCGGCATCCGCACCTCCTATATTAAGGAATCGACAGTGGAAGAAATAGAAAAGAAGGTAACGGACAGGACAAAAATTATCTTTGCCGAAACCATCGGGAATCCGAAGCTGGATGTACTGGATATAAAGGCAGTGGCGCAGTTTGCCAGGGAACGTAACATCCTTTTCATAGTGGACAATACGGTTTCTACGGCATATCTGGTAAAACCGATTGAGCTTGGGGCGGATGTGGTGATCAATTCCTCCTCTAAGTACATAAACGGAAGCGGCAACTCCATCAGCGGCGTGATTACAGACAGCGGCAGATTCCAATGGAAGGAAGAACGTTTCCCGAATATAGCCGTGTATAAAAAAATGGGGCCATTCGCATTTACGGTAAAGCTCAGAGAAACACTGTTTCGAAATACGGGTGCCTGTTTATCCCCTTTTAATGCGTATCTTACCAGTCTTGGGCTGGAGACGTTGGGAATCCGTATGGAACGTGCCTGTGACAATGCCCGTAAGCTGGCGGAATGGTTTGAGGCCTGTGACGGCCTGGCTTCCGTGAATTATCCGGGACTTGGGTCCAGCCCTTACCGGAGCATAGCTAAGAAGCAGCTTGTAAACGGATACGGGGCAATGGTTACTATCCGGGCGGGTTCAAAGCAAAAGGCATTTTCCATTATCAACAACCTGAAATATGCCTTAAAGGTTTCGAATATCGGGGATACCAAGACGCTGGTGGTTCATCCGGAATCCACCATATACTGCCACAGCACGGCGGAGGAAAAGGAAGCGGCCGGGGTACATGAGGATTTAATCCGTATCAGTGTCGGAATCGAGGATATCGAAGATCTTATAAAGGATTTTGAACAGGCGATCCGTGTATCATAAACGGTACTATTCAGCCTTTCGCGCATACAAGTCTCGGGTTTTGCTTCGCAAAACACCTCGCGGCGGTATATGTTTGAACTGTAACCTGAACTGTGACTATAAAACTTATATTATTTTACGAATATACCGGAGGAGGTATGATTATGGCAATCGACTACGCAGCATTGAAAAAGGGCGGATTCATGAGACAAAAGCAAAAGAATAACTTTTCTCTCAGGCTGCAGGTGGTAGGCGGGACTTTAACCGCGGAAAATCTGAAGAAAATCTATGAGGTTGCGGATAGATACGGAAAAGGATATGTCCATCTGACATCCAGGCAGGGAGTTGAAATCCCCTTCATTCAATTTGATGATATAGAAGAGGTAAAGGCAGAGTTGGCCAAGGGAGGCTGCAAGCTGGGCGTATGCGGCCCCAGGGTAAGGACGGTCACGGCCTGCCAGGGCAACACGGTCTGTCCGAGCGGCAATATTGATTCCTATAAGATTGCGTCGGAACTGAATGAAAGATACTATGCAAGGGAGCTGCCTCATAAGTTTAAGTTTGGTGTTACCGGCTGCCAGAACAACTGCTTAAAGGCAGAAGAAAATGATCTGGGTATCAAAGGGGCGTTGGATGTGCGCTGGGTAAAGGATAACTGTATCTTCTGCGGTGTTTGTGAAAAAGCATGCCGGGAAGGTGCCATTAGAATAGAGGAGGATAACATTCTCCTTGATGCGGATAAATGCAACTATTGCGGACGCTGTGAGAAGGCTTGTCCGACAGGAGCCTGGGAAGGCGAAAGTGCCTATATCGTGTCCTTCGGCGGTTTATTCGGCAATACGATCAATAAGGGAGAATCCTTCCTGCCGCTTGTCAGAACGGAGGAACAGCTTTACCGCATAACGGATGCCGCCATTCAGTTCTTTGACGATCATGGGAACCCCGGAGAACGGTTTAACTTTACCATAGACCGGGTCGGACGGGATAAATTTAAGAAAGCAATGGAGGAAGCATACAATGGCTGATTATACTATCGATGATACCATAGATATTACGGATGTCGTCTGCCCCATAACCTTTGTTAAGGCAAA
>JAEWSD010000015.1 GCA_023398615.1 Bacillota bacterium
CCGAAAAGAAAAAATGCAAATGGTGTGACAGAAGCAGATATTTCGGTATTATTGCCAAATGAAAGGTAAATACTGTTCTTCGGCTTGATTTTTTGAAAAATTGTGTATAGTATTAAGTATACACAATTTTTTGCAGGAGGACGTGGCTTAATTGATTCAGCTCAGGGAATTATATGATGATATACGGAATAAGGAGAATATAGATATAGAGCTGCTTGCAGGTGCCGGCGGATTAAGAAACGTCGTCAGATGGATGCATACGGTTGAGAGCAACGAATATGTAAGCTTCTTGGAAGGGTATGAACTGATCGTTGTTACCGGAGTCGCATTAAAGTCGGAAGAAGAACTGGTTAAACTGATTATGAATCTGAATGGACATCATGCAAGCGGTGTAATAATCAATATCGGACATTATATTGACAGTATTCCGGCCCGGATAATGGAATACTGCAATGTAAATGATTTTCCGCTGTTTACGGTGCCCTGGGAAGTGTATATGGCTCATATCATCAGATTCTTTTCGGAACAGCTTCTTAAGGAACAGACCCAGAAAATCGAGATTGCCACCGCTATGAAAAGTGCGGTCTATTACCACGACAGAGAGGATGAATACGTTCCGGTGCTGGAGAATCAGGGATTGCGCTCCGATTGGCCTTACTGTATCGCGGATATTGAGTTCTACGGCAGGGATGGCAGGGATATTACGGATAAAACCCTGAATAAGATCGAACTAACGATCCAGAACCATCTTATGTGGAAGGTACTTAAGAATACCACCGTGCAATTAAGAAACGGCAATGAAATCATTATCCTTTTTGCCAAGCTTGATGATGCGGCCGGCTATCATTTGGTACAGGCCGCAATCAATCAGATACCGGCCGACCTTCTGAATACGGTTGACTATTATGCCGGCATAGGACGTCAGGCTAAAACCATGCAATGTATTTATAAGTCATACAACATAGCAAAAAAGATAATCAAGTTAAATAAAAAAAGAGATACGGCCAATCGGGTGGATTACTATAACCGGCTGGGCGATTTAAAATTATTTCTGCCGATCGAGGATTATGATATCTTAGAGGAATACTACAAAGAGGTTTTGCAGCCCCTTGTTAAGTACGATGAAATCAACGATACGGGCTATATTGAATTTCTTAAAATATATCTGGAAGATGGGGCAAGCATAAAGGCTACGGCAGAACGGTTGTTCATGCATCGGAATTCGATTAATTATAAGCTTGGCAGGATTGAAGATATTCTTAATTGCAACCTCTCGGATTTTCATGTCAGAGTGCGGATAACTATGGCACTTCAGATCAGAGACCTTCTTAAATAAGCGGGTCTTATTTTTTGGCGTATTTTTTGATTCATTTGTGCACGTGCACAAAGAACTTTGGATTCCAGACCATTGTTTCGACAAAATTCCACAGCTATAATCAATGGCATATTCATATTAAAAATAAGGGAGCTGACCAATATGTCAAAATTGACTGGAACAGAGGTAGAAGAACTTCATAGAAAACATGTATTTCAATCCTGGGCGAAATCAGGAGGACCTGCCCTGGCGGTTGAAAAAGCGGAAGGGATCTATTATTGGGATTATAGCGGCAAGAAATATGCGGATATGTCCTCCCAGCTGGTTAACGCCAATCTGGGCCATCAAAACCCCGTAGTAGTAAATGCCATTAAAGAACAGGCCGATAAGCTTTGTTTCATTGCGCCGGCATATTCCACCGAGCCGAAATCAAAGCTGGCCAAGCTTTTAATAGACGTAGCGGGGCCGGAGGATTATAAGAGAGTGTTTTTCACTTGTGACGGAGCGGAGGCAAATGAAAATGCAATGAAGATGGCGAGGCTTTATACCGGACGGCACAAAATCCTGTCCGGTTACAGGAGCTATCATGGGGGAACCCTGGCAGCCTCCAATGCAACGGGAGATTACAGACGATTTGCGGCTGAAATCGGCGGTGCGGTAGGATTCGTAAAATTCCTAAATCCACACATGTATCAGGACGGTTATACGAGAGGAGTTGATGATGCCGAGGCCGGCAGGAAATATCTGTCGGATTTAGAGAGGCAGTTGATCTTCGAAGGACCTCAAAACGTAGCTGCTATCCTGCTTGAAAGCATTGTCGGGGCAAACGGGGTATTGATCCCACCGGCCGGTTACATGGAAGGCGTCCGCGCCTTATGTGATAGATACGGCATCCTGATGATCTGTGATGAGGTAATGGCAGGCTTTGCACGTACCGGTAAGATGTTTACCTGGATGAATTTCGATATAAAACCCGACCTGTTCACCTTTGCAAAGGGTGTCAACGGAGGTTATGTTCCTCTGGGCGGAGTCATAGCAAGCAGGAAGATCTCGGAATACTTTGAGGAAAATCAGCTTGCATGCGGGCTCACTTACAGCGGGCATACCCTGGCCTGCGCGGCGGGAGTTGCGGCGGTCCAATATTACCTTGACAATAATATATGCGAGCATGTATGCGAGATGAGTAAAATTCTTAAGAACTTTTTAGACAGGATGGCTGAAAAGCATGCCTGTGTCGGGGAAGCAAGAGTAGCCGGATTATTTGCGGCACTTGAAATCGTCAAGGATAAGGAGAACAGGGTGCCGATGGAGCCTTACGGGAAATGCACCGACATCATGCCTAAAATACTGGCAAAATTAAAGGAGAAGGGCTTCTCAACAATGGGACGGGAAAATAATATCAACATCTGCCCGCCGTGTATCATAACGGCGGAAGAACTTAACGAATATCTGCCGATACTGGATGAAGTGTTAACCTGGGCGGATGAAACATTTCTATAGGAGATGAGCTTATGGACTGGAATTATATGCAGCCGGTTAAAATTTGCTTCGGCAGCGGCTCTGTAGGAGAGCTTCCGGGGATTCTTGAGAAGCTTGACCGGAAGAACGGCCTTCTGATATGCAGCGGGACAGCGGTACGGACCGGACTGGCAGAGCAATTGAAGTCGGGTTGCCAGGGCAGGCTGACTTCCGTTTATTCCGATATTTCACCTAATACGGATGTAAAATCGGTAGATGCCTGTGCGGATATCATCCGCAGAAATCATATCCGTTTTGTTGTGGCAATCGGCGGAGGGAGTGTCCTGGACTGTGCCAAGGCTGCAGCAACCGTCTGTATGACAGAGGATTCGATCCGTAAATATCACGGTACGGGGGTCGCCCTGCCGCAGGAACA
The DNA here is from genome assembly GCA_023398615.1 of Bacillota bacterium. Taxonomy (GTDB): domain Bacteria; phylum Bacillota; class Clostridia; order Lachnospirales; family Lachnospiraceae; genus Anaerocolumna. The sequence goes on from JAEWSD010000015.1 coordinate 3,210, forward strand.
TCTTCCGTTAATCGCAGTGCCCACTACCTCCGGAACAGGCAGTGAGGTGACGTGTGTATCCGTTCTCACGGATCATGATCTGCATAAAAAGGCTCCGATCGTCAGTGACAGTTTTTATCCGGAATATGCAATTGTGGACCCGGAGCTGACCTATTCGGTGCCGCTGCAGATTACGGCCGCCACCGGCATGGATGTGCTTTCCCATGCAATCGAAGGTTACTGGAGCAAAGGGCATCAGCCGGTTTGTGACATTTGCGCGGTTCATGCCGCCGGTTATGTATTTGAATATCTTGAAAGATGCTACAGGGATCCGCTTGACAGGGAAGCCAGGGAAAAGATGGCGGAAGCTTCGGTCATAGCAGGGCTGGCGTTCTCGATACCGAAAACCACATCCTCTCATGCATGCAGTTTTCCGCTTACCAATATACTTGGAATTCCGCATGGCGAGGCCTGTGCCCTTACCCTGGACTATTTCGCCAGGATCAATAAGGACTCGGACGGAGGAAGAGTCAGGCTGCTGGCCGAAAAGCTAGGCTTTAAAACGGTGGACGGGATGGCGGATAAAATCATGGATATGAAGATGGCGATGCATATGCGTACGGACCTGAAGGACTTCCGGTTAAGTGACGGGCAGGCGGCAGAGTTGGTGAAAGCCAGCAGGCATCCGAACCTGTATAATAACCCGGTGGAGATTACCGACGGAATGTTACATGAGATGTATGAGCTATTCAGATAGGAGGCTGCGTTATGAAGATGATTAAAGCTGTTATCAGGCCGGAGAAAACGGATGAAGTCGCCAAGGCATTGATGGATGCGGGATTTCCGGGCATGACGAAGATTGATGCATATGGAAGAGGGAAGCAAAAGGGCTTAAAGGTGGATAACGTTTTTTACGATGAACTGCCGAAGCAGCTGATTATGCTGGTGGTGCATGATGCGGACGAGGATAAGGTGGTAAACATCATTCTCGATTATGCGCAAACGGGGAATAACGGCAACTACGGTGACGGAAGAATATTTGTCATAACGGTCCAGAAAGCCTATACGATCAGTTCAAAGACGGAAGGGCTGTAGGAGGTGTATTTCAATGATAGAAATCTATGCGATTGTCCGTCCGAATAAAGCCTCCGCAACAAAAAGGGCATTACTGGATGCCGGCTATCCCGGCTTTACCTGCATTAAGACGTACGGCAGAGGACGCAAGTCGATCGAAATAAAATTACCGGATGGTTCCGCCATACAGACTACCTTCGTTCCGAAACGGCTGTTTATCGTGCTGGTGCCGGATGAAGCGGAGCTGGCGGTAGTAAAAGCAATTGTAGAAGCAAATTCGACAGGAAGTCCGGGTGACGGAAAGATATTTGTGGTTCCTGTCGAGAAATCCTACCGTGTGAGGACACGTCAGGAAATATCGGAATAAACGGTTGATAGAGCAAAGGCGTTTCTGGAAAACAGAAAATCCTTTGCTTTTTTGTTTCGCAGGCGAAACTTATAAATTTATGGCCTGTATAAACAGGCCGGAAGGAGATTGTTTTGGCATGAACAGAAAAAAGATTAAGAATGAAAAATTAATCTCGCTTGGGGCATTGGCGGTAATCCTGCTGCTATGGTTTCTATCCACCCGTTATGGGTGGGTGAATGATAAGCTGATTCCATCCCCAAGGGAAACCTGGGATGCTTTTTTAGATATCATCAAGGACTATAAAGGCCATTCCCTGCTGGAGCATCTCGGAGCAAGCATGGAAAGACTGCTTCAGTCATTTATACTGGCATTTGTCATTGCGACGCCGTTAGGGCTTGCCAGCGGTTTCAGCTCCAAGATAAGGGCGGCGTTGGAACCGATCATCGAATTCTACAAACCGCTGCCGCCGCTGGCATATTATACCTTACTGGTGCTTGCTCTCGGCATCGGAAACGAATCAAAAATCGCATTGCTCTTTTTAGCCTGCTTCGCACCGATTTATGTATCCTGCGTATCAGCGGTAGTCAGGATAAAACAGGACTATATCAACAGTGCGTATTCAGTCGGAGCTAATAAAATGCAGGTATTCATTCATGTGATCTTTCCGTCCTGCCTGCCGGATATGTTTGTAGGGCTGCGCACGGCGATCGGCGTTGCTTACACAACCCTTGTAGCCGCGGAGATGGTAGCCGCGGAGTCCGGTATCGGCTGGATGGTCCTGGACGCCAAGAACTGGCTGAGAAATGACATTATTTTTGTTGGTATCATTATTATGGGAATAACGGGCATTCTGATCGATCAGATTCTGAAGCTGATTGAGAGGAAGCTGGTACCCTGGAGCGGTAAGGCCTGATGCCGCGGATAAAGTAATCTGCGGATCGGTAATTATATATAACATTCACACAAATATAGGAGGGTAAACTATGAAAAAGAAATGGACGGCATTATTATTAATAATGGTACTGCTGGTATCGGTGTCAGCCGGATGCGCGAAAACCGAAGAAAAGGAAGAAGCTGTCGCAGCGGACAGTACCGAAACACAGGAATCGGCTCCGGCCGCCGAATTGCCGGAGAAGGTCGTCATCGGCACACAGGAGATGCCGAATGACGAAGGTATCGCAAAAGCACTTGATTATTTTACTCAGGAGATGGGAGTGCCGGTAGAATTGGTTAAATTCGATTCCGGTCGTGATGTAAATACGGCGATTGCCTCCGGCAGCATAGATTTCGGCCTGCTCGGTTCCTGTCCCGCGTCACTGGCCATATCACAGGACCTTGGAGTGGAATTCATCTGGATTCATGAAGTACTGGGAAGCGTGGAATCCCTGGTGGCAAGGGCGGATGCGGGAATTAATTCATTGTCCGATCTAAAAGGCAAGACGGTAGCCACGCCTTTTGCGTCGACGGCACACTTTTCCCTGTTAAAAGCGATAGAAAGTGCGGGCCTGGATCAAAGCGACGTTAAGATACTGGATATGCAGACCAGCGAAATCTTTGCTTCCTGGGAAAATGATGAAATCGATGCGGCATATATTTGGGAACCGACCTTATCCCAGCTCGGGGATGCCAAAACGGTCACAACCAGCGGCGATATGGCAGAATTGGGTTTTATGACATCCAATGTTGAAATTGTCAGGAAAGAATTTGCGGACCAGTATCCTGAACTGGTTGCGGCCTATATCAGGGCCTTGAATAAATCCGTCAAAATGTATCAGGAGGATAATGAAACGGCAGTAAGTACCATAGCGGATGTCATGGAACTGAGTACCGAGGATGCCAAGTTCCAGATGTCCGGCTCCTCCTGGCTGAATGCGGCAGAGCAGCTTTCCGCAGAATATATGGGAACGAGTGACGCAAAAGGTGCAATTGTTCAGAACCTGTATGACACGGCGGTGTTTTTGAAGGATCAGGGAAGTATTAAGGAAGTGCCCGAACTCTCCGTATTTGAAGAGGCGGTAAATCCGAAATACATTGAAATGGCAACGGAAAACTAAAACGAACAGAGGTGTTAATTATGAGCGAAGCCGTATTAAACAGCGATGTAGTGGTCTCGATTAAGGATACATATTTAAAGTATACGGGTGAAAGAGGAGACGTACTGGCATTGGAAAATATCAACCTTACCATTTACAAAGGAGAGTTTATCTGTGTGCTTGGTACTTCCGGATGCGGAAAGAGTACATTGCTTAATATCATAGCAGGCTTCCAACAGCCCACCTCCGGTACCGCCACGATTGGGGGGGTACCGATAACAGGCCCTGACTGGCACCGCGGTGTTGTATTTCAGACCCCTACCTTGTATCCCTGGCTGAACATCTATAAAAATGTTGCCTTTGGACCGAAGATGCGGGGCGTTTCCAAAAGTGATATCAAGAGTGAAACCATGAAATACCTGGAGCTGGTCGGATTGAAGGATTTCGTCAGGCATAAGCCGTATGAGCTCTCAGGCGGCATGAAACAAAGGGCTTCCCTGGCCAGAGTGCTTGTAAACCGGCCGGACATGCTCTTAATGGATGAACCGTTCGGAGCTCTTGATGCCCTGACAAGGAACAACATGCAGACATTGACCAGAGAGATCTGGAATAAGACCGGCAATACCATATTCCTTATTACTCATGATGTGGATGAGGCTCTTGCCCTGGCAACCAGAGTAATCGTGATGTCGGCCAGGCCGGGACGCATTGTGAAAGAATTTAACCTGGATTTTACCTATGACATTGCCGGTGCCAATCAGGGAAGTGTGGTGTATTCACAGGAGTATATCGAGACCAGGGAAGAAATCCTTAACATTATCCACACGCAGAACGACGCACTGACCGCAGAAGAAATATAGATAGAAGGAATCCTATGCTGAAAGACATTTTGTTCATGCTGGTTCTGTTTGCGGCAAATACCGTCCAGACAATAACCGGATTTGCCGGCAGCCTGTTGGCTATGCCGCCGTCCTTTCTTCTGGAAGGATATGAGACGTCAAAAACGGTGTTAAATATTTTTACCCTTGCTGCCTGTGCCTGGATAGCTTATGAAAACAGGAAATTTATTCAATGGACGGTACTGGTTAAAATGCTTTCTTTTATGCTTCTGGGCATGGCCTTCGGTATCACAGTTCTTGGACGGCTTAATCTAAACATCCTGCTCTATGCTTACGGTGCTATGATTTTGCTGGTGGCATTACAGAACCTGTTTCTGAAGAAAGAACCGGATTTGCCGAAATGGGCACAGTATCTGGCATTATTTCTGGGCGGGATCTTTCACGGGCTGTTTATCTCCGGCGGCGCTTTACTGGTACTGTATGCCGTTAAGGCTTTGCCGGAAAAGGAAAAATTCCGTGCGACGGTTGCTCCGGTTTGGGTGGTTCTGGATACCGTGCTTATTTACCAGCATGCCGTCAGCGGATACTATACGGCAAGGAACCTTTTCCTGATTGCATTCAGTATGGTGCCTATGGTATTATCTATTATAATCGGCAACCGCATCTATTATCGTATCAACCAGCAGACCTTCCGGAAGATCACCTATGTTCTGGTGCTTATTGCCGGTATCATGATATTTGTATAAGTATTGCAGCATCCCTGGGAGGTATCGGCATTATGCAGACCGGGGATTGCAGTCTATCAAAAAAGGAGGACGGACATGTTCAGAAAAGCGGTAACAGAGGATTTAGAAAATATCAGAAGTTGTGTGAAAGCGGCATTTTCGCCATATATCCCTATTCTCGGAAAAGAACCCGGACCGATGAAGGAGGATTATGAGCTGGCCATCCTCCGCGATGAAATATGGCTTAGCTATGAGAAGGATAAGCTGGAGGGTTTCATCTATCTGATCCGGGAACCGGATCATCTGACCTATGAAGTGCTTGCCGTAAACCCGGAGTTTCAGGGCAGGGGCATTGGTAAAAAGCTGCTGCGGTTCGGGGAAGACAAGTGCGGGGAATACGGTTATAGGGATATTTGTCTTCTCACGAACGAGGCCTTTGAGGTGCCGAAGAGAATGTATCCCAGGTATGGTTACCTGGAATATAAAAGGGGAGTAGAGGATGGATACCGCCGTATCTATTACAGAAAAACGATAGATAGGCAGAAGAACTGAATGCGCACATTAATTGTTGCTATGAAGCCGTAAGGCTGAATAGTAACAATTATCAAAATATATATTTGATATTATGCCACAAATCTGTTATAACAGTATGGAAGCGGGTGTGAAGAAAAACGTCTTCACACCCGCTAGTCATGCCGCTTATAGGCAGCCGAAACACACAGGAACATCAGCAGACATAAGGAGTTTCACAAACGCCTAAGAAATACGATCAGAGAAAGGAATGCCACAGCAACGGTCAGAAACATGAACAAAAACTTTATTTACATCATTATTACCACTATTTTATTCAGTTCTATGGAGATAGCCCTGAAATTTATCGCCGGTGATTTTCACCCGGTACAGATGACCTTTACAAGATTCTTAGTCGGGGGGATTATGTTATTACCCTTTGCAGTGAATACCTTAAGGAAAAGAAGGATACATATGAAGCCGAAGGAATTCGCGCCGTTTGCATTAAGCGGGTTTATCGGAGTTACAGTAAGCATGACGCTTTACCAGATGGCGCTAACGCAGACGCAAGCGTCGATCGCTGCCATTTTATTTTCCGGCAATCCGTTGTTTGTCATGCTGTTTGCTTACCTGCTGATCAAAGAACCGATACATGTCAGAAATATTATCGCGTTATTATTTGATGTTATCGGTATCGTATTCATAATTAATCCCTGGAATATGCGGCTAAGTCTGACAGGGGTGATTCTTTCGCTGGCTTCCACCGTAATTTTTGCCCTTTATGGTGTCAGCGGTAAAAAAGCCAGCAGTCAATATGGCGGGGTGGTGAATACCTGTTTTGGTTTTCTGTTCGGAAGTGCTGAAATGATTCTGCTGGCAGCCTTGACACATATTTCATTCGTGAGCGATTTCCTGAACAGTAATGGCTTGTCTTCCTTCTGTAATATTCCTTTCTTAAGCGGTTACAGCCTTGGTTCGCTTCCCATTGTATTATTTGTAAGCATAGGAGTAACCGGAATAGGCTATGCCTGCTATTTTCTGGCGATGGAAAAAACCTCTGCCAATACGGTATCGCTTGTGTTCTTTTTCAAACCGATTTTGGCTCCGGTCCTGGCATTCTTCCTTTTGAAAGAAACGATTACCTTAAATAGCATCTTAGGGATTCTGTTTATATTAATCGGTTCACTTACCAATATTGTGCCGGGTCTGCTTGCAAACAGGAGGACAATACCATATCAAACAGATAATTAACTATAATGCCGTTACATACATTGTTGTGCGACGGCACATTTTTTTGCTCTGAATTTAAATGGGCATAGTCTCATTTTAATCTTGACAAATTACCAAATAATAACTATAATAAAAATGAGCCTGGTCCCATTTTTACTTCAGAAAGGACGACAGTATGCCAAAGGTTAATGAAGAATATTTTGAAAGGAAGAAAAATGCGATTATAGAAGCCGCAATTAATGTATGCGGCAGAAAACCGATTTATCAGGTTACCATGAAAGACATTATTACGGAAGCCGGTTTAAGCAAAGGAGGAATCTATCTGTATTTTGCGGACATTGATGAAGTTCTGATCGAGGTTATTAACCGATGCAATCCGGAAGCCGATTACAGGGATAAGATAGATGCCATCATGGAAGAAAGCGGCACTTACAGTGAGGCCTTGCGGCATTTATTTGTATTTATCGGGAAATACATGCAGCAGGCTTCGCCGCTGGTTGGAAAAACACTGTTTGAGCTGACCATACTGCTTACCAATTATCCGGAAAGAGCCGAAAAAATATTTTCAAAAATATCCGAACAGCAAAGCGGTCAATATTTTAACGCACAGGTTTATTCAATTATAAATAAGGGGATAGCAGCAGGTTATTTTAAAGCTGCACTGCCTTTAAGCGATCTTTTTACCTATGTAAGCGTTTCGATGGATGGGATCGTTCTGAATCAGGTTCTTGGTAACTGTTATGATTCACCATTCAGCAGGAACAGCAATTATGATACGGTTACTATGACGAGCATGCTTGCAGAAGCATTACTGGGGATGTTAGGCGTTCAATCATCTTAAAAAGGAGTTAATTTTATGGGAAAAGATATTCGAAGATTTATTATTTATACCTTTTCATTCTCATGGCTGTTTTGGGGAATTGCAATTATCCTCACACAGGCGCATATTGCACTGTTAAAAAACCCCTTGATTCTGGTTCCGTATATGCTGGGCGGTTTATCACCTGCGATATGTGAGATATATCTTAAGAAAAAATATACGGACAAAGAAGAATACCGTAAATTTTTAATCAACATCATTAATCCCAGGCATCATTTCATATGGTACCTTCTGATTATACTGTCGACCTGCACCATCTGTTTTCTGCCGACACTCTTTTATGATGAAGTAAAGATTTTGCCGCTTTACATCGTCTTGATAGAGCTGCCGATTATGATTATCGGAGGAGGTCTGGAGGAGATCGGATGGCGGGGATTCTTACAACCGGCGTTGCAGCATAAAATACCGGCATTCCCCAGCACAATGATCATAAGCGCTATATGGTCGGTATGGCATCAGCCCTTATGGTTTATACTGGGAACCAATCAGACAAAAATGAACTTCATAGCCTTTTTTATTACAACAACGGCACTTTCCTTAATATTGGCGGCACTCTACAATGTAACAGGAAGTATTTTTTTATGTATCTTAATGCATGCCTTTACTAATAGCTTTTGGGATGTTTTTGGAATGCATAATAATGTGTTCTCTGCAATACCTGGTCTTATCTTTTGCCTTGCTGTTTTTATGATAGCGGAAATTGTACGGCACAAAACC
>JAEWSD010000196.1 GCA_023398615.1 Bacillota bacterium
AATCCGATCCGGACCGAATTGTTGGCTCTGTCCGGGGGTATACGGAAGGCGATACCTTATATATAGGCAAATTGATCGTAGCACCGGAGTGTCAGAACAGAGGTATTGGGAAACAGCTTTTAAGAAGCGTGGAGGAATACTTCCCGAATCACAGGTACGAACTGTTTACCAGCACCAGGAGCTTAAAGAACATCTCTATCTATGAAAAATCAGGCTATCACGAGTTTAAGCGGGAACAGATAAGGGAAGATTTAAGCTTCGTGTACCTTGAAAAGAACTAATGATAATACAAATAATTTTGTATTTTTTCCATTCGGCAAATAATCCGTTCATGATATTATGAGTATGTCCTCCTGCTACACTTTAAGAGGTTCTCAATACCTGTAAGGATAAGAGTGTATAAAGGTCATTCGAATGAACCTCCAATGGCCTTTGACACTCCACTCCTAAAAACCAATATTCAAAAGGAGATGCTGAAATGAAAGATACAGAAACAAATGGCAGTCATAATGCAAATGCTGCGGTAAAGGGGCAATACATCCTTCCACTGCTGCAAAATTCCACCGGCAGGGTAATGATACAGGCCGTGTCCGGCTCCTCAGACTTTCTTTACAACTCCTATATGGTTACCTCCTCCGGCGGAGAAATTGTGGTGCTGGACCCGATGCGGATGCCTTCCAAAGAAATGCTTAATATCAACCCTGCGGCAATTATCAGCACGCATAACCATTTTGACCATGTCGATGCCGAATTTACGGAATCCTACGGGGAAAGCAGGAATATCCTTTATACCGTGGGTGAAATTCGTACAAGAGATTTCCATGTTTATACCATCCTGTCCTCCCATAAGGGTGACAAGGTAGTAAAGGATTGGGAAAATTATTTTGCGGTTTTGGAGGTGGACGGGCTGCGTATCGTACATATGGGTGATATCGGACAGACTTCAATTACAGAAGAGCAGCTTGAGAGGCTGGGTAATATAGATATCGCATTCATGCAGTTCGAGAACTCATATTCCGATATGACCCTTGAGAATGAAAAGGGCTTCCGCTTAATCGAACAGGTCAATCCAAAGGTGGTCATTCCTACCCATCATACGGAAGCTTCCATACCGAAGCTTGAGAAAAGATACGGGAAAATAACGGAAGTAAACAATTTGTTAACCATTTCAAAAGATGAGCTGCCTAAAAATAATCTAAAAGTGTACCGTATATTAAATTATCACAAATACAATTAAAATAACTAATAATTTGACAAATCATAACAGAATAAGGTATTTACAACTCACCCGCAATCCTTTATAATGGTAATAATTAGAAGAGATTGTGGGTGATTTTTTTGGCATTGTATACGATTGAACAAAATTATCAGACCGGATACATACTTCCTCTTTTCGTTACGGAGGAAAAGAGTACTTTGCTGCTTCCCGAAGCACAGGATAATTACAGGATATTGTATATGGAATCCGGTACATTGCATATCAGATTGAACGATAAGGAATATATACTGACAGGAGCCTACGCACTATGCCTGAATGAGAGGGACCAATTAGAGCTCTATGATAAATCCGATACCGATCTCCTTATCATGTACTTTAAGCCTTCCGTCATCAATAACAGGTTTCGATTCGATATCTTTGATTTTACAGATGTGCTGTCTGCTACGGAAAGACAGGATCTGTATTACTTGTCGAATTTCAAGTACAGCGCGCCGGTTTCCTCTAAAATATTGCAGCTGCATGCGATTGATTCTTCGGTAATCAAGCAAAAGCTGCTGCTGCTTAAGGAGCAGCTTACCGCGCAGAATAGCGGCTACTGGCCTTGCAGAAGCCGGACCTATCTCTTTGAAATACTGTTTTCTCTGGTAAGGCCGGAGGAAAAGGAAGAGAATGTTTTCTCGTACCAGATAGATTCCTCCTTTTCCAAGCTTACCGTAGATGTCATATATTACCTCCAGACCTGTTATAGTAAGAAGCTGACCATAGAAAAGCTTGCACAGATTTTCCATACGAACCGCACGACACTGCTTGCGGATTTTAAAAGAAGCACGGGGATATCCATAAACCGATACCTTACCCAGCTCCGCATGACAATGGCTGCAGCATTGCTTAGGGATACCGAATTAACAATTAATGAAATCTGTGAGAGAACCGGTTTCAGTGATATCAGCTATTTCAGTAAGTCATTTAAGAAAGAGATTCAATTAACACCGTCAGAATACAGGCGTATTAATGTTTCATAGTTTTATAATATACTACTTCGATTACCGCTGCGGGAGATAAACTGATAAGGAGAATGGTACATTGGAAAAGACTTATAGTATTGAGGAGTATAAGAAAATTCTAGATGCGCTTGAACTGGAAAGGGAGAAATATCGTATTATCGCGGAGTTAACGGACAGCGCATTATGGGAATATGATATCGATAAGAAAGAATTGATTCAAATCAGGAAGTTAAGAGGAAGATATTCGGATAACTCCCTTAATATTCCCGATTATCGTACGACTATGCTGGGATGGGGTCTGATATATCCTGAGGATATACCCATTTTCCACCAGTATTGCGACAGTATGGACCGTGGGGATGATTCCATACTGTATGAATACCGTTCCTTAAGTGATAATGATGAATTCATCTGGATGCGTTTTCAGGGTACCGCCTTAAAGGATTCCTCCGGCAAGGCGTACAGAATTATCGGAAAGACAAGCATTATTGATGATGAGAGAAAGCCGGACGGGCAGTATGAAAGAATGGAAAAGGATTCTCTTACCAGCTTGATAAGCCGTACGGCAATTAAGGAGAAGGTAGAGAAATGTTTGGAAAGGTGCAATAAGGCAAAGGATTTTGAGCAGCACTGCCTGATGCTGATCGATATAGACGGGTTTCAGAAGATTAATGATCGATGGGGACATCTTTACGGCGACGAGGTTTTGGAAACCTTTGCAAACCATCTTGTCTCTTTGTTTGATCCTACCGATGTGGTCGGAAGGAATGAAGGGGATGAATTTGTCGTATTCCATAAAGGGATTAAAGGACCGGAAGATATCAACGAGGCTACCGGAACTATCTTCCGTATGCTAAGAAGCAGCCTTCCCAAATTAAAGAAGGAGAACAGGATAACGGTAAGTATTGGTATCTCTGTTTATCCCCGGGACGGCATTACCTATGAAGAACTGTTCAGAAAGGCCGATATCGCTTTATATAAGGTAAAATCACAGGGAAAAGACAATTATGCAGTATTTGATCCGAAATTCGCCGCGAAATACAATAACAGAAGGAATGAGCAGCATAAGCTTATGCATAAAAAGGACGGAACCAACAAGTCCGGCATCTCAGACGCGGAAAAACGCCTGCTCAACTTTACGTTCGATATCATCAGCGGCAGCATGGATGCCGAAAACTCCATGAATATTATTTTTACAGAGATTGGTAAATACTATGATTTATCACGTATTACTGTATTCGAAAAAGCTACCCCGAACCAAAGCGCCAGGGTCAGCTATGAATGGCTGAATACCGGAATATCCTCCTGCAGGGATTCCCTTATAAGTAACCTGGATTTTATTATTAAGGCTAATGAACAGCTTTTTTCAGAAAGCGGAGTATATTACTGTGAGGATGTTTTGGAGGTGGATGCCGGGCCCTATATCCGGAAGATGTTCATGAAGATAGGCATGCGTGCAATCCTGCAATGTGCCATCATGGATGCAAACCAGATTATCGGCAGTGTCAACTTTGAGAATTGCAACGGGCCCCGCAGCTGGGACAAACCGGAGATTGACACGTTAACGACAATTACCAAGGTTATCAGTAACTATATTCTTCAGCTCAGAAGCAAGGAAGAGCTGAAGAATGAAATCTTCTTTACGCAGGCAATGCTGGACAATCAGAAGCTGAGCAATTATGCGATTAAGCCGGATACCTACGAGCTGCTGTACATGAATAAGTACACAGAGAATATCTATCCGAACGTCAAGCTCGGCGATTTATGCTATAAGGCAATATTCGGACGGCGTGAGCCTTGTGAAACCTGTCCTTTAATCGGCCTTAAGGACGGCAGGAATCGTAATTCCGTGGAAGCATACAACGAGAAACTGGATGCCTGGTTCAGTAAAACCGCTTCCTCCGTCATTATGCCAAACGGGCAAAAGATGTATTTCATCTGTTCCTCAGATGTGACCGGCTTTATGGAACGGGTAAAATCAAAGGATAATCTGACCGGTTTATTAACTCTACCCAAATTTAATGCGGAGGCCATGAAACTGATAGCAAGCGCCAGGAATATAAACTATGCCGTCATTTATACGGATTTCAATAAATTTAAATACGTCAACGATGAATGGGGCTATTCCATCGGGGATGAGGTTCTTAAATTTTTTGCGGCAAGAGTGTCAAGACTTTTGTCTTCCTCCGAGTTATTCTGTCGGGTAGGAAGCGATATCTTTACGATATTGCTGTCATACCGGGAGAAATCAGATGTATTGGAGCGCATTAAAATGCTGATGAATATTGTCTCCAGGGATTTTACGGTCAAATTTCCGAAGGTAAATCCGGTTATTATCAGCGGAGTTTATTTTATTACTCCGGAGGATAAGGTATTAAGCGTGGCTCTCGATAAGGCAAATATGGCAAGGAAAACCTTAAAGGGGTACCATACCAGCAGTTATGCTATTTTCGATGAAGCATTATATGCGGAGATCAAAAGACAGAAGCAGATCGAAGACCGGATGAAGGAAGCCCTTAAAAATAATGAATTTCTGGTTTATATGCAGCCTAAAATAGAGCTTCATACGCTTAAAATCATAGGCGCGGAAGCCCTGGTCAGATGGAAGACTCCGGAAGGCAGGATCATGAGTCCGATGGAGTTTATTCCGATATTTGAGAAAAACGGTTTCATCATGGAACTGGATTTCTACGTGTATGAAAAGGTTCTCCAATCCTTAAGGGAATGGATCGACATGGGCAAACAGCCGGTCATAGTATCCGTTAACGTATCACGTCTTCATATAGAGGATACCTTATTCATAGAAAAACTGGAATATCTGCTTGAAAAATACGGCATACCAAGGCATTTGGTTGAAATTGAGATAACGGAGAATTTATTCCTGAAAAGCCTGGACGCATTATTCGAGCTTATGAATCGGCTGCACAAGCTGGGCTACCTGATATCGATTGATGATTTCGGTTCCGGCTATTCCTCTCTGAATCTGCTTAAAAACCTGCCTGTTGATATCATAAAGCTGGATAAGGAGTTCTTTATGCAAAGCAAGATGGAAGAGAAGAATAAAATCGTAATCAACAGCATCATTCAGCTTGCTAAAGGGCTTGGCTTAAAGGTGATATCCGAGGGGGTTGAGACTTCGGAACAGGCGGACTTTTTACGGGAAAGCCGCTGTGATATGGTTCAGGGATATTTCTTTTACAAGCCCATGCCGACGGAGGAATTTGCGAAAATAATTGAGTAAAGTTAAGGGTTTTTGTGACTTCCGCTTCGCTTCACTCACAAAACCTCGTGGTACCATAGGCTATATTATAAATAGAATTACTTCTTTTATATAAAAAATTGTCTCAATTTATGAACTTTTATTTCATTATTATGGTATAATAATAGGATGCAACAGGACAAGTAAAAGGAGTTTTGTTATGATACGCCTATCAAGAACAGATATCAGAAACATAGCGGCCAATGAAATTGTATATTCAAGAGGACTGCAGGATTATAAGCAGGGTCATGTGGTAAATGCCACCTGGTCGAATATCAAGAAGCAATATCGTATTACGGTAAAGGATAATTTTGAATATATGGTGACCATTCAGGTCTTTGATGATGGAACCTACGAACATAAATGCAACTGTTCCGATCATTTAAAGGAAAATGGTGCGTGCAGACATGTCGTGACTGCATTGTTTTTCGTGTTAAATTATATTGAGAGATCCTTGCTGGAGGAGCCGGATAATCCGGCGGAAAAAACGATTCATCAGATATTGGGGTATTTCGGGAATCAGGAATATACCGTGGCACAGGGAGAAATCTATCATATCCAGGTAAGCATTACGATTCCGGCACTGCTGCGCGGAGATTCCGGTACTGCCCTGGTTTCTTTCTATGTCGGCAATCACCGGTACTATAAAGTGCAATCCATAAAAAAGTTTTTAACGGATTATTATAATAATGAAAATATAGTCATGGGGAAGGAATTCAAATTCATACACGGAGAAAGCAAATTCGATAAGCAGTCCCAAAGGATATTGGATTACTTTCTCGAGATATATGAAATTCAGGAAGCTATCGACAAGATATTCTATTCAAAAATATTCTCTAAATCACAAATCATTCTTACAAGAAATATGCTGTTCCGCTTGCTCGAATTCCTGACCGATTCCGTATTCACCCTGGATTTATACGGGAAACAGTATGAAAATATCCGATATTCCGATGCAAATCCTCAGATAAAATATGATTTGACACTGACGGATGACGGAATTGCTATGGACTATCACGAGAAATTTACGGTAACCCCGTTAACGGAATCAGGGGAGCTGCTTTTCATTAACGGCTGTATCTACAGGCCGAATAAGCGTTTCTTGGGCAATTACCTGCCTTTCTATAATAATCTGGGCGGGAAAAAGGAGCCTCTTGTTTTTAAAGGAAATAATAAAAACAAATTTATGGAAGTTGTTTTGCCCAGAATCAGTGAGACAATGGAGCTTTCGGTCCCGAAAGAGATTAAGGACCGGTTCATAACGGCCGAGCTGCAGCCCGTGGTTTATCTTGACAGGTATAAAACCTTTATTCGTGCGGAGCTTAAGTTTAAATACGGCGAATATGAATTCAATTCCTTTGAATCGCTTACAAACGATAACTACATCATCATAAGACAGCCTAAAAAAGAAGAGTTCTATATGGAGTATTTGGAGAAGCTCGGTTTCCAGCCGAAGCAGCACAGCTATTTCATGCGTAACGAAGAAGATATCTATAAATTTTTAACACAAAGTATCCATGACCTGGCCGGTGAATGTGAATTGTATTATTCCGACGATTTCAAGAAGATCCGGGTTAAGGCACCGGGCAAATTTCAGGCAGGGCTGCGTGTCAGCAATGAATTGAGCCTGCTGGAAATGGATATGACGTATGAAGAGGTGCCGAAGGAGGAATTAAAGGACCTGTTTAAATCCTTCCGCTTGAAGAAGAAATATTACCGGCTGAAGGATGGAAGCTTTGTTGATCTTGAGCAGGGAAACCTTAATGAGGTATGGGAAATCTTAAAATCCCTTAATGTATCCGGAAAAGAGCTCGGCAATAACTCCATCAGGCTATCGAAAAATGCGGCTCTTTACCTTGACAAGGTATTTGGGGAAAAGAGTCTGTCGATCCAGAAAAACGAGGAATTCTCAAAGCTGGTTGAAAATATCCTAAACCCCAATGTTACGGAATATAAACTGCCGGAAGGGATTGCAGCGACACTCAGGAACTATCAGATAACCGGCTATAAATGGTTAAGGACACTGGCCGATAACAGTCTGGGAGGGATACTGGCGGACGATATGGGCCTTGGAAAAACACTGCAGGCCATCGTCTACATGGCCTCTATTAAAGAAATAGCAGGTAAAAGCAAGTTCCTTATCGTATGCCCTTCCTCACTGATCTATAACTGGCAGGATGAAATCGATAATTTTGCACCGGCCTTAACTACGGAAGTAGTAACAGGCAATCCGAAGGAAAGGCAGGATTTAATTGAATCCAACCAGCAAAGAGATATATTGATTACCTCATATCCTTTAATCAGAAGGGATGTCAGATATTATGAAGCCATTGATTTTCATACCGTGTTTATTGATGAAGCGCAATTTATAAAGAATGCGGATTCTCTGAATGCGAAATCGGTTAAGCTGTTGAACGCCGCCCATAAATTTGCCTTAACCGGAACCCCGATTGAGAATTCCCTGTCCGAGCTCTGGTCCATTTTTGATTTTATCATGCCGGAGTATTTGCTTACGCACACGAAATTTGTTAATCAATTTGAGAAGCCTATCATGAAGGAACAGGATGGGGTGCTGGAAGATTTAAACAGGCGTATATCACCTTTCATACTGCGGCGCATGAAGAAGGATGTCCTTCATGAACTGCCCGAGAAGGTAGAGACTAAGATGCTTACGGATATGGAGGAGGATCAGAGAAAGGTATATCTTTCCTATATGGAAAACATTAAAAGTGAAATTAAGAACGATATCGATGAAATTGGCCTGGAAAAGAGCAAAATTAAGATCTTGGCGGCGCTGACAAGACTCCGACAGATATGCTGTCATCCGGGAACCTTTATCGATAACTATACGGGAGGCAGCGGAAAGCTGGAACTGCTCATGGAGATCATAGCGGATGCCATTTCAAATGGTCACCGGATTCTTATCTTTTCGCAGTTTACCTCCATGCTGGCGATCATCAGGAAGGAGCTTAACCGGCTGAATATAAGCAGCTTTTACCTGGAAGGCTCCACTAAGCTTCATGACCGGAACGATTATGTGAAACGGTTTAACCAGGGGGAAGGCTATGTATTCCTGATATCCTTGAAGGCGGGTGGTACAGGGCTGAATCTGGTCGGCGCCGATACCGTCATCCATTACGACCCCTGGTGGAATCCGGCGGTAGAAGAGCAGGCAACCGACCGTGCTTACCGAATTGGGCAGGTAAATTCCGTCCATGTAATTAAACTGATAACAAAAGGCACCATTGAAGAAAAAATTTATAAATTGCAGCGTAAGAAAAAGGACCTGTCCAATTCCGTAATTCATTCGAAGGAAGTATTCATCAATACGCTTACGAAGGAGGAACTGGAAGAGATATTCAGTTAGTGTTTTACGAGCAGAGTGTCAAAAGGCCAATGTAGTGTTCTAAATGAATACCAGCGTATATATATTCAATTTAGCTGCCTTACCCTCGAGTACTATATTTTTTACAAGCCTCTATCGGCTCAAAAACCAAGCCGGCTGGCTTGATTTTTGGGCAGAGTCTTGACAAAATATAAGCAGCACTCTTGGTCGGTCGACGCAAAATTTAATATATAACGCTGTATTCATAATATACTTAGAGTGGCCTTTTGACACTCTATAATTTGTACTTTTTAATGAAAGGAGATTATTATGTATTTATTGCCACCCCCTCAGCATATGGAATTGCATTCTGAGTGTTTTATCATAACATACGATACAAGAATATATGTCGATTCCGCACTGGACAGAAGGGAGTTACATTATGCCGGAATATTAAAAAGGCATATTGAGGAATACTTATGTTTTTCGCTGCCTATCGTGAAGACAGCTTTAAACGGCGTAAAAGGCATTATCCTGCGCCTTGTGAAGGATACGGAATCTCTGGGAGAAAGTCCGGAAGGGTATACCCTGCTGATAAAAGAAGACGGGATAGAAATTACAGGCAACGGCAGTGAGGGACTTCTTTTCGGTGTACAAACCCTTCGGCAGGTCATTTCCCGGCACGGGGCGGTGCTTCCCGGTCTTTGCATCAGGGATTACCCTGAGATTCCCAACCGGGGATTTTACCATGATGTCACAAGGGGAAGAATTCCTACCCTGGAATCCCTTAAGGCTTTGGCTGATAAAATGAGCTGTTACAAGCTGAACCAGCTGCAGCTGTATGTGGAACACAGCTTCCTTTTCCGTGATTTCAGTGAGGTCTGGCGGGATGATACGCCGCTTACGGCCGGTGAAATCCTGGAACTGGACGCCTATTGCAGAGATTTGAATATTGAACTGGTCCCGTCCGTCGCATCCTTTGGTCATCTGTATAAGGTATTAAGTACCAAGACCTATGCTCATCTGTGTGAATTGGAAGACTCGGATAAAATGGGCTTTTCACTTATCGGCAGGATGGAACACCATACCATTGATACGACAAACGGGGAAAGCTTTGAAGTGATTAAAAGAATGCTGCTTGAATACCTGCCCTTATTTTCTTCCGGCCGGTTTAATATCTGTGCGGACGAGACCTATGATCTGGGCAAGGGCAAAAGCGGCCGTTTGGCGGAAGAAATCGGCGCCGACAGGTTATATGTGGAGTTCTTAAAGAAGCTTTGTGGCTTTATAAAGGCTCAGGGAAAGCGGCCCATGTTCTGGGGAGACATCATACTTGCACATCCGGAGGCAATCAGGGAGCTGCCGGAGGATGTCATATGCCTGAACTGGGATTACAGCCGGGATTTAAAGGAAGATAATTTTAAAAAGCTTTACGAGACCGGTGTGGTTCAGTATCTTTGCCCCGGAGTACAGGGCTGGAATCATTTCATTAACGACCTGGGGCATGCCTACGATAACATTTCGGCCATGTGCGGATATGCATTGAAATATAAGGCGGCCGGAGTACTGAATACCGACTGGGGAGACTACGGCCATATCAATCCGCCGGAATTCTCAACCTCCGGTATGATATACGGTGCTTCGTTCTCCTGGAATTCGAGGCAGCTTCCCTTTGAAGAAATCAACAGGCAGATTTCCGCGCTGGAATACCGGGATTCTTCCGAAAGCTTTGTTTCGGTCATTCATGAGTTGGCCGTTCAGGATAAAGCATTATGGGGTTTACTGGTGGAATACAAGGAGAGCAGAAGACAAGAGATAACGGAGGAGCTTGCGGAACAGGCCGGTTTGGCAGATGACTGCCTGAATGCGGCAATGGAAAAGCTGTACCGTAATATGTCCCGCATGGACAGCTCGAAACGGAACGTTGCGAAAGCTTATCTGATTATGGCAAAGGGAATGATTTTGTTTTATCATACTCTGGTAACACTCCGGCAGCACCGGCACGGCAAGGAGAAGGACTGTCCGGAAGTTCCTTTTGAACTTGCATCCCGGCTGGAATACTGGTTCATGGATTATAAGGAACTATGGAGAAGCGGCTGCAAGGAGGGGGAGCTTTACCGAATCCAGGAGGTTGTGTTCTGGTACGCGGATCGGTTGAGGGAGCTTTCAATAGAGGAAGCCTGAGGGTTTTCCGATACACAGGATGCATTCTTTAAATTATGCAGCCGGGGAAGAGTACAATTAATTATGCATGCTTCGGTCTGCGGACAGGTTGGATATGCAGGAAAGAGGTTACTTTGAATAAGAGAAAAATATTTATGAGGAAATTGATAAGCCTTCTTATTGTGATTGCCGTTGCAATTCCGTGTTTTAAGGAGGCGGGTGTTGCATATGCAAAAGAAAGCGACTTTGTTATTGTTGACAAGGAATTAAAGCAGTACATAGGAAAGAGCAGTACGGTTACCATTCCAAAAAGTGTTACGAAAATAAGCGAAGATGCTTTTGCGAATTGCGAGACTATAAAAGAGGTAATCATACCGGGAAGCGTAAAAACAGTCGGAGCGGATGCGTTTTACAGCTGTGATAACCTGCAGAAGGTCACCATCGCAAAAGGGGTAGAAAAATTAGAAAGCGGAGCCTTTGCCTTCTGCGGAAAATTATCTAAAGTAACACTTCCCAAGGATACCAAAGTCGAAGGCTGTGTATTCAGGGGTACTGCCTGGCAGAAAAGCCATGCAAAAAATGGTTTTTCAGTTGTCAACGGTACGCTGGAAGAATATATCGGTTCCGCCAGCAGGATCGTTATTCCCGGTAATGTAAAGGAAATTGCAGGCGGAGCATTTGGTTATATATTCACAGATTTTTCGGAGGTGGTTATACCCGGTAGTGCCAAGACCATCGGAGACGGAGCATTTAGCCGCAGAAATATTAAAAAACTGACATTAAAAAGCGGAATTAAGACGATAGGAGAGGAAGCCTTCTATAATTGTGGTAAGCTGAAGGAAGTGACAATTCCGGGAAGTGTGAAGTCAATCGGAGTCAATGCTTTCAGGAAATGTTATAATGTAAGTAAAATAAAGATTGGTAATGGAATAGAAAGTATTGATGACTATGCGTTCGAAGGATGTTCCCAACTGGGCAGCGTTTCTTTACCCAAAAGTTTAAAGCAGGTCGGAGTCGGTATATTGCAGCATACAAAGTGGCTGGATGACAATAAGAGTGATTTTGTTACGGCAGGCCCCGCTTTGCTTGCATATAAAGGCAGCGATGAAACTGTAGAAGTTCCGTCCGGGCTCACCTTTATTGACGAATATGCTTTTTATGAAAATAATAAGATAGAAAAGGTAATACTGCCGGATAGCATGGAAACAGTAGGAATAAAAGCTTTCATAAGATGTACGGCGTTAACCGGTATTGTACTGCCGGATAACTTAAAAGTAATTGAGCGCAGTGCCTTTGAGGGATGTATCAAGCTGGCAGATATCAACATACCCGAAAGGCTTGCCGTTCTTGGAGAAGATGCATTCCTTAAAACGAAATGGTTCTATTCTTACCCGGAAGACTTTGTAATATTGAATCATATCTTATATAAATACAAAGGAACGGAGGAAACGGTAGAAATTCCGGATACCGTAACTAAGATATGCAGCAGGGCGTTTGCGGACAATAAAACGCTCAGAAAAGTAAGCTTTCCCAAAGCCCTGAAAAGGATAGATCCCGGTGCGTTTGAGTTCGGCAGCTTGGAAGAGATTGTTATTCCTGATTCCGTTACATCAATAGGCGAGGGTGCGTTTGATCACAGTAATCTGAGAAAGATAACGATACCTGACAGTGTGGTAACTATTGGCGGGAATGCTTTCGCGTATTGCAAGTCTCTTACCGAGGCCACAATACCGGGTTCGGTAAAGAATTTCGGTCAATATATATTTCATGACTGTGATGTATTAGAGAAGGTTACTCTAATGAAAGGGATCACCTATATCCCGGCCAGAGCCTTTTATGGCTGCGGCAATCTGAAGGAGGTTACGATACCCGACGGAGTCAGGCTGATAGAATACGAGATATTTGTCGGCTGTGACAATCTCAGGAAAATTAAGGTGCCTGCAAGTGTGACACAGGTATATCCCAAGGCGTTTAACGGGGCCGGTTCGGGATTGGTTGTCCATTGCAAAAAGAATTCCCCGGCTTACAATGTTGCCAGGGAATACCGTATCACCGTTAAAACCTATTGATTCCCGACCCATAAAAAGAGAGCTGTTGCAAAACTCATATGGTGAATGTGTACCATTTATGAGTTTTGGCAACAGCTCTTTTAACCTTCGAGGTAGTGCTATTGGTTCTGCTGTTCCAGATTATTATTATAGAATTCCTCTGCTAATTGATCGAGGTAGGCTTCATCCAGCTCACCGAATTGTCCGACAATCATTTCTTTCATTTTCTCAAGCTTATGGAAGAACCGGATCTCTTCAGAGTCCCCTTCGTCCGTCAGGGAATTTAAAAGGTCGACGGTTACATTCTGCGACAGCCAATTGGTTATTTCCTCCGTGGTACGGTTTTCCTCTTCAATTTGCGAGGCGGCGACCTTTGCACTTGATAAGGATTGGAAGCCTACACCCAGGAAGATCAGGAAGAGTAGACCCATAACGATATAAGGCAGGTATCCGTTGAATATTTGAATAACTCCGACCGCATTTAGTATGAGTACCGCAATACCGAGAAGGGATACCACAAGGAAGGTATAGGCGGTGGATTTATAATCCCTGAATTTGTCTTCCTTTTTCACATAGGCAGAAGAAACGGAGGGCTTACTCGTAGAGGATTCAATGATATCCTCGATCTCTTTCCTGCTGAACATGGAATTATCGTCATCCTCGGCGGCCACGTCGAAATAATCCGTACTATCTGATTCCGTAACCCCGGGAGCCTCTTCTTTGACATCACCGGCAAGTTCCGAATGATTATCCTCCGTCTTATCTTCGGATAACTGCTTGCTTAATTCTACGGAATAAAAAGCCTGGTAAAGCTTTTTTACCTGCTTTAAAGTACCTTCCTTAACCATTACATGCCATACCTGCTTTTCCTCATCATATTCGTATGTAGCATCGTCGATATTGGAATAGTGCAAGAACTGGACAAATTTTTCGGCGTATTTCTCTTTCTTTGTCTCCATGAAGGAAACCGGCTCTTCCGGTAAGTCGTCAACTAATTCGGCTCCGCAGTCATTGCAGGTTGTCTTACCTTCCACATATTCAATCTTACATTTCGGACACCAGGGCATAATTTCACTCCTTTTCGGATTATTTTATTGACTCTTGTATTATTTATTCACTTTAAAACAATGATATACCTTTTTACCTTTTTTTACAAGCAATATACCATCAGAATTAAAATCGTCCGGGGTAAATACCTTATCGAACTCGGTTACTTTGACATCATTGACCGTAACTCCGCCCTGTATGATATTTCTTCTTGCATCGGAACGGGAAACAGCCATCTTGCCGTCTACTAAAAGGGTAATCAGATCAATTCCGGAAGTAAACTGCTCGGCAGTGTAAGCGGTAGTAGGGATGTCTTCAGAATTCATTCCGCCCCCGAACAATGACCTGGAAGCCTCCTGTGCCTTAACGGCTTCCTCCTCACCGTGTACGATCTTTGTGATCTCAAAAGCAAGTACATCCTTTGCATGATTGATTTCCGCATCCTTTAAGGCTCCAAGCCTCCTTACCTCATCCATCGGCAGGAAGGTTAAGAGTCCCAGGCATTCCTTGACCTTAACATCCTCGATATTCCTCCAATACTGATAGAATTCATAAGGAGAGGTTTTCTCTTTATCCAGCCAAAGCGCGCCCTTTGCGGTCTTACCCATTTTAATCCCCTCACTTGTGGTAAGCAGTTTAAAGGTTAAACCGAAGGCGGGTTTTTGCTCTTTCCTGCGGATCAAATCCACACCGCCCAGAATATTGGACCACTGGTCATTACCGCCCAACTGCAAAATACAGTCATACATCTGATTTAATTTCCAGAAATCATACGACTGCATCAGCATATAGTTGAATTCAAAGAAGGTTAAACCGCGTTCCATGCGCTGTTTATAGCATTCCGCCGTAAGCATCTTGTTAACGGAGAAATGAACACCTACTTCACGCAGGAAATCAACATAATTCAGGTCCAGAAGCCAATCCGCGTTATTTGCAATGATGGCACTGTTATTATCAAAGTTTATAAATCTTGACAGCTGTTTATGGAAGCATTCCGCATTATGCCGAATGGTTTCCTTTGTCATAATCGTCCTCATATCGGATTTCCCGGTCGGATCACCGATCATGGTAGTCCCTCCGCCAAGAAGTGCGATCGGCCTGTGCCCGGCACGCTGCATATGCATCATTGCCATGACGGTCAGAAAGTGCCCGGCTGTTAAGCTGTCCGCAGTTGCATCAAATCCTATATAAAAGGTTACTTTTTCCTTCCCCAGTAATTCTTTGATTTCTTGTTCGTGGGTCGTTTGTTCAATAAAGCCACGTTCAAGTAAGATATCATATACATTACTTGACATTTTTTTCATCCTCCTTCGGTAAGTTAGTCTTAATTATAAATGATATTGTGCCATATTTCAATGTAATTTATAAGTTGAATTATTCAGGCCGGATGAATAATTGTGTACAGGTGTGGAATATAATATTGCAGATACCTATACATAATCTGTTGCCTTTACGGGAGGTGCATATGGACAATCAGGAGGAATATCCGAATCTGTCAAGAGCGGAATTGATCAAGCTGGCACGCGATAGCTGCAGCAAAAACCTTGGCCCGGTAAACCGGAACAGCAAAGAATACGGCCTGGCGAAGCAGAAGGAACAACATTACTATGACGGCAGAGCATATGATTTATCAGGGAAATTATCCGAGATACCGCCTGTTTCAATAAAATTCTTTTTGATAAGAGTGATTTGCGCACTCATGATTTTTCTGACCATACTGCTGATTGATAAGCTGGATATTAATTTCGGTTCCGTGAACAGTGATTATATCAGAAAATGCGTATCCTCCAACCAGGAAATAGAGGATGCGGAAAGGATTGTGGTATCCTTTTTCGAAGATTTTGTAAAGGCGGATGAGTAACAGAGTTATGGGTTTTAAACTCATATCGTCAGGGTAAAACAAATTGAAGCGATACAGAGAAAAACGGAGAGCCGGATATTGTGTCCGGCTCTCTCTTTATTTATGTGAAATAACATGGTATGATGACTGTAAAGGTTGTTTTACACATTTATTGAATTCATAAATCAAATGATTGGTGGGAAGCTGTATTGAGTTATGGAAGAAAACTATTTTACCAGAAGAATATATATGATTTGAAAAAAACGGATGATTTGTTTGTGAAATCTCTTATAGAAAACGTCAGGCATCATCAGCTTCATTGTCCCGAATATGCCGAGATTCTTATACGCCGTAATTTCTCTCCGGATGAGATTGTTTCGGTCAATGATATTTATAGGCTTCCGCCGATACCTACAATGTTTTTTAAAAACCATACCCTCCATTCCTCCTCACATAAGCGTTTATTATTTCAGTCAACCACTTCCGGCACCAGCGGAAAGGTGAGTGAAATGGGGCTCGACTGGCCGTCCGCAGGGCTTGGGCTCGGCATGGTGACGAATACATGTTTCACCCATAAGATCATATCTCTGCATCCCGCAAATTACGTGGTGCTGGGGTATCAGCCCGCAAAACGCAATAAAATGGGCGCGGTAAAAACTGCCTATGCCGCTACCTTTACCGCTCCGGCAATGCATAGAGAGTATGCCTTAAAAGACACGGGAACAGAATATTTTCTTAATATAGAAGGGCTCAAACAGGCTCTGCTTCGTTACGCAAAGAGAGGATTTCCTGTTCGGTTCATCGGATTTCCGGCATATTTTATGTATTTGGTTAAGGAGCTGCTGGATTCCGGAATCAAATTAAAGCTTCACCCAAAATCGCTTGTTATTCTGGGAGGAGGCTGGAAACAGTTCTTTTCCGAACAAGTGGACAAGCCCGCTCTTTACGGCATGTCAAAAGAAGCGTTAGGGATTGGGGAAGATCGTATAAGAGAGTTATTCGGGGTGGTAGAGCATCCGATTGCATATTTTGACTGTCCGAACCATCATTTTCATGTACCGGTCTATTCAAGGGTTATTATCCGGGACATGGATTTGCGTCCCGTAGAGTATGGTACGCCCGGATTGCTGAATCTGTTAACACCTATGATAACGAGTATGCCGTTTACCAGTATTATGACCGATGATTTGGCCGTGATGCATCCCGGTGAGGAATGCGGCTGCGGAATCCGGTCTCCTTATTTTGAGATTTTAGGGCGTGTCGGGATTGCGGATATTAAGACCTGTGCAGCCGTTACATCTGAATTGCCGCTATAGCATTAAGGAGGGGAGACGCAATGAATTTGGTTAATGGTGAAATTGTGGATGCAAAACAGTGTGACAAGGTGCTGAAGGAACTGGACCGGCGTATTGTGAATACGCTGGAGAAAGGAAGTCTGCACCCGGAAACTGTGATTGCAGCTTGTGATAAGCTTATAACCGGCCTGGATGAGAGCATGTGCCTGAAGGCTATGTATGAACTTGGCATGAATGAAGCAATGGGCAGAGGTTATATCAAAGAAGTCCGTCAATTATTCAGTGCGGAAGGGCTGCGGCATCGTCTGAAGACGGAGTTGGGAGAGAATTATGGATGCCGGAAGGAATTCATCCCCTTTCGTAAGGAATTTTCCGTCACGGAGAAAATCTGTCCTCTGGGGGTACTGCTCCATGTCGCCGCAGGGAATGCGGACGGACTGCCTGCGTTCAGTGTTTTGGAGGGATTGCTTGCCGGTAACATCAATATACTGAAGCTTCCCGCTCGGGAAGGCGGTCTTTCTGTCAGACTGCTGCTTGAACTTATTAAAATTGAACCCGCCCTGGCCGAATATATCTATGTTTTCGATTATTCATCGAAGGATATTATACACCTGGAAAAGCTTATTTCAGCAGCGGACGCCGTCATTGTCTGGGGCGGCAGGGAGGCGGTATCCGCCCTTCGCCGGTTTGTTCCCGTGCATATAAAGCTTATTGAATGGGGACATAAGTTAAGCTTTGCCTATGTAACGGAAAAAGGGATTACGAAAGACGGTCTTATAGGACTTGCAAAAAACATTACGGAGACCCGTCAATTATTATGCAGCTCTCCGCAGGGAATATTTTTGGATACGGACGATATGAATGCGGTTTATGATTTTTGCGGGCAATTTATTCCTGTTTTAGATGACGAAATATACCAAAGCCCGCAAGATACGGGGATCGGAATACAATCCCGCATTGCATTGGAACTATATAATGAAGAGCTGGAAGAGATATATCGAAACAGTAAGGTTTTTAGAGGCAAGAGCTGCAGCCTGGTTGCATATCCGGATAAAGCCCTGGAAACGGCCATTCAATTTGGAAACGCATGGGTAAGACCTCTGCCTAAGTCAGAGCTGACAGCCGTTCTTCACCCGTATAAGAACTTCCTGCAGACCGTTGGCTTGCTTTGCGGAGAAGCGGAACGGGAAGAGATTACCCGGATGCTCTTTAAAACAGGTGTTGTGCGCGTCTGCCCGTG
>JAEWSD010000181.1 GCA_023398615.1 Bacillota bacterium
TTCTACAAAAAATCATCTAAAGGATAAGCAGAATTTCTTTAAAAAAATATCAAAGGAGATACTATTATGAGAGAATACTTATCGTATTTATTCAACCATAGTCGGAAAGGGCAGTCGGAATCCATATTTGAAGGAATTTCAAACGGCAGGAAGAAAGCACTTGACAATTGGTTCAACGATCAATGGATGCAGCTTCATTCTATTGCAAAATCTTTAATCATTCTCAATGAATCCTCACAATCCCTCAATGAAACCTTACAGGAATCAGCGGAACATTACAATACCTTTATTGAAGTCTTCGTCCTGGACAATAAAGGCACTGTCATTGCGTCTTCTTTCGTGAGTCATATCGGGAACAGCCTTGCGGATTCTGTTAATTTTAAAAAAGGAATCGCCGGGGTAAGCTATATGTTCGGCCCTTTTTGCGATAAACAGACATTGGATGTTCCGATTTCCGACAGACAGTTCCACGACGAGGTTACGTTGCTTTTTTCAGAACCGTATGCGAATAACGATGAAGTCAGAATCCTGGTGGCCCGGGTATTAAACGATGATATGAGCAATGTGATTCAGGATGAGGATACCCATATTTTTAAGGATTCCGGCGATAACTACCTGTTTATGATTAAAAACAACAGAGGAATAGCACAGGGTACCGCCATTTCCAGAAGCAGGTTTGAGGATAAAACCTTTACACTGGGTGATAATCTGAAGGACGGTGTCCGGACGAAGCATTGGGGTGTCATTAGGGTAAACGACCATACGGAATTCGAAATTGTTTTTAACGATCCTGCTACGAAGGCCCTCCATGTGGGTGTGAGAAATACGATAGAGCATGACGAAAACCTGGATTGCTGGCCGGGATATCCGGATTACCGCCACATTATGGTAGGTGGAAAAGGTACCGTCATCCAGCCTCCTAATTCGGATGAAACCTGGGGTATGATGTGTGAGGGAGATATTTCTGAAATCTATAATTTTCACAGCATTGCTCACAGGGTCCCCATATATATCGGAATTGTTTCAACGGCAAGTGTTATACTGAACCATTTTATTAATTCATGGCTCGGAAGCTTCGGAGGCATTACGGACGTACTTCTTGTCCTCATTACAATAGCGGCAGCCTATGGAATCTTAAACCAGGTAGTCATTAAACCCGTAAATAAAACGGTCAATATTTTGCGAAATGTTGCGGAAGGGGAAGGGGATTTAACGAAACGCGTCATCTTTTATTCCCCGAACGAGATCGGCGGATTATCCAGATGGTTTAATAAGTTTGTAAGCAATCAGATGAATATGATCAAACGTGTCGGCAATTCCGTAAGGATAGCGCAAAAGGCCGTAAGCAGGGTATCGAAATCGACCAAAATCATTAATGAAAGCATCACTACCATAGAAGAAACCGTAACGACACTTTCCGATAATTCCCGGAAACAAAATGAATTATTTGAAGAGATTCAAAAGGAAGTAAAAAGAATATCCGATTCCTTTGAAAAAAATAAGGAGCTCGATGACCTGATAACCGAGATTCGGACAAAGGCAAGCAGCACTTCCCTTGAAGAAGGTTCCGCAAATCAGCTGACGGACGATCTGATTTCAAATACGGACGAGCTGGAAAATGCAATGAAGAATGCGTTAACCAGCATCTTAAGCCTGGATGAGCAATCCAAGGAAATCAATACGATCATCAGTACTATTAATGCAATCAGCAGTCAGACCAGCCTGCTTGCATTAAACGCTTCGATCGAGGCGGCAAGAGCCGGAGAGCTTGGTAAGGGCTTTACGGTTGTTGCAAATGAGATCAAAAAGCTTGCGGCGCAAACCGTAGACGCCACAACCCTCGTAGAACAGCTGGTATTCTCGATACAGCTGGAAATCGACAAAACGAATAATAATATTGATTTAATAAACAATCAGGTAACCTCAACGGTAAAATATTCAAGGGAAAGCATTAAGGCGGTTTCCCTTGTTAACGATGTTTCCAAAACAATATCCTACATATTAAATATCATGAATGAGCAGAATACCCTGATCAATGAAGTACGCAATAACATCGGGGAGATGTCAAAAGAAAGCGACAGGGATGTATCGGCCGGAAGGGAAAACAGCCGTCATGCACTGGAATTAATCGATAAGATATCGAAACAGACTTATAAGCTGAATCAGATACTTGAGGACCTGGAATTTTCATCGGAGGATCTGGCCGGAATGGTAGCGGACTTTAAAGTAAATTAACAAATTGATTTAGAAAAGAGCAATGAAGCTGTTGCAAAACCATAATTATCAGTTTTGCAACAGCCTCCTGAATACAAGCCTATTCCACAGATTTTAAGGCTTCCGCCATATCAATTTTGTTGACACGTCTGCTGATCAGCAGATTGATCCCGAATGAGATACCGTAGCAGACAGATGTAATGATAAGATAGCTTATTACGGTAAGGTGCGGTATCCACACATAGTTTTTCAGTGAAACAAGGCTTATGAGGTATCTAAGGAAGGCGAATCCGCATACCGTTCCGGCTGCCCAGCCGGGAAGGGCGGTCAGAATACAATCCTTGATACCCATATTTCTAATCTCCTTCTGATAGAAGCCTAGTACCTTCATCGTAGCATATTCCCTGAACCGTTCAATGAAATTAAGCAGTCCCAGATTATAAAGAATAACGAATCCAAGCAGCAGGGAAGCCGCAATCAGCAGTATCACGATTGTCATAACGGAGTTCGACATGGTTTGAATATCCTTTAACTGATCCTCAATGCGGATCACATTTCCAAAATATTCCTGCTGCCCGGATACTGTGTTTTCCGTATCGTTGCCAAGCAGGGCATAATTCGGGTAAAAAACACTGCCGCAGGATTCCCATGCTTTCTGCGACAGGAATATACCCTGGGGCGCCGGTATGTCAATTATTTCTTTGATTTTAACCTTAAGATGATTCCGGCTGCCGGCAATGGTAACTGTTATCGTATCCTCCGCCTTCACACCGAGGCTTTTCGCCGTTACCTGTGTCATTAAGACACCGTTATCCGGAAGGGCCAGGCTGCCACCGTTTCTATTCCTTAGTGTTACAAAATTACCGGGAGAAAGAACGGTAATGACACCGGTATCCGCTTTCTCTTTTAATTCCATAGTTCCCGTGGTTTCATACATCCATTCGAGGTTATTTGCCTCCGTTTCCAGTTTCTTTTTAACCTCCTTGTTATAATTCGTTAATTCTGCTTTATATTGATAGGTATATTGGCTGCCATAGATATAATGGTTGGTATAATCTATGGAATTTTTAACACCGAACGCCGCTATCATAAGTGTCATGCTTCCTGTAATCCCGATAATCCCCATAAGAAACCTGATTCTGTTTCTGCCGATATCTCTAAGCACCCATCGCCACTCGTTTGACAAGCCGGAAACGCGGTGCCTTCCCGGTGCCTTTCCTGACTTTGCCGCAGATGAGACACCCCTCATGGTCAAAGCCGGCATTTCCTTCAGGCTTTTACCGGCTGCCATGACTGCCGATAAGGTACATACCAGCATGGTCAGTCCGATTAGTATATAAGTCATAGAAGAAACCCTGATTTCCCATACCGGCAGTGTGAGAGTTATCTTTTTCATATCCATGATTGCTCTGGATACCGTATTCCTTCCGGCAATGCTTCCGGCCAGTCCGCCAAAAAGAGAAACCACTGCGCCGTATAACGCATAATGAAACCGTATCCGCATGTTATTATATCCCAGAGCCATCAGTGTCCCGATAATAATCCTCTGGTTTTCCACGAGCCGCTTCATGGTTGTATACATGGTAAGTACCGCAAGAAGGATGAAAATACTGCAGTATGCCTTCGATAATGTCTTCATCTGATTGATCTCTTTGTCTATCTGGGAGACACTGGTTTTATCCTTCCTTTCCATAAAAGCCGTGTAACTGTCCTTCAGGATATCCTTTACCTCTTCTTTCAAAGCTTTCGTGTCACAGTTCTCCGGCAGGCTGAGCCTGATTTCGTTAAAAATAAGCCCGCCGTACAGTAAAGAGGCCTGTTTTTCACTAATTATTCCGTATCCGTGCTTTTTCGGATCGGGCAGGGTATCATTTGCAGGTCCGGTATAAAAGATGAATTCCGAATGGAGGATGGTTCCCTGTATGGGCAGACTTTTCCTTACCCCGTTTACGGTGACCGCAACGGTATCTCCGGCATTGAGATGATTGGCCCCGGCATAGGATTCATCGATCCAGATACCCTTGGAATCACAGGAATATTCTTTGCCGCTTCGGATAAGCGGTTTCATGGTTTTCCCATCATTTAAGGCAATTATCCTGATATCGGACGCTTCCGCCGTATCCGCATCTGCCGTTACCGTCATGGAGCGGGAAAGCGCCTTTACAGAATCCAGGGAAGCTATCTGCCGGAACTGTTCCTCCGTAATGCCGTTTGCATATACCCATACGTCACAAAGACGGGTATCCTTAAAATATTCCCGGGAAGCTTCCGATAATCCATACCATACGCCTTCCATTCCGGAATAAATGGTCATTGCCAGAAAAGCCATCATAAATACGGATACAAACTGCGGCCATAATTTCCGCACATCCCGAACGATTTTCTTAAACAGATATTTCATTTACCATTCCACCTCCTCCATATCTAATGGTTCCTGATTATCAGATATCCGTTCCACTTTCCCGTCCCTTAAGCGGATCAATCTGTCGGCGGCAGGAGCAATTGCGGCATTATGGGTAACAACCACAACAGCGGTATCATATTTTCTTGACGTGTCCTGCAGGAGTTTAAGGACCCTTTTTCCGGTTTCACTGTCTAGTGCACCGGTCGGTTCATCACAAAGCAAAAGCTTCGGATTCTTGCAGATAGCCCTTGCAATAGATATACGCTGCAATTCGCCCCCCGACAGCTGGGAAGGGTAGTTATTCCTTCTGTGCGACAGGCCGACCGCATCTAAGGCTTCCTCTGCCTTCATAGGGCTCTTACTGAGCTTTGCCGCGATATCAATATTTTCATAGGCCGTGAGATTCGGAATAAGATTATAGAATTGGAATACGAAGCCGATATCATGCCTGCGGTATACGGTTAGTTTATCTTTTGAAAGCTCGGTTATGATCCTGTTCCCTATTATGATTTTCCCGCCGGTTGCCTGGTCCATTCCGCCAAGCAGATTAAGGGCGGTGGACTTCCCGGAGCCGCTCGGACCAAGTATAATCGTAAAGGCTCCTTTTTCTATGGAAAAACAGGTCCCGTCCAATGCCTTAATTCTCTCGGCTCCGACGATGTATTCCTTCCTTACTTTTTCAAATTCAATGAAGCTCATATAAAATTATCCTCCTTTTGGCAGCTTGTGTCATATACTGGAATGTAATATAATAGCTTTAAAGCAAGAAATCAATAGCTGTAAATAAAGTGCTACAATTACTTAAAATTGTGACAGTAATTTAAGATAAGCGAGGTTAAGATGAACGGTCATGAACGGATAAAAAACGAATCCAGGGAATGGCTGGCCAATTCCCTTATGGATTTAATGAGCAGGAAGCCATATAAGGATATTACGATCGGCCAGATTGCAAACCATGCAAAGCTGTCCAGAAGAACCTTTTACCGTGCTTTTAAGAGTAAAGAGGATATCCTGGATTATATCACCGATATGATCTGTTCCAAATATGAGGAGCATTTGTCGGTGTACAATCTGGAGGAATTTGAGCTGGGAACCATTTCTTATATCTTTTTTTCTTTCTTTGAGAAATATTATCATATATTAAAAATCTTCCGTGAAAATAACATGGAGTACCAGCTTTTAAAGTTATTCAACCGATATCTGCCTGTCTTATGCCGGAATGTATACCAGAAGGACCTGACACCGGAAGAAAGTTTTTACCTGCAGCATTTCCATCTGTTTACTTCCGGCGGATTTTTTAATGTCCTGATATTCTGGCTGGATAATGATCGGCAGATGCCGGCAGAAGAAATGTCTGCAATCATAACAAATTCCCAGAAAATGTTCTGGAATATAAAGGCGTAGCAGGCTGAACTGTAACCGGCACAATTCCCGCAATGAAATAAAAGTTTGATAATTCCTGCCATAACTGCTATACTAATTAGGACAGAAAGGAAGGAAAGGGCAGGCTTTGCATGAAGGACAAGGAACATATTATTAAAAAAGTGGCATCCGGAAGTATCGCAGAGGAAATGGAAATTGAACCCGGCGACATACTGTTACGGATTAACGATAAAGTCATAAAGGATGTATTTGATTACCATTATGCCATAAATGATGAGTATCTGCTGCTGCAGGTCAGAAAGCAGAATGGCGAGGAGTGGGAGATCGAAATCGAAAAGGAATATAACGAGGACCTGGGTATCGGATTCGATGAAGGGCTTATGGATGACTATCGCTCCTGCAGGAATAAATGTATGTTCTGTTTTATCGATCAGATGCCTCCCGGAATGAGAGAAACTTTATATTTTAAGGACGATGATGCAAGATTATCCTTTTTGCAGGGTAATTATATTACGTTAACAAATATGAAGGCGGAGGATATCGACCGCATTTTGTTTTACAAATTATCGCCGATTAATATTTCCATCCATACCACGAATAAGAAACTACGGTGTAAAATGCTTCACAATCGGTTTGCCGGAGATTCGTTGGACAACCTTAAGAAGCTCTATAATGCGGGAATTACCATGAACGGTCAGATAGTACTGTGCAAGGGTGTCAATGACGGGAAAGAACTGGAACGTACGATCCATGATTTATCCGCTTATATACCGCAGATGCAGAGTGTGTCGGTCGTACCTGTCGGACTTACGAAGTACCGGGAAGGACTTGTGAAGCTGGAGAAATTCAACCGTGCGGATGCCTTAAAGATACTTGAAATTATCCATTGTGAGCAGGAGCTATTGCTGAAAAGCCGAGGTACCAGATTTATACATGCAAGTGATGAATGGTATATTACCGCCGGATTACCGATTCCGGATGCAACAGAATATGAAGGGTATCCTCAGATCGAAAACGGAGTAGGCATGGTGCGTTCCCTGTCGGATGAATTTGATGATTATTTTCTTACGCTTTCCGGAGACAGCAGGGTAAAATCCGTATCCCTTGCAACCGGAGTACTTGCCGCACCTATTATGGAAGGATTTATGAACCGGCTACGCACAAAATATCCGAATATCAATACTATGGTATATACGGTTATTAATGAATTCTTCGGAACGGATATCACGGTTGCCGGTTTACTTACCGGTCAGGATATCATTAAGCAGCTCGGCGGCAAAGCTTTAGGCGATTACCTTATTTTACCTGACGTCCTGTTAAAAAGCGGTGAAGAGGTCCTGTTAGATGACATTTCTGTGAATGACATCAAAAATGCTTTACAAACAGATATCCGTATTGTACAATCAGACGGAAAGTCCTTAATAGACGCCGTTGTGAATTAAGATATAAGGAGAATTGGAAATGAGTAGACCCATAGTGGCAATTGTCGGCCGGCCGAATGTCGGCAAGTCGACATTATTTAACGCTCTGGCAGGAGAAAAAATTGCAATCGTAAAGGACCATCCCGGTGTAACCAGAGATCGGATCTACGCGGAAGTCACCTGGCTGAACAACCAGTTTACCATGATAGATACCGGAGGAATCGAGCCGGAAAGCAAGGATGTTATGCTGACCTATATGCGGCAGCAGGCTGAGATTGCAATTGAAACAGCCGATGTCATCATGTTTGTGGTAGATGTAAGACAGGGATTGGTGGATGATGACTTCAAGGTAGCCGATATGCTCAGAAGGTCGACCAAGCCGGTCGTTTTGGTAGTAAATAAGGTTGATAATTTTGAAAAGCTTACACCGGATGTTTATGAATTCTACAATCTTGGCATCGGGGACCCTTATCCGGTATCCGCCACCTCAAAATTAGGCCTGGGTGATATGCTTGATGAGGTGATCAAGTATTTCAGACCGGAAGATTTATCGGAAACCGAGGATGAGCGTCCGAGAATTGCTATCGTCGGCAAACCGAATGTCGGCAAATCCTCTATCGTAAACCGTTTAATCGGGGAGGAACGTGTCATTGTATCCGATATCGCGGGAACGACGCGGGATGCCATAGATACAACGGTTAAGTATCACGGGAAGGAATTCGTATTTATCGATACCGCGGGTCTTCGAAGGAAGAGCAGGATCAAAGAGGATCTGGAACGGTTCAGTATCATACGGACGGTATCGGCCGTGGAGCGCGCCGATGTGGTAATTCTGGTTATCGATGCCGTTGAAGGCGTAACGGAACAGGATGCGAAGATCGCAGGGATTGCCCATGAAAGAGGCAAGGGTATGATTATTGCGGTAAATAAATGGGATACAATTCAAAAAAATGATAAAACAATCTATGAATATACTAATAAGATAAAGGGAGTCCTTTCCTTTATGCCTTATGCCGAAATGATATTTATTTCGGCCTTAACAGGTCAGAGACTGCCGAAGCTGTACGATTTAATTGAGCAGGTTATTCAGAATCAGAACCTTCGTGTGGCAACCGGCGTTTTAAATGAGATTTTGGCGGAGGCAACCGCATTGCAGCAGCCGCCTTCCGATAAAGGGAAACACCTGCGCCTGTATTATATTACCCAGGTTTCCGTAAAACCGCCTACTTTTGTTATCTTTGTTAATGATAAGACTTTAATGCATTTTTCATATACCAGGTATATAGAGAATAAAATCAGGGAAGCATTTGGATTTAAGGGGACATCATTAAAATTCTTCATCAGAGAGCGAAAGGAAAAGGAATAGTATGTTTATAAAAATACTTGTTTGTTTAATCATCGGCTATGCTTTTGGCTGTATTTCCACTGCCTATGTTGTAGGAAAGGTAAACAGAATTGATATCAGGAATTACGGAAGCGGCAACGCCGGGACCACGAATGCTCTTCGTACATTAGGCTGGAAAGCAGGAGCAGTTACGTTTATTGGAGATGCCTTTAAGGCAGTCATTGCAATTCTTTTGATTCGTTATCTGATATTTCCGAATGAGGATTATGCGCAGCTTTTCAAGCTCTATACGGGTGTCGGTGTAGTTCTGGGACACAATTTCCCTTTTTGGCTGAAATTCAAAGGCGGCAAAGGAATCGCCGCAACCGGCGGCATTATGCTGGCATTTGACTGGAGACTTGCAATAGCTGCCATGATTGTTTTTATGATTACAGTTGCCATAAGCAGATATGTATCCCTTGGATCCATGCTGATTTCCGTCCTGTTACCTGTTTGGATCGCAATCCTGTACCCGGGAGACGTACATATGCTGCTTGTAGGCATAGCATTTACCATATCTGCTTTTATCAAGCACCGTACCAATATCCGAAGACTGATAAAAGGGACCGAGAATAAGATCGGGCAGAAGGTAACTATTAAAAAACAGTAATAGGAGGTTTACGAAATGTCAAAGGTAAGTATCTTGGGAGCAGGAGCTTGGGGGACTGCATTAGCGATGCTGCTGGGAAATAACGGTCATGAGGTTACATTATGGTCCGCTCTGGCACCTGAGGTTGAAGTCTTAAGAAAAGAAAGGGAGCTTAAGGATAAGCTTCCGGGAATAAAGCTTCCTGATACCGTTTTCGTTGAGGATGATTTGCAAGCTTCCTGTACCGGTAAGGAACTAATCGTCTTTGCCGTTGCTTCCCCCTATGTACGGAAAACGGCAAAAATGGCAAAACCGTATATCGCAGCGGAACAAAAGATTGTGAATGTGGCAAAGGGGATTGAGGAACATACGCTTGATACCTTAACGGATATATTAAAAGAAGAGCTGCCCGGTGCCGATATCGCCGTCTTATCCGGCCCGAGTCATGCGGAAGAGGTCAGCAGAGGCATACCTACGACTTGTGTGGTAGGAGCGGAATCGAAGGCGACGGCATATTTCGTTCAGGATGTGTTTATGAGTGAACGTTTCCGCGTATATACCAGCCCCGATATCATCGGAATCGAGCTGGGAGGCTCCTTAAAGAACGTTATCGCACTTGCTGCCGGAATTGCGGACGGGTTAGGCTTTGGTGACAATACCAAGGCGGCGCTGATGACCAGAGGAATTGCGGAAATCAGCCGGTTAGGCATGGCAATGGGCGGACAGCTGGAAACCTTTGCAGGTCTTTCCTGTGTCGGCGATTTGATCGTAACCTGCACCAGCAAGCACAGCCGTAACCGGAACGCGGGTTACCTGATCGGGCAGGGATATTCCATGCAGGCGGCAATGGATGAGGTAAAGCAGATTGTGGAGGGTGTTTATTCTGCCAAAGCAGCACTTGCTCTATCCCAAAAGTTTAATGTAGAGATGCCGATTGTAGAACAGATCAATCAGGTATTGTTTGAAGCGAAGTCCCCGGAGGAGGCGGTTTCGGACCTTTTGCTCCGTGATAAGAGAAGGGAATACTCACAGCTTGAATGGAAGAGATAGCGGATTATAATATTTCAAAATAAAATATATGAAACCAATAGGACATTAATCATGAATTCGTTTGCTCCGGCATATGCTTATATATAACCGAAAGGAGGATGGCATATGTTGGAGCAATTTTCGTCACTTGACTTATCAAATCAAATATACGACGTATATAATGATATTAAGGCTAGGACAGGCGGTGACATATACATAGGTGTGGTGGGGCCGGTTAGAACGGGAAAATCAACCTTTATAAAACGGTTCATGGATCTGGTGGTAATTCCTAATATTGAGGATGTTCACAGTAAGGAAAGGGCCATCGATGAATTGCCGCAAAGCGCTGCAGGGAAAACGATAATGACTACGGAACCAAAGTTTATACCTAAGGAGGCAGCCGAGATAACGCTTGGAGAAGATACTAAGGTTAACATACGTTTAATCGACTGTGTCGGTTTCATGGTAGACGGTGCCAGCGGACATATAGAAAACGAACAGGAACGTCTCGTAAAAACCCCCTGGTTTGATTATGAGATCCCCTTCACCCAGGCGGCGGAGCTTGGAACCCAGAAAGTTATAAACGACCATTCCACGATAGGGATCGTTGTTACAACGGACGGCAGCTTTGGAGATATTCCCAGGGACAATTACATACCGGCAGAGGAAAAAACCATCGCCGAGTTAAAGAAACTAAAAAAGCCCTTCATCGTTCTTCTTAATTCAAACAGGCCGTATTCGGACGGTACCATAAGCCTGGCGAATGAAATTGCGTCGAAATATAATGTTACCGTTATGCCTGTTAACTGCGAACAGCTGAAAAGAGACGATATTCACCGGATTATGTCGAGTATATTATCCGTATTTCCGGTTTCCGAAATTGATTTCTATATGCCGAAATGGGCGGAAATGCTGCCGGATGACCATTGGCTGAAACAGGATCTGATCGAATCGGTAAAAGCCTTAATCAGAAATATTACATTGATCCGTGATGCGAGAGCCGAGAATCTGGAAACAGACAGCCAGTATGTAAGGAAGTTCAAGATCGATAAGATCGAAATGGAAAACGGCAGTGTAAAAGTAAACGTGGAATTCGACGATACCTACTATTACAATATCCTGAGCGACATGATCGGTGTTCCGATACAGGACGAATACCAGCTGATACGTACAATTAAGGAGCTGGCAGACAAAAAAAATGAATTTGAAAAGGTAAGCGGCGCGTATCAGGAGGTACGGCAAAGAGGCTACGGTGTTGTCATGCCGTCAAAGGAAGAGATTGTAATTGACGAACCGGTTATCATGAAGCACGGTAATAAATACGGTGTTAAGATTAAAGCAACCTCCCCTTCCGTTCACATGATAAAAGCAAATATCGAGACAGAGATCGCACCGATCGTAGGCAGTGAAGAACAGGCGGCAGACCTTATATCCTACATAAAAAAGACTGCCTCCGAGCAGGCGGAAGGGATATGGGAAACCAATATTTACGGAAAATCAATTAATCAGCTGGTAAATGACGGAATCAGCACCAAGATAAATAAAATGACGGAGGACAGTCAGCTGAAGCTGCAGGAGACCATGCAGAAAATAATCAATGACAGCAACGGCGGAATTATCTGCATCATTATATAATATAGACTGCCGGAACCAGAAGCCGCAGGAAGACTGCTGCAAAAACTTAGAATTATAAGTTTTGCAGCGGTTTCCCTGCGATTTTTTATTGCCTAAAAAACAAATAACTGACAATTTATTCTACAGGCTTCGAATAAATTACATGCTTTTTAATAATTTATTAACAATAATTTCATTCGAATCTATGTTTGACTAACTTTAAAAAAACTTTTGCCATAGGATTGACAAAATTGTGAAGCCTTGTTATAATAATTAGGAAATATATTTAATATATTTGTAATAATTACATATCCTATCAATTATATTAAATCAATACATATTATTAAGGAGGCTAAAGCAGGAAATAATGGACCTTGTAAACAGTAAGTTTTTTAAGATAACTACCTTATGTTTTGCCGGTTCCGTTTTGTTTGCACTGAATGCAAAGACAGTAAGTGCGGAGATGGTCGGTGAACGGCCGGTAGCCGGTGTTTCAGTTACCATTGAGAATTACAACGAAGCAAGCGCTGAAGCTGCCGCCGCCGAAATTACACTTGCAGATGAATATAATTACGAGAATATTGGTATTGCAAAAGTAGATAACCATTTAAATATCAGAAAAGCGGCCGGAGAGGATAAAAAAATTATCGGAAAGCTTCCGAAGGATGCCGGCTGTAAGATCTTAAAGGTCAATAAAAACGGATGGGCCAAGATCAAAACCGGTAAGGTTACCGGTTTTGTAAAGACGGATTACCTGATTACCGGCGATAAGGCTGTTTCCCTGGCAAAAAAGGTAGGAAGCCTCGTTGCGACGGTAAATACGCAGACCCTGAATGTAAGATCGGAGCCAAGTCTTTTATCTTCGATCGTAACCAGCATTCCGGTTGATGAAGAACTCGAGGTTGTTGACTTATCCACAGACTGGATAGAGATTGCAATTGATAACGATAAGGGATTTGTCTCAAGGCAATATGTTGATCTATCCTATGAATTAAAGAAGGGTGTATTAGTAGAAGAATTGGGCGTATCCGGCGGAGTATCCAGCCTGAGAGCGGAAATGGTCGCATATGCGAAACAGTTTTTAGGCAACCCTTATGTATGGGGTGGTACAAACCCGAATACCGGAGCCGACTGTTCCGGATTTACACAGTATATCTACAATCATTTCGGCTACTATATCGATCGTGTATCCAGAAGTCAGGCATACAACGGTTCATCGATCAGCGTATCGGAAGCAAAACCCGGTGATCTGATATTCTACGGAAGCGGCGGATACATCAGCCATGTTGCCATGTACATCGGTAACAGCCAGGTTATTCATGCCAGCAACAAAAGAACCGGTATCAAGATTTCCAACGTATACTACAGGGATCCGATAAAGGTTGTAAGAGTAATAAAGGATTGATACGAAGGGCTGTCCAAACGGGCAGTCCTTTATATTGCATGTGGTTGCAGAAACTCATAACTAATTTTACCTTGTAAACGAATTGTTCCTAAAAAATCGAGATAATATGTGCGAGGTATGCGCGAGAAGCGACAAGATAGAGAATGTCGCTGGTTCTCGCGCGACGGAGCACAGATTTCGAGATTTTTAGGAACAATTCGAAAAGGTTCATAATTTGAGTTTTGCAACCACTTCATAATAAATTAAATTTATCTTAAGATATCGATGAATGAATTGACATAGCTAAGCCCAAAATTTATAATAAAATTTGATTGCTATTAAAAAAGGACGAAATATTAAAGCCTGAATAAGGCAGACGGGAGTTTTAATGGAATATGCGGTGATTATTGCGGCTTTGCTGATTGGATTCCTTATTAAGGGAATTTACGATAGAAAAAATGCACGGAAACGGTTGACGCAGCGGTTAAAAAAGGAATGGGGACAGGTTCCCTCGGAGGAATATACCTTTGAGGAATTCAAATCCCTGACCAGCTTTTACCGTTCGATTCAGGATGATACGCACGATGTTGATGACATCACATGGAATGACATCGATATGGATCAAATCTTTATGCTCATGAATAATACAGGCTGCGCCATCGGTGAGGAGTATCTTTACTCTGTCCTGCGAAAGGTTAAATTTGAAGAGAAGGACCTGTTGGAACGGAACCGTCTGATTGAATTCTTCCAGAGAGAGGAAGGAAAACGTCTGAAGCTTCAGATCGCCTTAAAAGGCATGGGCAAGCTTCACGGCATCTCGGTACATGAATATATAAACCGTCTGGATTCCCTGGAATTACACAGTGCTGTCCCCCATTATTGCATGGCGGCAGGGCTGATTGCATCCATTGTCCTGATTTTTTTTCATCCTTTATACGGCGGAACCCTTACCTTTCTGATGGTTGCGAATAATATCCTGAATTACTACAGAAGTAAAGCCAGGATCGAAACCTATTTTACGGTATGCTCCTATATGATCCGCCTTTTTTCCTCTGTGCAGGATATCACAAAGCTGGATATTCCGGAAATAAAAACATATCTTAGCCAATTGGAAGCAGGTGCCGGCAAATTTCACCGGTTTCAAAAGGGTTCCTGGGTGGTGGCCGGCAAAAATCCAACCGGCAATCCGGCGGATCTTGTGCTTGATTACCTGAGGATGCTGTTTCATATCGATCTTATTAAGTTTAATTCCATGATGGACTGTTTTAAGAAAAACCGAAGTACCTTAAATGAGATGTTTATTACTATCGGAACTTTGGACAGCATGATTGCGGCGGCATCTTTCCGTACCATGCTGGAATATTACAGCTTACCGGAGCTGAAAGCCGGAGTAAAACCGTTTCTGGAAGCAAATGAGCTTTACCATCCCATGATCGAAGAACCGGTCCCCAATTC
Organism: Bacillota bacterium; assembly: GCA_023398615.1. Classification (GTDB taxonomy): domain Bacteria; phylum Bacillota; class Clostridia; order Lachnospirales; family Lachnospiraceae; genus Anaerocolumna. The sequence continues at coordinate 14,878 of JAEWSD010000181.1, forward strand.
CATATCCGAGCATAACTCCGTATTAATCACCGGTTCGAATGCCTCCGGCAAATCAACCTTTATTAAAACTCTGGCAATTAATGCGGTTCTTGCCCAGACGATTTATACCGCCGTATGCAGAAGCTATAAGGCAAGCTTTTTCCAGATCGCATCCTCAATGGCGCTTCAGGATAACATCCTCAGTAAGGAAAGCTACTACATCGTAGAAATCAAATCCTTGAAGCGAATCATAGACCGTTTGAATCAGGATATCCCTACCTTATGCTTTGTTGACGAGGTTTTACGCGGGACGAATACGCTTGAGCGTGTTGCGGCGTCTTCCCGTATCCTTTACAGTATAACCCGTTCAAATGCGTTGTGCTTTGCCGCCACGCATGATATTGAACTGACACATATCCTGGAGAATTACTATTCCAATTACCATTTTCAGGAACAGATTGCCGATGATAACGTTTTGTTTGACTATAAACTGCAGGGGGGCAGGGCGGCATCGAAAAATGCAATTAAATTGTTAAGCATCATGGGCTATTCGGAAGACATCATTCAAAATGCTTCCGATGCGGCCAACCGGTTTCTGGAGAGCGGAAGCTGGGACATCCTTAAACCGGAGCATGCCGGGGAAAGCACGCGTACGGCAAAAGCCGATCAGGGAATGGATACGGTGAATAAGAATTGGAGATTTACACTATGAAATGGTGGCAGCATTTAAAAACGATCAACCATCACAAATGGCTGGTCATGAAATATTGTTTTCGGGCAGGCTTATATAAGCAGGGCTTACTGCATGATTTATCAAAATATTCCTGGGTGGAATTCTCGGTCGGGGCAAAATATTTTCAGGGTGACCGAAGCCCCAATAATGCCGAGCGGGAAGACAAGGGCTACAGCCTGGCCTGGCTGCACCATAAAGGCAGAAACAAACATCATCTGGAATACTGGATTGATTACAGCCTGACCGGGGATAAACCGATGGCCGGGATGGAAATGCCGGCGAGGTACGTGGTGGAGATGTTCTGCGACAGGATCGCGGCCAGCAGGACCTACAATAAGGAGAAATATAGCGACGGGGATTCGCTCCGATATTTTGAAGCATCAAAGGATCACTATATGATACATGAGAATACTAAAAAACTGCTGTACCGGCTGCTGCTTATGCTGAAGGAAGAAGGGGAGGATGCCACCTTCCGGTATATCAGGAGCAATATAAAGAAATGGAATCGGACAGGTACGGGCCGGTTATGATACATAGATTCAGGAGGCAGTAGGTTGAAAGAAAAACACTTTCGGCCATTTTATTCAGGCCTATTCAATTTTTTGAACAGGTCATTAAAAATTGAAAGGCACGGGTATTAGGTTGAAAAATAAAGACATTTTTCAACATCCTGATTTGTGTGTGCGCCAGAGCGCACAGATGGGAGTTATAATGAAAGTAACAATTTATACGGACGGAGCGGCCAGAGGCAATCCGGACGGACCGGGAGGATACGGTACAATACTTGTATATGTGGACCCGTCGGGGAAGGAGCATATCCGGGAATATTCCGGAGGGTATAAGAAAACTACGAATAACCGGATGGAATTAATGGCAGTTATTGTCGGTCTGGAAGCACTTACAAAGCCCTGTGAGATTGAGCTGTATTCCGATTCACAATATGTAATCAAAGCTTTTACCGAGCGCTGGCTGGATGGCTGGATCAGGAAAGGCTGGAAACGGAGCGGGAACGAACCGGTTAAGAATGTCGACCTGTGGAAACGGCTGCTTAAAGCAATGGAGCCGCATACCGTATCCTTTCACTGGGTAAAAGGCCATGACGGGCACCCGCAGAACGAAAGATGTGATCTTCTTGCAACAACGGCAGCCGACGGGGATGAGCTCGCCGAGGATGTGATTGAAGGATAGTTTATAGTTACGGCAGGATAAAACGGAAGGGACGATAATTACATGGCAGACCTAACACCAATGATGCAGCAATACATGGAAATAAAAAACCAATACAGGGATTGTATCCTGTTCTACCGTTTAGGGGATTTTTATGAAATGTTCTTTGACGATGCGCTTACCTGTTCGAAGGAACTGGAAATAACCCTTACCGGCAAGAACTGCGGTCAGGAGGAGCGCGCACCGATGTGCGGCGTCCCTTACCATGCGGTTGACAGCTATCT
>JAEWSD010000211.1 GCA_023398615.1 Bacillota bacterium
TTATTTTCTCAACCTCTGCGGTCTCCTGCATCATACATCCGCATATGGCAATCAGCATTCCGGGATTCTTCCTTTTCAGGTTCTTCAAGAATCCCAATCTGCCATATACCCGCGTATTCGCATTTTCACGGACAGTACAGGTATTGTATATCACAAAATCGGCTTCCTCCGTATCGCTTTCCACATATCCGATTTTCTCAAGAATACCCGCCAGTTTTTCAGAGTCCTTTGCATTCATCTGACAGCCGAAGGTTGTGGTGCAAAAGGTTAACGGTCTCTTAAGCCTTTTGCTTTCCGCCTTCACCCATTCACTGCATTTCTCCATAAAATAGTACTGTCTTTCTGGCTCCCTGATTGGTTCTTTATCTTCTAAATCTATATTCTGAAATCCTGATTTTAATTCATCCATATTTGATTATCTGCCTTTAACTAATAAGTAATTAACCTATGCGACATCCCCAAATTATATCCGATTCGATATAAAATTTGGGGAAGCCTCTCCCAATTTTGTCATGTTATCGTTACTATTCAGCCTTACGGCTTCATGGCAACAATTGATGCACAGAAGTCTCGGGTTTTCTGTGATTTTCGCTTCGCTTCACTCACAAAAACACCTCGCGGTACCATAGACTGAACTGTAACATGTTATCTAATCTGACCGTTTCCGAATATGATATACTTCGTAGTAGTCAGGGCTGTCAGTCCCATCGGACCTCTTGCATGAAGTTTTTGGGTACTGATGCCGATCTCCGCTCCCAGGCCGAACTCTCCGCCGTCTGTAAAGCGGGTGGATGCATTGACATAAACTGCCGCCGCATCGATTTCATTCAAAAACCTCATTGCATTGTTATAATCCTTAGTGATAATGGATTCGGAATGCTTTGTATTATAATAGTTGATGTGTGCAATCGCTTCTTCGATGGAATCTGCGATTTTAAGCGAAATAAACAGGTCCAGGTATTCCTTCCCGTAATCCTCCTCCGATGCGGGTTCCATCCCGGCACAGATCGCCCTGGCGCGTTCGTCCGCACGGAAAACAACCTTTTTTGCCGTTAACCTGTCATACAGCAAAGGTAAAAACCGTTCCGCAATCCTGCTGTGAACCACCAGTGATTCACAGGCGTTGCATACTCCAAGCCTTTGTGTCTTCGCATTTTCTATAATATCAAGAGCCATATCAAAATCGGCAAATTCATCGACATACACATGACAGTTGCCGGTACCGGTCTCAATTACCGGAACCGTGCTGTTCTCTACTACGGTGCGGATCAAGCCTGCCCCGCCTCTGGGTATTAAAAGGTCGATATACCGGTTCATCCGCATCATTTCCTTGGCGATTTCCCTGTCCGTATTCTCAACCAGCTGAATGGCATCCTCGGGCAGGCCTTTTGAAGAAAGAGCTTCCCTAATCACCCCGACGATTGCCGAATTGGAACGGATCGCGTCGCTGCCGCCTCTTAATATAACGGCATTACCAGTCTTAAAGCACAGGCCGAAAGCATCTGCCGTAACATTCGGACGGGATTCATAAATAATTCCGATTACACCAAACGGCACCCTTTTCTGGCCGATCGTTAATCCGTTCGGGCGGTTTACCATTGAGATCACTTCTCCCACCGGATCGTACAGGGCAACGATATCAAGAAGTCCCTGCGCCATCCCGCAGACACGTTTGTGGTCAAGTGCCAAACGGTCAATTAAGGACTCCATCATGCCGTTCTTTTTGGCTTCTTCAATATCGGCCAGGTTTTGGGAAATAATTTCCTCTTCGTGGTCCAATAAAGCTTTGGCAGCTTCACGAAGCCCCTCATTCTTTTGCTCCTGCCCCAGAACATTAAGGGCAGTGGAAGCTTTCCTCGCCTTTGTTCCAATCTCATCCAGATACTTCATAGTTACCTCCCATCTGCGTGCCCGGCACGCTCGCTTTATTGTTTTCCGATACCGCAGCGTATTTGCCGGTTCTTAAACTGCTTCTACCAGATCACCCTTTCGGGTGTAATGATCCTGTCAACTTTCGCATCAAACCGATTCACCGGAAGACGGTCGAGAATCTGAAATTCATACGCCAGTGCAATTTTTCCCATTTGGATTTCCTGATACCTGTCAAAGAATCTGTCGTAATAGCCCCTGCCGTATCCTATCCGGTTCCTTTCATTATCAAAAGCAAGTCCCGGAACGATCACAAGATTCTCTTCCCTCTTTAGCGGAACCGCCTCCCGGTCCGTTACGGGTTCTAATATACCAAAGCTGCCCTGTACAAGCTCCTTAAGGGACTCTATCTCACAGAATTTCATCTCTCCGCCTGAGATTTTAGGGACGGCCACCCTTTTCCCCTGCGAAAAAGCAGCCAGCAGAATGCCGGTAGTTTCTACCTCCTGATTAAAGGAAACATAACAGAATAACCGGCTGCACCGTGCAAAGGAGGCGGTGCTTAGCAGCTGTTCCGTAATTTCGTCACTGAGACTGTGAATCTGCGGCTTTGAAAGGCCGCTTTTTAATTCTTTAATATATTCCCGTATCTCTTTTTTGGTCATCTACTGCTTATTCCTTTTTGATAATTCTGTTACCGTACCGTCCGGGTTCAGAATCGATATATTATTCAATGTCCCGCGGAGGTTTCTTCGCACCGCCTGGATATAAGCCTCCCTTAACTCTTTCTGCTCCTTCTTTTCCTCCTCGGTCAAGCCTTCGGCCTGTGACTTTTTGTACAGTTCATTGATTCTTGCCAGGCTTTTCTCATCCATCCTGTTTCCCGCCTTTCTTATCTTCATTTTCACACTAAGAATACTGGCTGGTTTTTATATAATCCATCAATTCAAAACTCTCATTTCTGTGAGCTTTAAATAATGTCCCTACATTACCGCCTTCCATAATCCGGTTGATTATGTATACATCCTCGCCATTTGCAATTACCATATCCGCCCCCGCATTCGTTGCGATTTTTGCCGCCGATATCTTCGTTGCCATCCCGCCGGTTCCTACCGCCGTCGATGTATCCTTTGCAAGGGCGCTCAGCTTATCATCTATTACCTCAACAAAATCAATAAACTCAGCCTCCGGGTTTTTATGCGGATCATCCGTGTATAACCCGTCGATATCCGACAAAAGTATCAGCATGTCGGCATTCACCAATGCCGCCACTATTGCAGATAAGGTATCGTTATCCCCAAAATCACCGAATTCCAGCTCATCGGTCGAAACCGTATCGTTTTCATTTACGATTGGAATGACACCCATATTCAGCAGCCCTTCAAACGTCTTTCTTGCATTTGCCCTGCTGATGTCGTTGATCATTGTATATTTTGTCATTAGTATCTGTGCGGGTATCTGATTGTATTCCGCAAAAAGCTTCTGATAAACCATCATCAAACGTGCCTGACCTACTGCCGCACAGGCCTGTTTCACGGTGGTTGCCGAAGGCTTCTCCTTTAATCCCAGCGTTTCCCTGCCGACCGCCACCGCACCGGACGATACCAGTATCACATCTTTTCCCTGGTTATTCAGGTCCGTCAATATACGAACCAGCTTTTCCATCTTTAACAGGTTAATGCTTCCGGTAGCCGCATGTGTCAGTGAAGACGAACCGATTTTAATTACGATCCGTTTTTTATCCTTTAAAGCTAATCTGCTTTCTGCCATAATTGCCCCTTTCCCATTCCGGTAAATTCTCCTATGGCGCCTGATACCGCATGGTCATGGCTTCAAAAACCTTGATGCCGTCAATTGCCGCGGAAGTAATGCCGCCTGCATAGCCGGCACCTTCGCCGCAAGGATAGATTCCTGCGATATTGGATTCAAATTTTTCATTTCTGAATATCCGCACCGGCGAAGAAGTCCGCGTCTCAACACCGGACAAAACCGCTTCCTCATCGGCATAACCCGGAATAAACCTGTCGAATGCTTTAATCCCCTCTATGACTGAGTCCGTCACATAATACGGCAGGCAGCTCCTTAAATCGGATAACCGGTATTTCCCTTTTGTATTAGGTTTAATATGACCTATTGTAACACTCTCCCGGTCATTGCACAAGTCTCCAAAAAGCTGAACCGGAATCAATCCGTTTCCCGCCTCGTATGCCTTACCTTCCAGGATACGCTGGAATTCCACACCGGACAGAGCTTCCGGAATTTCCGCCGACTTCGGAAAATCCTGAGGAGTTACCGTCACAATAAGAGCGCTGTTAGCATTCTCCTCATCCCTTGCATGGTTGCTCATACCGTTTACCGCTAATCTGCCCTGCTCCGAGGAAGCATTCACCACAAAACCGCCCGGACACATGCAGAAGGAATAAATACTTCTTCCGCTGCCTGCCTGATGTGTCAGCTTATAATCGGCGGCAGGCAGCTTGCTGTAAAAATCACCGTATTGGTTTCGGTTTATTAAGCTTTGCGGATGCTCTATCCGGACCCCGACGGCAAAGGATTTCGCAGAAAGCTCAAGTCCTTTCCGGTAAATCAGGCGAAAGGTATCCCTTGCGCTGTGTCCGATCGCCATAACCAGAATATCACAGTCCAGATGTTCCCCGTGATTCAGCTCAATTCCGCAAAGGCGGCCCTTTTCCTCACAGATATCGGTCAGGCACGTACGGAATCTGACCTCTCCGCCAAGAGAAATGATCTCCTTGCGTATCGCCTGTACCACACCGCGAAGCCTGTCCGTTCCGATATGGGGTTTATTAAGATAAAGGATTTCTTCCGGCGCGCCATGCTCTGCAAATACCTCCAGCATCTTCCGGCTTCTTCCAAGCTCATCCTTAACCAGTGTGTTCAGCTTGCCGTCTGAAAATGTACCGGCTCCCCCTTCACCGAACTGCACATTGGATTCCGTATCCAACTCGTTGTTCTCCCAAAAGCGCTCAACCTTTTTTACCCGGTTTGCGATTTCATCCCCGCGTTCTATTACAATCGGACGATAGCCGTGCCTTGCAAGCATCAATGCACAGAACAGGCCGGCCGGGCCGAAACCGGCAATGACGGGCCGGTGGTTCATTTTTTCACTGCCGGAGGGTGTGAAGCGGTATTCCGTCCTTTCCCCGGCCATGATATTCGCATTATGAAGCTTTCTTATTATCTTTTTCTCATCCGGTATGGTATCAACCTCGACGGTATAGGAATATGAGATTTCTTTTTTCTTCCTGGCATCAATGGATTTCTTAATAATTATATAGGAACGTATCTCATGTTCCGCAAGTTTCAGCTGTTTCGCTATCTGCTTTATCAGCTCTTCTTCCGTATGGCCGATATTAAGTTTCAGTTGAGTTATTTTGATCACATTTACACTCCTGTTTAATGAAATAAGCCTTCTTCTTCCGCTAGCAGTTCATCCCTGCAATTGCACCGGTTGACCAGGCCCACTGCAGATTATAACCTCCGCAGGTTCCGTCCACATCAAGCAATTCACCGGTTATATACAAACCCTTAACCAATCTTGATTCTATTGTTTCCGGGTCCACCTCTGCAACGTTCACCCCTCCGGTACAAACCTGTGCCTGTTCGAAGGTATTCGGTTCGGATATCGGTACACTCCAGGCTTTTATCCTGTTAACCATCTTCGTTATCTGCTTTTTGTCGGCAGACGTACAGGGCATATCCGGTGAAATACCTGATTCTTTCAGACAGACATAAGCCAGCTTATTATTTAATAGGCCTATAAAAGCCTCCTCTATCGTATTATCCGCACTCCTTTTCACCCTTTCCGACATCAGTTCATAGGTTTCCTTCCAGCTTAAGGAGGGCAGAAAATCGATTCGCAGGGTCACTGTCTTTCCTTCATATAAAGCCCTTGAGGCAAAGCGGCTCAGCTGGAATACCGGGATACCCGATACGCCGTATGCGGTTATCAGTAGTTCACCCTGTTCCGCCGCCTCGCATTCCTCATCCGTATACAATTTGATATTTGCTTCCGTCCTTACGCCTGCCAAAGTTTTGAAATATTTCTCCGGCGACTTAAGCTGTACCAGTGCCGGCAGAGGCTTTATTACCGTATGTCCCAGCTCCTTTGCAAGCCTGTAGCCGCTTCCGTCCGAACCCAGGCTTGGCGATGCACAACCGCCCGCCGCAAGTATCACACAATCTGCCGCATAGCTTCCTTTATCCGTAATAATCTCAAACCCGCTTTTTTTCTTATGAATTTGTTCCGCATGGACCTCACAGTCAGTCCGGACCTTAAGGCGCTTAAGCTCCAGGCGGAGAACCTCCGCAACGGAGGAGGCCTGTTCGGAATTAGGGTATACATATCCGTTTCTTTCTTTCGGGTAAATTCCGAGTTCGCGAAAGAATTTAATCGTTCTGTTTACATCAAAACAAGACAGTACCTTCGTCGGGAAGGCGCTGTCATTGCACCGGTAGCATTCCGGCAATTGAAGCAAATTGGTATAGTTGCATTTTCCATTGCCGGTTGCCAGTATTTTTCTGCCGATCCTGTCTTTGTGCTCCAGAACGGTAACCCTGTTCTTTTGTCTTGCCGCCATAATGGCTGCAACTAAACCGGAGGCACCGCCGCCTACAATAACAATATTTTTCATGGTGGAATCCCGCTTTCCGATTCTTTCCTTTATGCGTTCAACATAGCTAATAACTTCTTTTCATTATACCAGTTTGAAGGTCTATGTCAATATTTTGGAGAACGCCT
>JAEWSD010000212.1 GCA_023398615.1 Bacillota bacterium
TTGCATACCATCATATGCACCCCTCTGATAACGGACAGGGTTCCCGTCAGCGCCTACTTCTAAGTATTTCTAGTTTCTGGCTGCCCTCACAAGTCCATTCGGAAAAATTTATGCTGCCGCATTCTCATCTTTAGCGGCTCTCTGGATACACCCAATCTTTCTTACTTCTCTTGCTCATCGGTTTTTCTTTTCTACTACTATATGCTGATAATTAAATTTTGTCAAGTACTATTTTTGTATCTTTTACCTTGATTATTTTCCCCTTGACAAAAGATTATCGGTAGCATAGAATCTTACACATAAGCGATGAAGAGGATTAGTACATGACTGCTGTCTTGGCAGAGAGAGAATTGATCGGTGTGAGATTCTTATGAGAGCGTTATGGAACCTGCCTTGGAGCACCGTATGAAAATACGGCGTAAAACCGGCGTTAACGGGGTGAAAAGAGAGCTGCACAGAAAATCGCTGCAGTTAATTAGGGTGGTACCGCCGAGGTCTTTCGGTCCCTTGTGGAGGAAGGACTTTTTTTTATGCAATGGGAAATTACAGCCTGTTACATACTTATTGTCCTTTAACAGACTATAGTAACGCCTGAAGCGGGCAGATAGGAGTTGTCATGGCAAAAGAAAAAAAATTAGTGGAAGCAATTACCTCAATGGAAGAGGATTTTGCACAATGGTACACGGATGTTGTTAAGAAAGCGGAATTGATTGAATATTCCAGTGTCAGGGGATGCATCATCTTAAGGCCGAACGGATATGCAATCTGGGAGAATATCCAAAAGGAGCTGGATGCAAGGTTTAAGAAAACCGGTGTGGAAAATGTATATATGCCGTTATTCATACCGGAGAGCTTATTGCAGAAGGAAAAGGATCATGTGGAAGGATTTGCTCCTGAGGTAGCCTGGGTTACTCAGGGCGGTTTGGAGCCGTTACCGGAAAGGCTTTGTGTCAGACCAACCTCGGAGACCCTGTTTTGTGATTTATATTCGAATATCGTACAGTCCTACCGAGATCTGCCGAAATTATACAACCAATGGTGCTCGGTGGTGCGTTGGGAAAAGACAACCAGACCTTTTCTGCGTTCCATAGAGTTCCTGTGGCAGGAGGGACATACGGCACATGCTACGGCAAAAGAGGCGGAGGACAGAACCGTTCAGATGCTGAATGTGTATGCGGATTTCTGTGAGCAGGTGCTTGCCATTCCTATGATTAAGGGCAGAAAGACGGATAAGGAGAAATTCGCGGGTGCCAATGCAACCTATACAATTGAAGCACTGATGCATGACGGCAAGGCGCTGCAGTCGGGAACCAGCCATAATTTCGGCGACGGCTTTGCGCATGCCTTTAATATTCAGTATACGGATAAGGACAATACCTTGCAGTATGTGCATCAGACTTCCTGGGGTATGTCTACCCGTGTCATCGGGGCCATTATTATGGTTCATGGTGATGACAGCGGACTGGTTCTGCCGCCGAGAATCGCGCCGACACAGGTTATGATTATTCCGGTAGCCCAGCATAAGGAGGGTGTGCTCGAAAAAGCAGCCGAGCTTAAAGAGAAGCTGGGGGATTTCCGTGTTAAGGTGGATGATTCCGACAAGAGTCCGGGCTGGAAATTCAGCGAACAGGAAATGAGAGGCATTCCGATCCGCATTGAGATCGGACCCAAGGATATCGAGGCAAACCAGGCGGTGATCGTACGGCGTGATACCAGGGAAAAGATAACGGTTTCACTGGATGCCGTTACGGAGACCGTATCGGAGGTGCTTGATACCATACAAAAGGATATGCTTGAACGTGCAAGAGCGCATCGGGATGCCCATACCTTTAAGGCGGCCGGTTATGAGGAGTTCAAGGAAATCATTGCCAATAAACCTGGCTTTGTCAAGGCTATGTGGTGCGGTGACCAGGCATGTGAGGACAAGATCAAGGAGGAAACCGGGGCTACCTCCCGCTGCATGCCGTTTGAACAGGAACAAATCTCCGACACCTGCGTATGCTGCGGAAAGAAAGCAAAGTCTATGGTTTATTGGGGCAAGGCTTACTAATCAGTTTACGACATGTAATTTTTTGTGGTAAGAATGATATAGCAGATTACTAATGTAATTAGTTGGGGTTGCACCGGAAAAATTCCGGAATTCCTTATTAAAATGCGACTGGTCATAGTAACCGGATTCAATTGCCGTATCAACATAGTTGATATCGGTGATTGTTCCGGTGAGGTTACCGACGGCCTTTTGAAAACGGATAATACGGATCAGATTTTTTGGGCTCAATCCGAAGTATTCATGGATTTTAATGTTCAGATAACGTTCCGAATATCCTGTATAGGAGCTTAGAGCATCAAGCTTTAAGCTTCCGTTTTCGTTGCATATTTTCTTTTGGAGAACATACTTCAGGCTGTTCCTGTCTTCATCCTGCTCATCATGGCAGCGTGCATAATAATCCATAAATATCTTAATCTTATCTTCAAAAGTATCGGCAAAATATATATTCTCCATCAACTGTTCCCTTTCATCGCTGGAACGGACCATGTCTTCAAAATTTTCCTCTTTATTTATCAGCTCACTTAGCTTTATGATATCTTTAACCGGATTAATCCCGGGCATGAAACGGACACCGAAATATTCACAGTCCAGTTCCGCGTCAACATCACCTTTCCCGAGCCGGCTGCCGGCAATTTTAGCGTTCAGTTTACCGCCCTTTTTCCAGAACAGGATATCCACACAGGCGTCCGGTATAACTCCCATTTTATTATATTCCGCTTTAAACTGATAGAAATGGGCAAGGCTATGGCCTGACAGTACTCTTTTCCTATAATCCGAGGTAGCCAGTACAAACTCGGGCTGTTTTGGGTTCAATTCCGTAAATTGATATTCATACTTTGAGCCTGACATAGTATTACCTCCTTGTTTTCTGAATATAACAGA
>JAEWSD010000243.1 GCA_023398615.1 Bacillota bacterium
TAAAAGTATATAACCAAAGAGACTATAATAATTTCCCTATGAGGCCTTTAGGATGGAAATCACCCAATACCATTCTGAAGGATTTTATCCAGCATGGTGTAACATATGTTTGACAAACCTACAAAAATTTATTTTTTTAAAAATATATTACAGCTTCGCCGTAAGGCTGAATTGTAATAGGGTAGAGAAATAATGGTTAACACTATTTCCCTCCCGTTGAACCGTACGTACGGGTCTCGTATACGGCTCTACAACTTATATTCCAACGTTTCTTAGATAATAATTTAAAGGATTGAGCAGACCTGCTCCGTCCTTTATTTTCGTTTCAAGTAAATCGGGACTGATAATATAATTCACTACGTTCATTCCACTTCTTCTGTACCAACCCAGTCTTGAATTTGCAACTTTATAGATTGCCTCATGGTCGAATCCATTCTTATATTTTCGATTTAGATAACATAAATTTCTGTATATTCTCTTAGGCTTTTTCCACTGCTTTATAACAATTACCCTTATTTTATGCCTAAGCCATCTCCCAAACTCTTCCATGTACTGTTTCATCATTCCGATTCTGAAATAATTAATCCATCCTCTTACTATCTCATTTACTCGCTTTATTGTTACCACAAGCGGTCGTGAAATTGCTTTGTTTCTTTTGAGGTATTCATTCATTTTCTTCTTCAGTTTCTTTTTCTTTTCTGTGGTTGCTTTCACTTTCCATTCGCCACCATGTTTCAGAAATGTGAATCCTAGATATTTACTCCTTGTCGGTCTGACTACCTTCGTCTTTGTTGCATTTACCTTTAGGAACAGTTTCCTTTCAATCCAAACGGTTATGGACTTCATCACTCTGTCTGCCGCCAATTCACTTTTCGTGAATATCAGTGCATCGTCGGCATATCTCGTGAAACGCAGTCCCCTTTGCTCCAGCTCTTTATCTAACTTATCAAGGTAGACATTTGACATCACAACCGACAACGGTCCCCCTTGCGCAACACCAGTGGTTGTTGCTTTTTCCAGTCCTTTTTCCATTACTCCTGCTCTCAAATATTTCCGGATCAGATTCAATGTGGTACTGTCATTTACTTGTTCTCTAAGAATCTGAATTAATTTGTCATGATTCACCGTATCAAAGAATTGTTCTATATCAACATCTATGACCCATTCATATCCCTCATTCAGGTACTCCAATGCTTGCTTTATTGCATTATGACAACTTCTTCCCGGTCTGAACCCATAACTGAATTCACTATATATCTCTTCATAAATATCAGATATCGGTTGTGCTATGGCTTGTTGTATCACTCTGTCCAAAACCGTTGGTATTCCCAGTGGTCTTTTCTTCCCATTTTCCTTCGGAATGTATGCCCTACGCACTGGCTTGGGTATATAGGTTCTGTTCCGGATTGACTGCACAATTGTGTCTTTATTTTCTCTGATGTATTCACCAAGTTCCTCTACAGTCATTCCATCTACTCCACTTGCACCTTTATTCTCCACTATCTTCTTATAGGCTCTGTTTAGGTTTTCTTTCGATGTAATCATTTCTATTAATTCCACTGTTGTTACTCCTCTGCTTATTACAAAATTTATACACATCACCCCTCTGGATATAGATAATTGTCCTTGGTTACGTTCCTACTTTCCTTATCCATCCGATTTCTGGCTTGCGTATTATTTTCCTAATAACGATTTGTACTATAAATCGTTTCAGTCCTTCGGCCGCCATGCCTACTATGACTTCATCTGACTCCCTCCCTAAACCTTTTTCGACCATATCTTCTGATATGTGGGTAGGGTCTCCCAGGGTAAGACACTAATCTTTCATTCCACAGCCTCTTGATTTACAACTTCGGTTTACGTTTACCTTTTGGGCTTAAATTTGTTATGCAACCTCACCCACCTAATCGCCTTATCAAGTTTCTGTTCGTAGGCTCGAGAATTTCGCTACTCCACTTCCTTTATCCATACCATTACTGATACCAACTTGTGATTCGCTACACTTGGCGGTAAATACCCGTGGCTGGACTTGCACCAGCTAGATTAGTGCCATGCCTGGCACACATAAAAATATACAGCCACTAATTACTTAGCGGCTGTATATTTTAAGAGTTATGTAATGTATTTATTTTTGTTCAAACTTCATTTCGTCGCCGTCAACAGTTAAAGTCAGCACACCGTCGGCAATGGTTGCCGGACTTTTCTCATCATAGCCAAGATCAAGCAAATAAGCTTCTCCGTCTTTCTCCCAGCTGAAATCTTCAGCTTCTCCTGAAAAAGCGGCGGAACCTGATCCGTCATTTTTGAATTCCATAGTAACTGCAGGCATTTCTTCACCTGTTAATTCAGCGATCTCTTCAATTGACATACCTGCCATTTCGGTAGCTGTCCAGGTTCCCAGAACAGGATCATCATCACTTACTTTTTTTGAGCAGCCTGCAAGCACAGCAAGAGACAACACCATGACTAATGCTGCAGCCATAAGCTTTTTAGAAACTTTTTTCATTTAATATTCCTCCTAATTAATTATTATAACTCTCACACCACATAATACCAAATTTTACATCAAAATGCAACAAGATTTTAAATCTCCGGTAAGATTCTAATCCAATTTTAATCTACATGTCCATATACCATGTTCCTCGGTTAATGGAACTGGGATTCATACAGCTGATAATAAAATCCCTTTCTTTTCATCAATTCCTTATGATTTCCCTGTTCAATAATATTTCCGTCGTTCACCACCAGTATCAGGTCCGCATTTCTGATCGTAGAGAGGCGGTGGGCAATGACAAAACAGGTTTTTCCCGCCATTAACCTGCGCATTGCCGTCTGGATCTGAATCTCGGTTCTTGTATCCACATTTGACGTTGCTTCATCAAGTATCAGGATTTTGGCATCCATCAGCATTGCACGCGCTATCGTCAGCAGCTGCTTCTGGCCTTTTGAAATGTTATGTCCGTCCTCGCTGATTATCGTCTGGTATCCTAACGGCAGACGCATAATATAAGAATGAATCCTGGCCGATTTGGCCGCTTCGATCACTTCATCCAGGGTAACATTTTCTTTGCCGTAAGCAATATTGTCAAAGACTGTTCCGTGAAACAGCCAGGTATCCTGCAATACCATAGCAAAAGCATGACGCAGGCTTTTCCTGGTGACCCCGATGATATCCTGTCCGTCTAAGGTTATGGTACCTTCATCGACATCGTAAAAACGCATCAGCAGGTTTATGATAGTTGTCTTTCCGGCACCGGTCGGCCCTACGACCGCAATCAGACCGCCCTGCTCCGCCGTCACGGTAAGATTATGTATAATGACCTTATCCTTGCTGTACCCAAAGGTAACATCCTTTAACTCCATCTCCCCTTTTACATCGGATATTTCACCGGTACCGGGCAGGTCCGGCTTTTCCGGCTCCTCATCCATGATTTTAAAGACTCTCTCGGCCGCTGCCGCTGCGGACTGCAGCTCACTTATAATATTGGCAGCTTCATTGATCGGGCCGGAGAATTTTCTGGAATAAAGTACGAAGGATGATATCCGGCCCAGGGTCATTTGCCCGAACAGGTACAGCAAGGCTCCGAATACGGTAATCAGGGTCAGCGATAAATTATTGATAAAGTTCACGGTAGGCCCTACAATGCTTCCGAAATAGTCCGAATCATAGTAAGTTTCCACCGCATCGTCGTTAATCGCATCAAATTTATCCATGATTACTTTTTCCCTTGCATAAGCCCGGATTGTCTTCTGTCCCGATACCATTTCTTCCACAAA
Source organism: Bacillota bacterium (assembly GCA_023398615.1). Lineage (GTDB taxonomy): Bacteria > Bacillota > Clostridia > Lachnospirales > Lachnospiraceae > Anaerocolumna. The sequence goes on from JAEWSD010000243.1 coordinate 3,778, forward strand.
GCCGTTTAGCGTCCCCAGCTTCTCCGAGCGTTTCCGGAACAGGGGCCTCAGTCTTCCGGACATATAACGCGTATATACAATGGATAAAGGTATGGTAATCAGCATTACCAGCACCAGGGCCGGTGATATCAGGATCATCATAACGAAGGAGCCGATTACGGTTATAATGCTCGCACATATCTGGACTACATCCGTAGAAAGTGAAGTGCTGACCGTATCAATATCATAGGAAATTCTGCTCAAAATATCTCCCGACAGGTGGGTATCGTAATACCCGACCGGGAGTTCCACCAATTTGCCAAACAGGTCCGCCCTGAGCTTCCTCGTAACCCTCTGGCTGATTTTCAGCATAAGTACCGAAAGGATATAGGAAAAAATCCCCGACAGAAGGTAGAATACGATCATCCATACCGCATAGTAGAATACCTTATCAAAGTTAACCTTACCCGGTCCGGGCTCGATCGCATCAACCGCATAACCCGACAGCATCGGTCCTATCAATGCCAGCAAATTACTGGTTACCGTAAGAAACACCGCCAGTAAAATACGACATTTATCCTGATAAAGATATTGGCCAAGCCGATATAGAACGGATCGTGTATTCCTGGGCTTTTCCATTTTTCCATGCACTGTTTTATGATCATTATTAACCTGCATAACCCTTATGTCCTTTCTACATTATATAGCTTAAACATTGTGCAAATATCTGTGATGCTCTATACGCCGGCAGCCTCCGGTTCATCCTCGCCCATCTGGGACTGGTATATCTCCCGGTACACACCGCAGGAATCCAACAGTTCCTCATGCATGCCGTATCCGATCATTTCACCGTCTTCCATAACCAGGATATGATCCATATGCATAATGGAGCTGATACGCTGTGCGATCATGATTGTCGTGGTATCCTTATAATTCCTGCGGATAGCTCCGCGCAGATTGGAATCGGTTTTATAATCCAGAGCGCTGGAGGAGTCATCCAGGATCAGGATTTCGGGTTTTCCTGCCAGAGCCCTTGATATCAGCACTCTTTGCTTTTGTCCGCCGCTTAGGTTGGTTCCCTTCGCCGATACCGGATATTCATACCGGCCGTCGAGCTTTTCAATGAACTCCCCGGCCTGTGCATCCCGTGCTGCCATACATATCCTGTCGTCCGGCAATCCCCTGTCAAAATTAATATTTTCCTTTACCGTATCCGCAAAAATGGAATCATTCTGGAATACCACACCAAATTTTTCTCTCAGATTCTGAACGGGAATGGTACGTATATCTTTTCCATTTATAAATATGGAGCCTTCGTCAATATCATAATAGCGTAAAAGCAGGTTGACTAAAGTTGTCTTTCCCGAACCGGTTGAGCCTATGATTCCCAGGGATTCGCCTCTTTTGATTTGAAAGCTTATATTGCGGATACAATCGGAGGCGCTGTTATAAGAAAAAGAGACCTTGTCAAATTCCACATGGTATTCCTCCTTTAAAGGACTGTCCGGAAACTCCTCTTCCCTGTAAAGCTTCAATTCCTCCCCGGCGTTTAATACATTTGAGATCCGCGATGCCGACGCGCTTCCTTTGGATAATATGACAAAGATTTTGGTAACCATAAGAACCGCATTTAAAATCATCGTAAAATACGACAGAAAGGCTACTATCTTTCCGACCTCGGAGGCTCCGCTGTTAACGCGGTAGGCTCCGATTACCACCACGACGGTCAGTCCGACATTTAGGAGTATATTCATGGTCGGATTGATTACCGCCATCGTTATTCCGGCCTTCATTTCCTTCTCCGAGACCTCATTGTTAATCTTTTGAAAACGACTCTTCTCATAATCGGATTTCGACAGTGCTTTTACGATACGTATCCCGCTGATATTCTCACGTACGGTCCGGATCATCCGGTCCACCGCACCCTGCCCGGCGGAATAAATCGGAATACCCTTTTTGGATACGAGATATACGACAAAGCTGAGCAGCGGCAGTATGGCAAGCAGAACCAGTGTCAATACGGGTTCGAGTGTCAGGGTAATCACGATTCCCCCGATCAGGATAATAGGGCCGCGGACTCCCAGTCTCTGCATCATCCCTACCATCTGATGGATGTTGTAGGTATCCGTTGTCATTCTGGATACCAGGGAAGGAATGGTGTAGTAATCAAGCTGTGCGCCGGATAACTGTTCAATCTTCCCGAACAAATCGTGCCGCAGCCTCTTAACGGTATCTGCGGCAACACGGGAGGCCATCCGGTTTGCTGTGATATTGCCCCATCTCGCACCGATTGAAAGCAGCAGCATAACAATTCCCCATATCATGATCAGAGAGACCTTCCCAAGCGGGATAACATCGTCAATTATGTATGCCAATACCCAGGGAAGTCCAAGATCCATAAAGGTTCCCGAAATCTTAATGATCAGGCCTGCCAGCATTCTTCCGATATACGGTTTCAAATACAATAAAATATCTTTCATAACAACCCCCCGAGCCTTTCAATTTTTTAATGAGACTGCTGAAAATAATCCGCGTTGGCAAGAACGTCAAATGCTCCTTACCTACGCGGATCTGCCTATGTTTTATTATAATTCCTTACGGAAGACTATTTGTCCGTTTTCCGCACTCATACTGTCAATAATTGCCAATGATTCCAGCCTTACACCCAGCGAACGTATTCTGTCCCCGCCGCTTTGAAACCCTTTTTCGATCACGATCCCTATGCCTTCGATTGAGGCACCGGCACTCCTTACCAGGTCGATCAGGCCGGCAAGCGCATAACCATTTGCCAGGAAATCATCTATAATAAGTATCTTGTCCTCGGCATGAAGGAATTTCTTTGACACTATTACATCATAGGTTTTCTTATGGGTAAAGGATTCTATCTTCGTAGAATAAACTTCTCCGTCTATGTTGATGCTTTGCGCTTTTTTTGCAAATACGACGGGTACATGAAAGTACTGTGCCGCGATACAGGCTATCCCGATGCCGGAGGCTTCAATCGTAAGAATCTTATTTATTTCGCAATCGGAAAATAATCTCTTAAACTCCTTACCGATCTCATTAAATAATTCCATATCCATCTGGTGATTCAAAAAACTGTCAACCTTTAAAACATTTCCGCTTTTCACAATACCGTCCCGTAATATCCTGTCCTGTAATAATCTCATCCTAAACCCTTTCTGTTGTTAAGTTACGTATTGATAAGTTTAACTTTGATTATACAATAACACTTCCGAATTTACAAATAATTTTTATGATCGGAGGTTCCTCCCTTTGACTTTGTCAGGCTTTTACAGCCGATAGCACTAGACGGACCGCTTCCTCCAGAAATTCATTGCTGTATCCGTGTTCTTCGACATAGTGCTGTGCCCGCGGTATGATTCTCTGCGCCATGCCAAGCACAAGGTTCAGCAAAACATCCACTTCAAAAACCGGGTCTTTCACCGGGCGGATGCTGCCGTCCGTTATTCCCTCCTGATAATACTCGTATATGTCCAGATTCCGGTTTTGATTAAACTCGATATAATCGGAGGCTTCCTCCAAGGTAGGATAACTGTCCGTAAACAGCTGGTCAAATTCATCCAGGAACCTGATCTTTTCCGGGTTATCCATCAATACGGCCGTATAATGCCGGACTGCCTGCTCGAATTTATCATACCCTGCCTTTGTCTTGTCATTCTTCAGGCCGTCCGGATAATACTGAAATTCCGAAAGGATATCCCTGGCAACATAAAAGGCAATGGCCTCTTTGCTTGAAAAATGCCTGTACAGCGTACTTCTGCTGACATTTACAATCCTCGCAATATCTTTCATCTCCGTTCTCCGGATTCCGCTCTGGAGGAAAATCTCCCTGGCAACAGATATGATCTGTTTATCCAATTCGTCTATTACTTTGGGCATATTCAGGTCCTTTCCGCTGTTCCCCGCCATATATTTTATAGATACAGTTTCGTTACTATAATTATAGGTAAACGAATTAAATTTTGTCAATATAAGATTACAGCATATTGACTTTTCCATATTAAAATGATATATTTAAAGCAGTAATGGGACACGTGTCCCGAATAACCGTGTCACTTCTATAATAATGTAAAGGAGAGCTAAGTATGGATGTAAAACAAATATTATCGGAACTGACCCTGGAAGAAAAAGCAGGATTATGCTCCGGAGCCGACTTCTGGCACACAAAGGCCGTTAAGCGCCTGAATCTTCCCGATATCATGGTATCTGACGGACCTCACGGACTACGTAAACAGCAGATACCGGACGACAGCGGTTTGGGAGCGGGAGAAAGCATTAAAGCCGTTTGTTTCCCTGCCGCTTCAACCCTGGCCTGTTCCTTCGACAAAGAACTGTTGAATACCCTGGGAAAAGCTCTCGGGGATGAATGCCAGGCAGAAGACGTCGCTACCTTGCTCGGACCGGGCGTGAACATGAAACGTTCCCCTCTGTGCGGCCGTAATTTCGAGTATTTTTCGGAAGACCCGTACCTAGCGGGAGAACTGGCTGCCAATTATGTAAATGGCGTACAAAGTAAAGGGATCGGCACAAGTTTAAAGCATTTTGCCGCAAATAACCAGGAATACCGCCGAATGAGCATAAATGCGGAGATTGATGAACGGACTCTTCGGGAAATCTATCTGACGGCCTTTGAAAAGATCGTGAAGCAAGCACAGCCCTGGACGGTTATGTGTTCCTATAACCGTATTAACGGAACCTATTCCTGTGAAAATGACTGGCTGTTAAATAAGGTGTTACGTGACGAGTGGGGATTTGAGGGACTGGTAGTCAGCGATTGGGGTGCTGTGGACGACAGGGTAGCTTCGCTGAAAGCAGGTACGGAGCTTGAAATGCCTTCCTCAAACGGAGTACGGGATGCCGAAATTGCAGAAGCCGTAAGGAATGGAAGCTTGGACATCAAGGTACTTGACAAAGCGGTAGAACGGATACTCACCTTAATTAAGAAATATTACGACAATAAGAAAACCGCTGCTTCCTATGATAAGGAAGAGCATCACCGGCTTGCCAGAAAGGCTTCGGCAGAAAGTGCGGTACTGTTAAAGAACCATAATATCCTGCCGCTGAAGAAGGGTATAAAAGCCGCGTTTATCGGTGAGTTTGCAAAATCTCCCCGTTACCAGGGCGGCGGCTCCAGCCATATAAACAGTTTTAAAGTATCGAATGCGATCGATGCCGCCGGGGAGTTCGGTAATGTAACCTATACCCAGGGCTTCCGGACGGATAAGGATGAAACTGACGCGCAGCTGCTTGCAGCAGCCGTAAAGGCCGCAAAAGAAGCCGAAGTTGCCGTTATCTTTGCCGGCCTTCCGGACGCTTTTGAAAGTGAAGGCTATGACAGACAGCATTTAAACCTTCCGGAATGCCAGAATCACTTAATCAATGAGATAGTAAAGGTACAAAAGAATATCGTTATTGTCCTTCATAACGGTTCCCCGGTATTGATGCCCTGGAAAAATGACGTAAAGGGTATCCTGACCGTTTATCTCGGCGGACAGGCCGTAGGAGAAGCTACCGTAGACCTGTTATACGGTCAAATAAACCCCAGCGGTAAACTGGCCGAAACCTACCCGCTTCGCCTGCAGGATACCCCGGCCTACCTGAACTTCCCCGGCACCGAGCAGGATGTCGTATACGGAGAAGGAGTATTCATCGGCTACCGTTATTATGATGCCAGGGAATTGGATGTCTTATACCCCTTCGGATACGGTTTAAGCTATACAACCTTTGAATACAGTGATCTGAAGGTTAGCCCCGACGCCGGCATAAAGGATACGGATACCGTAACCGTCTCCGTAAAGGTTAAGAATACCGGTAATGTATTCGGGAAGGAAACGGTGCAATTATATATTCATCCGGCCGGGTCCTACGTGAAACGCCCGTATAAGGAGCTGAAAGGCTTCGAAAAGGTTGCTCTGAATCCGGGAGAAACCAAGACGGTCACCTTTACGCTTGACAAACGTTCCTTCGCATATTATTGCGTCGAATTAAACGACTGGCTTGTAGAAAACGGAGACTACAGGATTATGATCGGAAAATCTTCTCTGGAAATTGTCCTTGCCTGCGTTATTAATGTGGAAGGAACTGTGAAAAGGCCATTTGTGGCAGGCAATATTACAACCTTCGGAGATGTAGAAAAATACGCGAAGGACCCGAGTATACTTAATGAATTATTAGAAAAAAGCGGCATGCAGCAAATGGCAAATCCCGACAGCAGGAATACCAGCCTTGGTGAAGGCGCCGTTGAAATGTTTAAAGAAATGTTTAAGGCAATGCCCCTTCACAGTGCCTTATCGTTTGGTAATAAGGATCTGAATTCAAAATTGATACAGGAAGTTATTGACCGGTTAAATGCCCAATAGTTGTTAATCTTGTTTGACACTTTGTTCAAACAATTAACTATATTATACTAAACCCCTATTTTCCCTCTAAGCAAATAAGGGGCTGCTGTAAAAATTGCAGCAGCCCCTTATTTGCAGTTCAGCCTTATGGCTAAACTGTAACCCTTAATGTTCTTGCAGGCTAAAATATATTATTTTGTTTTATTGATTTTTTTATAAATTGTGTTATTATGTTTATAATATGTTGTGCGTGTTACACACGATGATCGGAGGTAATAATGAACCTGGAATTAGTGAAACAACTTGCAAATGGTATTGCCACCCATTTTGGAAGCAATTGCGAAATTGTACTGCATGATTTAACCACCGGTAATATAGAAAGCTCCATTATTCTTATCGAAAACGGACATGTCACGAACCGCAAACTGGGTGACGGCCCCTCCCATGTCGTATTGGAAGCACTGAAGGGTGACCACAGTAAGCTTAATGACCATATCGGCTATCTGACAAGAACCTCGGACGGCCGTATTTTAAAGTCCAGTACCATGTATATTCGGAATGAAAATGATAAGATTACCCATATTTTCTCCATCAATTACGATATAACGAACCTTTTACTGATAGAAACCGCCATGAATTCATTCACCGGTACGAATGACAGAAATAAAGAGCCGGAGAAAATCACACGCAACGTAACGGATCTTCTGGAGGATCTGATAGAGCAATCCGTCAAGCTGATCGGGAAACCGGTGGCCTTAATGACCAAGGATGAAAAGATTACCGCTATCCGCTTCTTAAATGAAAGCGGTGCATTCCTGATTACCAAATCCGGTGATAAGATATCAAGGTATTTTGGTATTTCGAAATACACCCTGTACAGCTATATCGATGTGAACAAATAAAATCACCCGAACCGTTCCTTCACTTCATCAAGGGAAAACGGTCCGCCGTGACCAAGATAGATTTTTTGCGGATTCAACCCTGTTATTTTATGTATACTGTCCTTAACCGCATCAACGCTTTCCGCATACATCGGAAGACCGGGCTTTCCTCTGACGGCCATTCCGCCCATAATCAAATCTCCTGCAAATACATTGCCGTCATCTAAAACGACTGAAACGGAACCGCCGGTATGTCCGGGAGTTTCGATTATCCTGCCCTCTATTCCATACTCATGAAGGGAGAATTCCCCTTCTATGATAATTTCCGGTTCATAAGGATGAAAGGGTTTCACTTCATCACCGACAAAGCGGCTGAAAAGCTTTCCCTTCCTGCTGATCGGCTGAATCTTAGGGCTCCTCCCTGTACGTATGATATCCGAATCCAACCTATGTATCACCGTTCCGGCCCCGGTTATTTCACGCAGAGCCGAGCTGGAACCCATGTGGTCTCCATGCCCGTGGGTGATAATGATTAACCGAAGCTGATTCCTGCCGATGCCGGCCTTCTCCATAACTCTTAATATTTTCTTCTCGGAACCTGGAATTCCGCAGTCTACTATGGCACAGTCCCCATTCCTGCCTTTCAGAAGGTAAGCGCTTACGATTCCAAGTCTTACAGGTATAACCGTATCTGTCATATTGACTCCTATCCGCGTAATGGATACGCCTACGTGAGTTTATTTCTGCTTGCGTGTAATCTGTCTGATCGAGAGTGCAAAAAATACTGCCGTAACAATCAGTATATAAAGAATGCTTGCTGCCGGGCTCAGCTCCTTGCCGCCTACTATAAAGGTCTCGCCAAGAGACTGCCGGAACTCTTCCACCGCCGAAACCGGGGCACCGGCAAATACAACCTTTTCGGCCTGTTCCATCATTACCTTCCGGAACAGTACCCCCGCATGGGAGGGTGGGAAGATTTTTACGACCACCTGCACGGATTCCGGCAATTCTCCGATCGGAATGTAGACACCGGTCAGGAATCCGATCAGGGTACCGATTACCGTACTGGCCGTTGAATACGCGTTTACACTTTTAAAACAGGATACCATAAAAAACATCATAAAACTGGAAGCAAGAACGGTCAGGATGATCAGACCCGCCACCTTTATGAGCGCATCCGCGGTCAGCAGCTCCCCGCCGTTCATAATAATATATACTTCTGCAAGTATCAGCGTAATCGATGTTAATATCAGGCTTACGATGAAGCCGCTCACGATGTAGCCTCCCGCCAGCGTGCTTCTCTTTACCGGTGATGCGGAGAAATCCTTATAGACTTTATATTTCCTGTCCACTATCATGGTATTCATTGCTCCGAGTACCGTAGTGACCGGTGTTACGGCAAGCAGACCGGCCATAATCCAGCTGTCCATCAGGAATCGTGCTCCCTCGCTTCCTTCCATGCTTTTCATCAGCAGATCCCCTAGAAACAAAATATAGAGTCCTATTATAATTATTACTCCCAGCAGGGAAAAGAAGACGGAGCTTTTATCCCTGAAAAAAAGGAGAAGGTTTCGTTTTACCAGATATCTCATTCCCTCATCTCCTTTCCCGTTATTCGGATAAAGGCATCGTCCATTGTCCCTTGTAATACCTGAAAGCCAGTCATTCTATCCCTGCACTGCTCGAGTACCGGCAGGGCCTGCATGGTTGTTTCCAGCTTAACCGTGATCGTGTCCGTACTGATCTCATAGGGATAGCCCAGTCCGTCTAAGACAGCGGAGACCTCGTCCGCCTGCAAGGTATGGATGATCATGGAATCATTGCTGTATTGCTCCTTAAGCTGAGCCGGAGTACCTTTTGCCGTAATTTCACCCTTGTCAATAACCACAACGTAATCCGCCCTGGCAGCTTCCTCCATATAGTGGGTGGTAAGAAAAATTGTCATTCCCTTTTCCCTGCGCAGATGCTCTATCGTTTCCCAGACGTTCTGCCTGGTCTGCGGATCCAGTCCGGTCGTAGGTTCGTCCAAGATAAGGATTTTAGGTGTATTGACTAAAGCTCTTGCAATATCCGCCCTTCTCCTCTGCCCTCCGGAAAGCCTGCCGTAAGGTCGGTTTAAATAGTCCGTGATGCCGGTGCAGCTTGCCGCATACTCGACTGCCTCCTTAAGTTCTTTATTCTTAATGTGATACAGACTTCCGCGTGTCATAAGATTTTCCTTTACCGTCAGCAGGTCATCCAACAGGCTGTCCTGGAATACGATTCCGAGTACGGAACGTATCTCCTTATCATCCTTCCCTAACACATAGCCGTCAATGATAACCTCACCGCCATCCGGCTTAAGCAGGGTGCTGATCATATCGATCGTAGTTGACTTTCCTGCTCCGTTTGGCCCCAAGAATGCAAAAAGAGTCCCTTTCTCCACATAATAGTCGATACCCTTCACTGCTTCAATACTGCCGTAGGATTTCTTAAGGCCGATAATTTCAATAATATTATCCATAATGATCCTTTCCATTCCTGCCTGTGAAGCCTGAATGATAGTTCACCGTTTTGTTACAAAACTGCTTATAAATCCTCTTTCCTGTAAATCGGTTTAAAATCATCGGTGTCCGCACATAAAAAACCATCCCATGCATCAAATATCATCCTGAGTACTTCCTTCATTTCGCTTAGTGCGGCCTCTTCCATAGTTACCTCAAATATCGTTTTGATCTTCCTGTTCCTGACAAAGGCAGCGTCGGACGGGTCCTTAAAGTTAATAATGATCGGTTCAAAGTCCACTGTGATCCTGTTTGACAGCTCGAGCTGCAATATATTCATTTCTTCCCAGAGATCTACAGTAATACCGTTTTGCAATTTAATCAAATCAGAAATCATTTTGGCGGTAACCTCGTTCGGAGTCATATAGAACCAGTCCGTAATCTCATTTTCATAAGATTTCTCCTGTATTGCCTTAGTAATAACCTCCGACCTGACTGCACTATTCGTTTGATTCTTATTACCCGTAGCATTTTTATAAGTATCCAATTTTATTCCTCCGGTCTTATTTATTAGTGCCAATATTTGTGAATCCTAGCACTATTTTACTTGAATTAGTTTAGAAAATCAATCCTCTTTATAGTTCGCTTATGATTTTTACACGACAAATTTCTTAAAATATGCTATAATTATTTCAATTTCATACTAAAATTGCAGGAGGTAAAATTATGTATTATAAACAGTATGGTGATACCGGTATGCAGGTTTCCGCAATCGGTATGGGCTGCATGAGATATGACGATGCGGATGTGAAAGCCGGCAAATTGGAAAAATGCGCGGAAGTAGCCTTATATGCCCATGAAAAAGGCATTAATTATTTTGATACGGCTCCTTTCTATTGTAATGATAAGAGTGAGATTATTACGGGTATTGCATTATCACAGCTGCCCAGAAACAGCTATTACATATCGTCCAAAGCAAATACGGGCACGGTAGGCGGCAGCTGTACCGCCGATGACTTCAGACGCAGGCTGGACACCACCCTGACACGCTTAAAAGTTGATTATCTGGATTTTTACCATTTATGGTGCGTGCTCAGTCTGGATTCCTTTGCAAAGGAATGTGATGCCCTTTATAGTTTCTATGAACAGGCAAAATCCGAAGGTCTGATACGGAATATCGTATTCTCCTCACATATGCAGGGAAACGACCTGGCAGCTGCCGTTTCAAAGGATCTGTTTAAGGGAATGCTGATTGGCTACAATGCCCTGAATTACCGTTTCCGCCAGGCAGGAATCAAGGAAGCTCACAAAAAAGGCATGGGCGTCGTGGTCATGAATCCTTTAGGCGGCGGATTGATACCGAATAATCCCGATACCTTCCGTTACCTTGCGGAAGGCACAGACTTAACGGTTCCGCAGGCTGCCCTTCGGTTTGTGGCTTCCCACAAAGAGATAACCATTACGTTGGCCGGCTGCACCGCGAAGCAGCATGTGGACGACGCCTGTAAGGCGGTTGAGAACCTCGTTGAAAAGCCTGCCGAAGATATCTGTGCGGAATATGAGAACAAGGGGGTTGCTCTTAATAACCTGTGCACCGGCTGCGGTTATTGCAGGAAATGCCCGAAACAGATTGATATTCCGAAATATATGGATGCCTATAACGAGAAATTATTAGGACATGATATGAAGAGCCGTTTGAAGAATCACTGGTGTATCCCTGTATCTAAAGCCGCCGAATGCATCCGATGCGGAAAATGTGAAAAGCTCTGCACCCAGCATCTTCCGATTATGGACCGCTTGCAGGAAATCGTCGCCGTCTGTCAATAGTCCGGCATCGAATAAGAAAGAGTTTCGCTTGCGAGACTCTTTCACCGCCGCATAATCGCTTGCGGCTAACTTCCAATAAAACGGCGCGTACCTCCTGCACAGAGTGCTTTTACATGACTTTGTCTATCTCATACTGATTATTTACAACCAGCCAGAACTGTGCAAAATAACTCATGATGTTCCATATACCGATGCCGTCAAACCCGTATTCCGGTACCAGACCAACCAGATAGTCTATGCTTCTGGCATCTTTAAAATAGACGACATGCTCTGTCCTGTTCTCCTCACCGCCGGTTTCATAATAGTAAAACGGTGCCTGTAAAGCTTCGTCATACTCGATTTCGGCTCCCGCTTCGACCGCCAGGCTGATTACAGAATCGTAGCTGAGTGCCTGTGTCTGGGATACATCCTTTACATAGGGAAGCTCCCAGTCATAGCCGATACAGGGGATTCCGATCGATATTTTATCGGGTTCGATCTCTCCTTTCACATAGTCCAGGATTTCCCTTATTTCTTCCATTGTAGGCAGCTCGGAAGGCGCCCTTCTCGTACGCCCCCATTCATAGGATAAAAGCAGCACATTATTTGCAGCCGTTCCTAACTGTGCGTATTCAGGGCCTCTGTATAACTCTCCTGAAATATATGGAAAGGTATTCTGTGTTAATGTTACAAAAACCTGAAACCCCGCCTCACGAACCCTTCCGGCAAGCTTCGTAACAAAATCCACATAGAGCTGGCGGTCGTCCCAGAGAACATCCTGCGAATCTATATTTAATCCGTAGTACCCTTTATTTATAAGAATTTCCAGGATATTGTCGATAACCTGTTCATGATATTCGGGATTATTCAACAGGAAATGAGAATACTCCTCTCCTTTCTCATCTCTGCCGGAAAATACCGTAACCAGCATGATCGGGGCCACACCATAATCTTTTGCGGTCCGGATCAGTTCTTCATCCTCTATCGGTGCAATCTTACCTTCCTCCGTAACCCGGTAGGAAAAAACGGTCAGATAGGTGAGAAACGGCAAGGTCTTTCGCAATATTGTTTTGTCGATAAA
>JAEWSD010000197.1 GCA_023398615.1 Bacillota bacterium
AAATAATTCAAAATGACAGCCTCTTGACGGTTCTGATAACTTAGATTATAATGAAGGAGTTCAAAGAACAATACACCCTTATAAAGAATAGGAGGAACAAATATGGCACAGGTTAACAAGGACATGACAATTGCTGAAGTCATTAATATTGATCAGGGTATCATCCCGATTTTAATAAATTCAGGTATGCACTGTATTGGATGCCCATCTTCTCAAGGAGAAACATTAGAGGAAGCCGCTATGGTTCACGGTATGGATGCGGACGATTTACTATCGGTTATTAATGAATATCTGGCAGCAAAATAGATGGATTCATAAACAACAGTTACGGTTGTTAAAATCCGGTTAAATAAAGAAGAGGGTATTCCAAAGTCATGAATTGACTTGAAGGATACCCTCTTTTCTGCTTGGTCTGACTCCACTCTGCGGCAGATACAACGAGGACGGCTGCCGTCGGTTAATTTAAATAAAATATAGGAAAGAAAACTTATTATATCAGATAATAGGTATAATAACTGATGAAAAGTATTTTTCCAACTTCTCCGGAGACTGCTTCATGTTATTCTTAATCCACCATTGCACCATTTCTACAAAGCTTCCCGTTATATGATTGACCAGAAAATCTTCTGGTATGTTTTCATTCTTTCGTTTCGCATTTTTCAATAAATGCTGAATAATAAATTCATTCAAATATTGTTTGAAAAAACGCAGAAACAGTTCGCTGCTTTCGCAGGTAAGTATGCCGATAATATTCTTTTTGTTATCCCTGAGATGATATAGTATATGTGTAATCATAGAATTGGGGTTACCGTCAGCCAGTGAAAAATCATGTGTACTTTCTGTATTGAGGCTCCTGGAAAAGATATGTTCAAATAAATCGGTACACATCTCTTTCAGTAAATCATCCTTTGTTTCAAAGTGAGTATAAAAAGTACTGCGGCCAATGTTCGCTTCATCAATGATATCCTGCACCGTGATCTTTGTATAACTCTTTGAGGACAGTAGCGTACTGAACGCCTCAAAGATTGCATCCCTGGTTTTTTGCTGCCGCCTATCCATGATAAGATCCTCCTGCTAAACAAAAATTAAAATTTGTGCAGTATCGCACAATCGTAAAGAACTGTTTATTGCTTGAGACCAGTATAATCAACTATAATATTATCGAACAAATTGTACACTATCATATAAATAGTACAGTTCTTCCTATGAAAAAGCAAGTAAATATTTCATAAACAGGAGGTAAATTTATATTGAAGAAAATTCAAGTGTGGTTTGTTAACGATGAAAAAAGAAATATACTTTTTGTAATCATGTCGGCTATTACACTGATTCTAAGTTTAGCCGGTGTGCTAAACGATACGTTACCTATCGATATTGCATGGGTAGCCATTGTTCTTTGCGGTATCCCTATAGTAACCGGTTCGGTGAGTGCACTTATTAAAGAACATGACATAAAGGCAGATGTACTGGTTTCCATTGCATTAATCGCATCCATTAGTATTGGTGAATATTTTGCTGCCGGTGAAGTCGCTATGATTATGGCAATCGGAACACTGCTTGAGGACGGAACCGCCCGGAAAGCTCGAAAAGGAATTGAAAAGCTCATTAATCTTACACCCCAGACAGCAAGGGTCAAAAAGAATGATGTTGAAGAGATAATCCCTGCAAATGCTGTACAAGCCGGTGATATTCTTGTTGTCTTAGCCGGTGAAACCATTGCGGCGGACGGCATCATTACCTTCGGCGAAACCACCATTGATCAATCTGTCATGACAGGAGAATCCATTCCGGTTGACAAGACAGTCGGTGATGAGGTCACAAGCGGTACTATCAACCAGTTTGGCACTTTTGAGATGTGTGCCGCTAAAGTTGGCGGAGACAGCTCACTCCAGCGGATGATTCAGCTTGCCGAAGAGGCGGATGCAAACAAAGCACCTATTGTTAAATTGGCAGATAGATGGGCAACCTGGCTTGTTATTATTGCACTGAGCATAGCAGGGGCAACCTGGCTTTTCACTGGTGAATTGATTCGCGCGGTTACCGTTCTTGTTGTGTTTTGTCCGTGTGCGTTTATTCTTGCCACACCCACTGCAGTTGTGGCGGGAATAGGAAATGCAACAAAATTCGGAATTCTTGTTCGTTCCGGTGATGCCTTGCAGCGTTTCTCAAAAATTGATTATATGGCATTTGACAAAACCGGCACACTTACCTGTGGTAAACTTGAAGTGGTTGGAATCGAAAGCTTCGATTCAGAACTTTCTTCGGAAGAATTACTCAGGCTGACGGCCTTAGCGGAACAGCGTTCAGAGCATCCGATTGGAAAGGCAATTCTTGCATATTATTTGAATAAAGGCGGCCATCCGATGGAAATTCAGGATTTTGCTATGACAACCGGTATGGGTGTCCGTGCAAAGGTGGAAGGGTATGCTATTCTAGCAGGAAAAGTTGACTACCTAAAACGCGAAGGTATTGATATTCCTAATAACGTTCTCGAATATGTGTATGTTCACCAGCAAAGAGGTGCGACCGTTATCCATATTGCTGTAGATAGAAGCTTTGCAGGTATAATTGCGCTGGCAGACGTTTTACGAGATGCTGCAAAGACTATGATTGCTGAGCTTAAATTCATTGAGGTACACCCTGTCCTTTTAACAGGAGACAATGAAGCAGCTGCAAAATACATTGCTTCACAGGTTGGAATTACTGATGTAAAACCCAATATGCTGCCGGAAGAAAAAATGAAAGTGATTAAGGAATATGTCCATAGCGGTAAAAAAATTTGCATGATCGGCGATGGTATTAATGATACCCTTGCTCTCAAATCTGCTAATGCCGGAATCGCAATGGGAGGCATAGGCAGCGATATTGCTGTGGAGGCTGCGGATGCGGTACTTGTAAGTGATAATATTGAACGAATTCCATATCTTCTCAGAATGGCACGACGTTCCATGAAGCGAATCAATTTCAATATAGTCGTTGCAATAATATGGAATGTAATTGCGGTAATTCTCTCCACCCTTGGTGCACTTAATCCCGTAACAGCAGCATTGGTGCATAATGTAGGTTCCGTATTTGTTGTAATCAGTTCTGCGTTACTATATGAAACGACATAGATTATTGTCGTTTCATATAGTATAATACCTCGGCGTATACAACATCAAATTGGCCTGGCGGAGAAAAAGAAGAGGGTGCCCCTTCTTATAAGAACAAAAACTTATAAGGAGGGGCACCCTCTTGCCGTTACATAACAGATAATATTTGAATAGCATTATTTCTGACAATAGTATCAAAATGCTCCTGGTAATAATATGGACTGGCATATGTGGTGCGTTCCGGCTTTCCGTATTCGGAAGCAATGTTGCAGATCTTGTTAAACTCCTCTGGTGTATGCTCAGATTTACTTATTACTAAATAATATATGGAATTCACCGGATTTTTATATAGAGTGTTTAAACCTTTGTAATAGGCAAACAGTACATTTGATAATTTTATCACTTCGTTCAATGTATGAAAGGAATAAATCTTAAGAAGGTTCGTTTGTACGGAAACACTCTTTTGTGACGGAGCTTCCTCCTGTACTTCCTCCGTATTCCGGGAAAGGGCTTCCGCCAAAGGAACAAATTCATCCTTATTATCTTCCGGGGAGTCCTCAAGAAGTTCATCCATTTGACCATAGCAATTGATTATCTCATCAGCATAGGATTCCTCTTCCGATTCCTCTTCAAATGCATCCTCCTGACTGTCCGCATCCGGTGAGAACTTTGAGAAACGTGTATCCAGCTCATCCGGATCTTCCACCTTGGTGATTACCAGAATCAGACATTCAGGTGAAACCGGAATGGCTTCAATCATCAGGGGAATATCTTCTGCTTCAAACCCGAATTCATAGTTAGCTTGCTGCATCATATCTCGAAACAAGGCCTTTGCTTTTTCACTTCCGTAAGCGAGTTCACTAATACGCAACTCCCGGTCCACTAAATCATCTCTGCTTAAAGTACAGCGAATTTGATTATCGCTAATTTTCTCAATCTTCATAGAATCACATCCTTTTCTATGTGCTGGCCTGTAAATCATACAATAAAGTGCGGCAACATAACGGTGAAAATCCATCCCTATGTTGTAAACAAAGTATAATTTAAATATTTACTAAAGTCAATATGATTATTTGTGAAAGATTTATTAAATAATTACCGTATTCACTATAATATGACACTGCGATACTGCAACAGAATAAACAAATATAAAAGGAATATTTGTTAAAAGCCACGTGCAGAAAAGGATTGTACTGCTGTACGGAATCAGATATAATAGAGAACAGGATTACCTGATGCATCATAAGTGGCTGCTTATTTTTTTGATTGATTCTAATAGGAAAGGAGAGAATGACAGATCGGATTTGGTTTCAGAAATACCGAATAATCCGTGTACTTGGAAGAGGGGGAAGCGCCGACGTATATTTAGCGGAACATATCAGATTAAACACCCTCAGGGCAATTAAGCAGATCAGTAAGGAAAATATCCTGCATGGCCAGTTGATTCATGAAGCACATATCTTAAAGAATTTAAAACACCCTTGTATACCGGTCATCTATGATTTTGAAGAGGACGCGCATCACTCTTATATCATTGAGCAATACATAGAGGGTGAATCATTAACGGTGTACCGGAAGAAATACGGACACCTTTCAGAGGATTTGATAATCAATTTTGCAATTCAGATATGCGATTTATTGCTTTATCTGTATTCAGCAGACAATCCCATACTATATTTGGACTTAAAACCGGATAATATCATTGTAGCGGACAAGACAGTGAAGCTTGTCGATTTCGGAGCCTGCAGCTATAAGAACCATTCGGATGGCAGGCAGTACTCCCTTGGTACGAAAGGCTTTGCCGCCCCGGAGCTATATGGTGGTGCTCTGCCGGATGAAAGGGCGGACATCTATGGAATCGGTACACTTATTTACTATGTGGTTACCGGCAGAAACTTCTGCCCGTCCTCCAAGTCCTGGAATGCAAGAGGTAAAATCATACATTGCTCCCGCGGCCTTTGCAAGATATTAGAGCAATGCCTTCGCAGCAATCCGGTTTTCCGTTATCCGGGCATACCGAATGTAAAGAAAGATTTATTAAAATTAAACCGGAAAGGTAACAGCAATTTTACCGCATCAGGTAAATCCTTAAATTTTGCTGTTGCGGGAACGCAGCATAGAATCGGCACCACACACCTGGCGCTGCTTTTATCATCTTACTTCAATGCAGGCGGACGAAAGGGGCTGTATATTGAGAAGAACGAGTCGGGCCATACGAAAGCTATGCTGAAAAGATATCCGGGTACATGGGGCACAGAAGGAATTTGCCGCTTGCATGATTGCAGAATACTGCCGGGTGGGCAGGAACAACCGGCTGACCTGACGGAAGTTTACCGGGCCTTAATATCGGATTACGGATGCATAAAGGAGGATAATCTGGAGGAATTTCTGAAAGCCGATATAAAAATAGTAGTAGCCGGCGCAAAGGAATGGGAGCTGGAAGAAACGGAAGCAGCTTTAAGGCTCCTGGAAGGCTATCCGGATATAAAATATCTGTTTAATTTTCTGGATGGCAAAGAGTTTCGCAGGGTTATCAGGAGCATGGACAGGCTTTTGTGCTACCGGATCCCCTATGTTCCGAATCCTTTTGCATGGAACGGGAACAGATATCTGGACGGATTTATAAAAAGACTGCTTCATGTGTAACGGTAATGCGTGAATAATTAGCGGCATTATAACGGGAAGGCCGGAAGAAAAAACAATAAGAGAGGTATGCTTATGAAAGAGATTCCGATTCTGCATAAAAGGATTACCGGTATGGCGGCCCACCGGGGCAAACTGTCGGTTGGAATACTTGGAACGCATAAGGGCTGCGGGGTTACCCATCTTGGAATACTGCTTGCAAATTATTTCAGTATGTATGCAGGCTGCAGGACTGCCTTTCTGGAATGCCATCCCCAGCATGATATGCAATCCCTGCAATCCTATGTATATGGTGATCCGCCGCCGGATAATGGGGGTTCCTTTAAGGTGTGCCGGGTAAGCTATTACGGCAATATAAAGGAACAGGCGATTGCAGAGGTTGTAGGAGATAACTATGACTGTGTAATTCTTGATTTCGGAACAGATTTGTCAAGGTGTAAAAATGAGTTCCTGCGCTGTGACAAAAGGATCGTCGTCAGCAGTCTTGCGCCCTGGAGAATATATGAACTGGAGCGTTTTATCGTAAGCACCGGCCACATAAAATTCAGCGGTCAATGGATCTATGCAGTTCCTTTTGCTAAGAGCAGAGAGATAAAACGGACGGCACAGGATCTTGGCAGAGAGATCTGTGCCATCCCTTATGAATCCGATCCTTTTGATCTGTCCGGTGAGTCTGCCCGGACTTTGCGGCAATTGATAAAAATTCCCGCCGGAAGAAGATAACAGGCTTATGATCATAATGAAAGGGATAGTATAACATATCACACAAACAGACCTTCTTATCCGAAGCTATTTAAAGAAATTAATAAGAAACAGACATACAGTTACTGCTGTAGGCACCTTCTTATGAAAACTATTCCTGAGTTACAAGCACTTTATGTCCGCATAATTCCGTGGTGCCGGGTCGGGCCGCATCATATTCGTATCCTCAATACAAAAGCTGCGGGCCATGCGGCGGACACCACGGAATTAACGGCGGGGTACGGATTGTTCCTTGCCCTTGACAAACTCTTTGTTCCGCCATACGGTATCATTCAAGAAATATCAGAACGGTAAAAATAAC
>JAEWSD010000256.1 GCA_023398615.1 Bacillota bacterium
GCGAAACTCTGTTATTGTTTCAATTAGTGCAGGAATTTTATGGACGGAGCGTAGCGAAGAATTGCCTTACCGATAATCTTCTCTTTCTTCACATAGGTATTCTCCCAGTATCTGGCGTCCTCGGATATGTTACGGTTGTCACCCAGCATAAAATAGGAATCTTTCGGAACGATGTAAGGACCGAATGAACCGACGGGGGGCTCCTTCAGATAGTTTTCCACCAAAGGCTCTGAGTCTACAAAAACTTTCCCATCAATGATTTCAACGGTTTCACCGGGGAGTCCGATCACCCGTTTCAGGTAATTCTGCGTTTCGTCGTCGGGATATTTGAAGACTACGATATCTCCGCGCTTTGGCCCTTGTAATATGTAGGCAATGCGCAGGGCTACGATTCGGTCTCCGGTCATAACGGTATCTTCCATGGAACCGCTGGGTACCTCAGCTTTTACAATTACGAAGTTATTGAAAATAAAGGAGAAGGCCAATGCGGCAATCACCAGTTTAATCCAGCTGAAAATTTCTTTTTTTCTGCTATCCTTTGTTTTGTTATCCATTATCTTATCCTTTCCGTAAGGTTCTGTTACATAGTAATTTAACTTATGTAAATGATAAGTTTAATATAAATGATATCTGCCTAGAAGTCAATGGTTTCGACTGGTTGGATACATTTTTTTACAATTACCATAAAGCCGCAAGGTCGAATAGTAACTGTAACCTTTGGGTTATTGTTCACAGCACTGCTGTTTTTGGCAGGGGTGTGAACAAGTAACACCTTTGGGGTTTTGGCGGAATGAAAAAAGACATTGCATTTACCCATATAATACATTACAATGTAAAAAGCTATAAGTGTACGGCACCAGGACAGGAAGGTAAGAGATGGGAATTATAAAGGCAGCTCAATTAAAATTTGACTATATCCGACGGGATGAGGAAGGAAATGTAGAATCCGTTCATCGCGCCGTTGACGATGTAAATCTTGATATCAACAAGGGAGATTTTATTGCCATCCTGGGGCATAACGGCTCGGGTAAATCCACCCTTGCGAAGCATATCAATGCCATCCTGCTTCCGACGGAGGGAAGCGTATGGGTAAACGGCATAGATACGAAGGATACGGACAAGCTTTGGGAGATCCGGCAGTCTGCCGGAATGGTTTTCCAGAATCCTGACAATCAGATCATTGCTACCGTTGTAGAAGAAGACGTAGGCTTTGGCCCGGAGAACCTGGGTGTTAAGACGGAGGATATCTGGAAGCGGGTGGAGGATAGCTTAAGAGCGGTAGGAATGCTGGAATTCCGCTCACATTCACCGAATAAACTGTCCGGAGGGCAGAAGCAGAGGGTTGCCATAGCAGGAATTATGGCAATGAAACCGGAATGCATCATACTGGATGAGCCTACGGCAATGCTTGACCCTAACGGACGCAGGGAAGTAATACGTACCATTAAGGAATTAAATGAAAAGGAAAAGGTAACCGTACTGTTGGTTACCCATTATATGGATGAGGTAATCAATGCCGATAAGGTCATTGTCATGGATCATGGTAAAATAGTGATGCAGGGAACTCCGAGAGAAATATTTTCGAGAGTGGATGAACTGAAATACTATCGTCTGGATGTTCCGCAGGTTACGGAGCTGGCCTATGAGCTGCAGAAAGCCGGACTTTCTCTTCCGGACGGTATTCTGACGGCGGATGAGCTGGTAGAAGCATTATGCGGCTAGGAAGAGGAGTACTATGTCAATTGTTGTTGATAAAGTAAATTATATATATAGTCCGGGAACTGCTTATGAGAAGCATGCCTTAAAAGACATTAATCTGGAGATTAAGGACGGTGAATTTATCGGCTTAATCGGGCATACCGGTTCCGGTAAGTCTACCCTGATTCAGCATTTAAACGGCCTGGTTAAAGCAACCAGCGGGTCCATCTACTATAACGGGGAAGACATTTACGATAAGGATTATAATATGAAAAGGCTGAGAAGCAAGGTTGGGCTGGTGTTCCAGTATCCGGAGCATCAGCTTTTTGAAACGACGGTATATAAAGACGTAAGCTTTGGACCCAAGAATCTTGGATTGGAACCGCTGGAGGCGGATTTGCGGACATATGAAGCCTTAAAAATGGTAGGCATCAATGATGATATGCTTGATGCCTCTCCCTTTGAACTGTCCGGAGGGCAGAAGAGAAGGGTAGCGATCGCAGGTGTACTGGCTATGAAGCCGGAGGTTCTGATTCTGGATGAGCCGACAGCCGGCTTAGACCCCAGGGGACGCGACGAGATACTGGACCAGATTGCACAGCTGCATAAGGAAAGCGGGATCACCATTATACTGGTATCACACAGTATGGAGGATATTGCAAAGTATGCGGACCGGCTTATCGTTATGGATCACGGAAGCGTGGTATATAAGGATACGCCCCGAAGGGTATTTGCAAATTACAGGGAATTAGAGAAAATAGGGCTGGCGGCCCCTCAGGTAACATATGTTATGAATAAATTAAAGGAACGCGGATTACCGGTCGGTACTGAGGCAATGACGGTACAGGAAGCGAAGAAAGAGATACTTCGTGTATTAAACCGGAAACCGTTTTGAAAGGTAAGAGAAAGAAATGATAAGAGACATAACCATAGGTCAATATTATCCCGCGGATTCTATTCTTCACATATTAGATCCGAGAGTGAAGTTAATCGGAACGCTGGCATTCATACTCTCCCTGTTTATCTTTGACGGCAGGCTTGGATACATTCTGGCCGCGGTATTCCTGTTCGGAATCATTAAGCTGTCCAAGGTCCCTTTTAAATTTATATTCCGGGGATTAAAAGCGGTAATCGTACTGCTTTTATTTACAGTGACGTTTAATCTCTTCCTGACTCCCGGAACTGTTATCTGGCAGCTTGGATTCTTAAAGGTGACGAGAGAAGGAATTACAATGGCGGTGCAGATGGCAATACGCCTTACGTTTCTGATCGTCGGCTCCTCCTTAATGACCTTTACCACGACGCCGAACCATCTGACGGACGGACTGGAGAAGGTTATGGGACCGCTGCGCAGAATTAAGGTGCCGGTACATGAAATATCCATGATGATGTCCATTGCGCTGCGCTTTATTCCGATATTAATGGAAGAAACGGATAAAATTATGAAGGCTCAGATGGCAAGAGGAGCCGATTTTGATACCGGCGGCCTCATAAAGAAGGCCAAAAGCATGGTGCCGTTGCTGGTGCCGCTTTTTGTATCGGCTTTCCGCCGCGCAAATGATCTTGCTATGGCAATGGAGGCGAGATGCTACCGGGGCGGAGACGGAAGGACCAAGATGAAGCCCCTTAAGTATACATCGAAAGATTTTGCCGCATATTTTGTCCTGTTACTATATATGGCGGCAGGTATTGCATTAAATATTGCAGTCTGAATGCCGTGTCGTGTACACAGGCCGGAGATAGATAAGCATGAAAAGAGTAATGTTAACAGTAGCATATGACGGTACCAATTATTGCGGATGGCAGATGCAGCCCAACGGGTGTACTATCGAGGAGGTCCTGAACCGGGAGCTGACCTTGCTGCTGAAGCAGCCTGTTGCGGTAATCGGAGCGAGCAGAACGGATTCGGGGGTACATGCATTGGGAAATGTAGCCGTATTCGATACGGATACGCAGATACCGGCGGAAAAGTTGTCCTATGCATTAAATCAGAGGTTACCGAAGGATATCGTTATTCAGCAGTCGCGGGAAGTGCCCGCAGAGTTTCATCCGAGGCGCTGTAACAGTATCAAGACATACCAATACAGGATACTGAATACAAAGTTCCCGCAGCCGACGCAAAGGCTGTACACACATTTTGTTTATTACCCCTTACAGGTTGAGCTGATGAAGCAGGCGGCGGAGTACCTTACGGGAGAACATGATTTTAAAAGCTTTTGCTCAGCAAGAACGCAGGTAACCGGTACGGTCAGGACTATATATAGCCTGGAATTGGAAAAGACGGAGGACATTATAACAATAACGATATCCGGAAACGGTTTCCTGTATAATATGGTAAGAATTATTGCGGGTACCTTAATTAAGGCAGGTCTCGGCGTATATCCGCCGGGTCATGTGAAAGAAATCCTTGAGAAGAGAGACCGCCTGGCCGCTGGACCGAAAGCGCCGCCGCAGGGCTTGACACTGAAAGGTATTGAGTTTCCTGAATTCTAACTAACGACTGTAAAAATATTACAATTATCTGATAAGAAATAAAACTCTGGTGGATTTGCCCGAAAAAAGTTATAATATGCATAAGGGAGTGATCGGCAATGATTCTTTTAAAGGCAAATTCCGAAACAAAAACAGTGTTTCAGAAGATGATTAAAACCACGGGCGAAAATGTTAAATGGACAGAAATATTTGTTATTAATAATAATGATATTATTCTGGTCGGAGAGGGCAGATCTCTGTTCTTTAATTTTGACAGCAGGCGGGTTTTCAGTAATATTGTGGATTTACCGATTGACGGGGATAAGGCAAGTCAGATTACAGAGAATGTATTACTGGTAAATACTTTGAACATGATTTTATATGTCTTTGGAAAATGGGGCGGAATTAAAGGACTTACGGTAGAACAGGATTACGACCGGCTTAACAGGCTGATTAACAGTATTTTAGGTGAAATCGATGTGGAATCCGGCCTTACGAAGGATAATTTCCGCTTTTATAAAGATGGAATACAAGTCACTTATGAAGAAGTGATACAGCTGATATTAGACAAGATAAGATCAGAAGACGACGAGGAAAGCGAAAAAGAACCGGAAGAAGAAGAGCCAGAAAGAAAGCAGGAAGACGATAACAGGGAAGCTGCTCTTGGTTTATGGCACAATATATGCTGGTCGGCCGGAAGCTTCTCTTTTGAAAAGGAAGAACTTACGGAAAGCGACCGGGTAAAATCGCGTCTGGGGAATAATTTTTATATGGTAAATTATAAATGCCCTTTATGCGGAGAAAAGCTTTATATGGTGGTTTATCCCCCAGGCAGGGAATTTCGGATAGAAACAGATGAAGAAGCGGTTTATCTGGCAAGAGCGTATACGTGTAATGCCGGTAATAATTTTTATACTCCAAAACCTCATAAATTGTTGATAGAAGGGGAGGTCTATACTCTTGCTTTTGAGGATGACAGGGCGGCATATGAGGATTACCTTGAATTGTTGGGCAGGCAGGGAGAAAGGACATCAAATGCTCATTTTAATGAATACGAATCAGAGTATATGAAGAACCGGGAACCTTCACCGCAACTGGAGGAAATCTGTGACAATATGGATTCCATGACAGAGGATGAAATATTGCAGCTCCGGGACAAAATGGATTCCGGCTTTTATCCGGAGAAAAGTATTGATAAATATTATAAAAGAGTAGATAAAGAACTGAATTCCAGAGAACCTGTAAAAAGTCGGTATAAAGGGAACATATATCTGGCGAAGGAATCGGAAGATAATGAGGCATTTTCCGATAAGCCTGTAAAATATTCATTGAAGAAACAAGGGCCGCTATCCGTAAAAAGGACAATTGTGCGGCATGTACATGGTTCTGTTACCGGTGCACCTGAGATTGAAAATACCGATACGGCAGAACGAAACCGGCAGAATAAGAGGAAGACGATCAGGAAAGGAAACCGGCTGGATAAGAGAAAAATTCCTGGAAAAGGAACCCGGGAACAGGGCATAGCGCAATATAATTCTTTGGTGTCCGAAGCTGCGTCAGAAATATCCGATGACTTAAGGGAAGCTTTAGCGGCAATTAAAAAAGGAGAACAGGATGTATTTGACGGAAAAGCGGAAAAGTTTTCTTCGAAGCAGTTAAAGGATTTGAAACTGCTGATTCACTCGGAACAGAACATTGATAAGAATGAAAAGAATAATTATATAGACAGGATCGACAGGAAGGAGTTAAATTGGAAGGCTGCTTCAGGCAAAGAGAAAAATTATACGGAACTCTTGTATCTTATTGATGAAATAAAGAATGAAGATTGCGCGGACAGTGTAAAGAAGCCGATTTTAGATTCCTTAACGGAACTTCTTAAAGATAAGGGTAAAAAAGAATTAGAACATATTGTTTCCCGCATTCCTGCAACTATAAGCAAACGGCAATACAGTCAATTCAGGGAAAAGATCGGACAGTATAAAGAGATAGATAACAGCCCCTATGAGGAGTTACTGGATGAGAGGCGTGATGCCGTTGAAAAACAGGAAATAGCCGCTTTTATAAAACGGGCAAACGCTGCGGACAGAAACTCTCTGTCTGATTTGCACCGTAAACTGAAAGAACTGGATTATGAAGAGAGAAATGTAAACTCATTTCTTGAAGCAATCCATGACAGGATTTATGCCATTGATGAAGCAGCCATAAAAAGAATATGTCCGGAACCCGCAGACATTACCTTTGATGAGGGAATACAAATGTACGAAGAGATATCATCGGGAATTTTTCTGCCGGAATTAAAATCGAACATACTTGGAATGATAGACAAACGTCTGAGAAAATTGAAGATGGATGAATGCGAGCAGCTGGTGAAGAAGCTTCGTAAGGATATGAAATGGACGGAAGAGAAGTACCCCAGAATATTTTTTTATGATACAAGAAATAGAAGGAAGAGTGATGCGGATGATACGGAATCCGCAGCCGTTCATAATGCGCTCAATACATATGCGGAATCCAAATCGAAATATGAATATCCGATACTAATCTGTAATGCATCTTATTCCATGAGCGGAAAAGCGGGATTTGTGCTGACGCCGGACCATATCTTTTATAATACGCCGCTTACTTCAGGCGTAATGAAAGTTACGGATATCGAGCATGTTTTCGCAGGCTCCGGGTTACTAAGCAAAGGAATTTATGTAAATCTAAAAAATGGCGGAAAAGTTAAAATATCAAATTCATTTAAGTTAATTGAACTTGAATCGTTCGCCGGAGCATTGAATGATTTTGTAAGCTATCTGAAGGAAAAACCGGCATCCAGAGATATTTCCTACCTGGCAAAAGAAAAGCATACGGTAAAATGCTGTTACCGGTGCGGATATGTGTACAAAGGGGGCAACGTATGTCCCAAATGCGGCAGTAAGTTTAATGAATAATCGGATCATTGGATATAATTAAATTAAAAAGGAGGCAGGCTATGAGCGCACAATTTATATGTTATTCCAAATGCAGTACTTGCAGTAAGGCGAAAAAATGGCTGGAGGAAAATAATATTGAATTTGAAGAAAGGCCGATCAAAGAGAATAACCCCAAAGAGAACGAATTGAAAGAGTGGATTGCAAAAGGCGGTTATCCGCTGAAAAGATATTTTAATACAAGCGGGAATTTATATAAAGAGCTGAATCTGAAGGATAAGTTATCCGGTATGTCGGAGGAGGAACAGATTAAGCTTCTGGCAACAGACGGAATGCTTGTGAAAAGACCTATATTCGTGAAAGATGATATTGTACTGGTAGGTTTTAAAGAAGCAGAATGGAGCATACTTATATAAGCAGTGAATTTGGGTCTGCATATAAACAATATAGCAAGGAGGTATTTGCCATACAAAAAGAAATTTATTTGGCGGGAGGATGTTTTTGGGGAACTGAAAAATATCTTGGGAATATTAACGGCATTATAGAAACGGAGGCAGGATATGCCAACGGTAATACGGAAAACCCGACCTATGAAGAGGTATGTCACAATAATACGGGTCATGCCGAGACAGTGAAGGTAGTTTATGAGGAAAGTGTTATTAGCTTATCCTTTCTGTTAGAACTGTATTATGATGTTATAAATCCGGTGAGCATTAACAGACAGGGCGGAGATAGGGGATCACAATACAGAACCGGGATTTATTTTGTAGACTCCAAAGATGAACCGATTATCAAAGAGTCAATTAGGAACCTTCAAAATAAGTACAGTGAAAAGATTGCAATCGAGGTTAAACCTCTCCTGAACTATTATAAAGCGGAAGAATATCATCAAAAATACCTTGATAAGAACCCGAACGGATACTGTCATATCGGAACGGATAAATTCGAAAAGGCAAAGACAGCTGTTGATTATAGTAAAAAGTTTACTAAGAAACCGAAAGAGGTATTAGAAAGCAATTTAACAAAAATGCAGTATCAGGTGACACAAAACAATGCCACAGAACCACCGTTTCACAATGAATATTTTGATTTATTCCAAGAGGGGATCTATGTAGATGTTACTACGGGAGAACCGCTTTTTATATCAAATGATAAATTCGAATCCGGGTGTGGCTGGCCCAGCTTTGCAAAGCCAATTGACGAAAATGTAATTACAAAGCTCACGGATAAGAGTCTTGGTTTGGTGCGCACCGAAGTGCGAAGCAAAACCGGAGATGCTCATCTTGGACATGTGTTTGAAGACGGACCGGCCGAAACGGGCGGATTAAGGTATTGCATTAACAGTGCCGCTCTAAGGTTTATTCCGAAAGAAAAGCTGGAGCAGGAGGGATATGGAGATTATTTTGCACTTCTATTGCAGAAAAACTATTGACACGCCAGGCGGAATGTTTTATAATATTAAGATGTGACGTGAGAATACTTGAACCAAGCCCCGGTAAGGTATTTTAACATATAACCAAGAAAAATATAGAGATTTGGATTAATCTAAGGAGGTAACCCATGAAAAGTTTTATGGCTAGTCCGGATAAAGTGGAAAAGAAATGGTATGTAGTTGACGCTACAGGACATACATTAGGACGTCTTTCATCAGAGATTGCTAAAATTTTAAGAGGAAAAAACAAACCGACTTACACACCGCACATTGATACCGGTGATTATGTAATCATTGTAAATGCAGACAAGATAAAGGTAACCGGTAAGAAATTAGATCAGAAGATTTACTACAATCATTCCGATTATGTAGGCGGTATGAGAGAAACAACCTTAAGAGAATTATTGGATAAGAAGCCTTGCGAGGTTATCAAGCTTGCAGTGAAAGGTATGCTTCCGAAAGGACCTTTGGGCAGACAGATGATCACAAAATTACACTTATACGCTGGTCCTGAGCATGATAACGCAGCTCAGAAGCCGGAAGTATTAGAGATTAAATATTAATCAAAGGTTGAAAGGAGGAAATAACATTGGCTAAGGCAAAATATTACGGAACAGGAAGAAGAAAAAGCAGCATTGCCAGAGTATACTTAGTACCCGGTACAGGCAAAGTAACAATCAATAAGAGAGACATGGAAGAATACTTTGGTTTAGATACATTAAAGTTAATCGTTCGTCAACCGCTGGTTATAACTGATACGGCAGATAAATTTGACGTACTTGTAAACGTACGCGGAGGTGGTTTCACCGGTCAGGCTGGTGCGATCAGACATGGTATTTCCAGGGCATTATTAAATGCAGACCAGGATTACCGTCCTTCATTAAAGAAAGCAGGATTCCTTACAAGAGATCCAAGAATGAAGGAAAGAAAGAAGTACGGCTTAAAGGCAGCCCGCCGTGCACCGCAGTTTTCAAAGAGATAAGCAGTTATCTGCGAATCAAAACGCATATCAAAGCCCCGAAATGCTTGCATTCAAGGGGCTTTTGTTATGCGCTTTGATTCATTGGAATGCAAGAAATGACCGAGATGAAGCGAAGCGGAATCGAGGTTACTTCTTGCGTTCGCAGATAACGGAAAGTTACCGAAGAAATAATATGTGGGACCTTTCGGAAGCAAAGCGTTATAGCAACTGGCGGACTCATAGGCAGAAAAAGGAGTAACAAGCTATGGTTTATTTTGAAGATTCCTTTGCATATTTATTTATCCTCTCCAATTATAATTAATTTGTGTACAAATTTTTTATTTGGTTCCTATTTGTGAACCATTATAGCACAGAGTATTAGGTATAATCAATAAAAATGTTCCTCTTTGTGAACCGTTTGTTTATTACTGTTAGGAAAAGTGGTAAAGATGCCCATAATTAAGTGCTAAAGGTGGAAGATGGCTATGACAATGATTTTGCAAAATGCTGATTTATATACTAACTTAAAGAGATTGAGACAATTCAGCGGATTATCTCAATATGAATTAGTCGCACAAATGCAGTTGCTTGGAAGCACTATGTCACGTTCTACCTATGCTAAGATAGAGCAGGGAAACAGGAATATAAAAGTCACAGATTTGGTGGCGTTGAAGAAGATTTATGATGTGGAGTATTGCGAATTCTTTAAAGGAATAGGTACTTGTTAGAGATAAAGGGTAGACCCGAAAATTACTTGAAGTTTTGGATGCAGTGGGGAGGTATAAAGATTGCGAACCGAACAAGAAATGTATGATTTGATTTTAGATACGGCGAAAAAAGATGAGCGCATTCTTGCAGTATATATGAATGGTTCAAGAACAAACGATAAAGTTCCCAAAGACATATTCCAGGATTTTGATATTGTCTATGTGGTAAAGGAAACCGGCAGCTTTATTAATAATAAAAGATGGATAGAGAATTTTGGAGAGATTTTATTTATGCAGTATCCGGAAGAATCTCCGGATTATCCAAGTGACAAAGAAAACTTCTATGGATGGCTGATACAGTTTGCTGATGGAAATAGACTAGACTTGCATGTTGAGACTGCGGTACACGCACAACAGCATATCTCAGATGATAAGCTTTGTAAAATCTTATTGGATAAAAACGGAATGCTACCTGATATACCAAAGTCAAATGACAGGGATTATTGGGTAAAGAAACCAACAAAGGTCCAGTATTTATGTGCCTGTAATGAGTTCTGGTGGTGTCTTGACAATGTTGCAAAAGGACTCTGGAGAGAAGAGATACCATATGTGCAGGATATGGTGAACTTTCATGTACGAAAACAATTAGAAAAACTTTTGTCATGGAAGATAGGGTTGCTGACAGATTTTTCGGTGAGCATAGGAAAATCGGGGAAGTATATGTATCGTTGGCTGGATGAATCGGAATGGGAAGTATATTTGTCTACTTATTTCTCAGGAACTGTTTCCGATGCTTGGGAAGCAGTGATGAGAATGTGTGATTTGTTTGAAAAAACAGCAATATACGTTGGTGAGAATTTAGAATATGAATACAAT
>JAEWSD010000258.1 GCA_023398615.1 Bacillota bacterium
TCACTGCTTTATAATAAGGTAAATGCGGCTTCATGATCTGTTCAATAAAGGTTTCGCCGTCTATCCTGTCCAGTTTTATCTGAGGCATCCTGTCCATCAGCATCCGGACTAAGGAGTAACCATTGGTATGTAGTCCGTTTGACGCAACGGCCAGTATCCGGTCTCCTTTCCGGATTCTTGAACCGTCCACAATCCTTGATTTTTCTGCCATACCGGCAACACTTGACGTCAGTACATATACTCCCTTCTCCACCACGCCGGGCTGTATGGAGGTTTCTCCTCCCACCAGTGAACAGTCATTGTCCCGGCATGCCTCCGATATGCCTTTGATTAACATACTGATCGTATCCTTTTCCGCATTCCCGCAGACGATGGTATCCAGAACTGCTAACGGCTTTGCGCCCATGACAATAATGTCATTTACAAGATGATTTATCATATCGTGGCAAATGGATTCCGTATAGCCGTATTCCATTGCAAGCTTCTGTTTTGATCCCGGTTCCTCCGATTTCATTACCAAAACCGGCTCCGTGATCTCAGGGAAACGGATATCATAAAGGGAGGCAAACGGGCCCAAGCCATTCAATACCCTTTTATCTCCGGTTTCAAGATGTTTTGCCATTTCACGTTTGATCGTATCCGTATAGGCAATGTCAACGCCTGCCTTGCTGTATGAGAACCCGTCCGCTTCCTTTTCATTCCCTATAAGGATTTCATCAACCGTAACCCTTAACGTTGTTGCCAGACCATAAAGCAATTCAATATTAGGATATGCGGTGCCGTTTTCCCATTTCGAGATTGCCTGAAAGGATATATTCAGTTTGTCCGCCAGCTGCTGCTGCGTCAGTCCGAGCTCTTTCCTTTTATTCGATATAAAGCTGCCCACCTTAATACTGTCTAACATATGCCTTCCTCCTTTTCCTTATATATAATCATAGCGGATATCCTTTTAAGAAACAATAACGGGTTAATGGAACTTCTGTCTTTTTTTCAACCTCCGGTTGAGTTCTCCATACTTGATTTTACATAATCACATTATGTCAACCAATTGCTGATATCTCAGAATGTTGCGTCGAAAATAATTCAATTTTAGGGATTGCAAAATATTAACAGTTGTAATATAATAATTTTTTATTTTTAAAATAAAGGATGGGAGGAATAAGAAATGTGTATCACAGTAAGGATTGGAATTATCGGTGATTATGACGGGCGGCCGTCCCATATCGCCACACAGGAAGCATTAAAGCACAGCGCAGAAAGACTTAAGACCGGGCTTGAATATGAGTGGCTGCCTACGGAAGCCTTTGAAAACGGTGTGAAGAAGGAGCTGGATTCCTTTGACGGCTTATGGTGTGCTCCGGGAAGTCCCTATAAAAGTATGAACGGCGCAATCAATGCCATAGGCTTTGCAAGAATTAATGATTATCCCTTCCTGGGAACCTGCGGCGGATTTCAGCATGCCGTGATTGAATTCGGAAGGAATGTCCTGGCAATTAAAGAGTTGCAGGATGACGGCTTCGACCCGTATGAGCCGAATGGATTTATAACCGCTCTCTCCTGCTCCCTGATCGGTCAGACAAGGCATATCAGAATCGATCGGAATTCATATGTTTATAAAGTTTATGGCCGTACGGAGATTGAAGAAAAATATAATTGCAGCTTTGGTGTAAATAAGGATTTTCAAGCCCTGCTAGACCATAACGGCTTTAAGGTAATCGGTATCGATGAGAACGGGGAAGCACGAATTCTGTCTTTGGAAAAGAACAGGTTCTTTATAGGGACCCTGTTCCAACCGCAGCTAAGCTCCGCCTGCGAGACGCCTCATCCTTTGATTACGGAATACCTTAAGGCCGCACGGCAGTTTCATTCTACCAGGGATTCACGATGAATTTCCCTTTTTTCCTTAATTCAGAGCTTGACAGCACCTCTTCCAGTCTTTCCAGGCCGATGCATTCGGATATCATGGAGCTTACATCTACCTTTTTGGCATTGATCAGGTCCAGTGCTCTTTGCTGAGTGTACGGATTGATAAAGGATGCCTTTAAGGTAATCTCCTTCTGGAATAAGGTGAACGGTTTGACGGCCACCTCGTCGTCCGGCTTCGTTAATCCGAACATCATTACCACAGACTTATTGCCGGCAAGCTCAATTGCCTGGGTAATCGTGGATTTTAAACCGGCACATTCAATCACTGCCTGAATCCTATGGATACCCTCTTTCTTTAAGACTGCTTTTACATCTTCATTAATCGGGTCGATGCACAGGTCGGCACCCAGCTTCCTGCCCATTTCGCGTTTCCCCCCAACCGGCTCGAGCAGGATAATGTTACATGCCCCTGCTAATTTTGCCAGCTGCACCATCAGCAGGCCGATCATTCCGCCGCCGATTACCATTACGGTACTGGAAGCCGTGATTTCACACATATCAATACCGTGCAGACAGCAGGCCAGCGGTTCCGTCATGGCACCTTCCTCAAATGTGGTTCCGTCCGAAAGCCTGTAGACCTGGGATACGTTTACCGCGCAATACTGTGCAAAGCCTCCGTTTGTCGTTGTCCCGATACCGGTCATGGATTCACAGTAATGTCCGATGCCGCTCCTGCAATAGTAACAGGTTCCGCAAAGCTGGTTCGGATCCACGCATACCCTGTCGCCGACCGCGAACCCCTTAACATTCCTTCCTGTCTTCTCAATTATCCCGGCAAATTCATGTCCCAGAATGGTGGGAGGATTCGTTTCGGCGGCCCCCTTGTCACCTTCGTAAATATGGACATCCGTACCGCATACGCCGCAGGCCATAACCTTAATCAGGACATCATTCTCTCCTATTGCCGGGATATCTGTTTCCTCCAGCTTTAATTGATGTTTACCGTAAAATACAGCACTTTTCATTTTCATACCCATTGCATATCCTCCGTTTATAAAATTATAAGCTATAATACTCAAACCAGTCGAAATCCGCATAAGCCTGTGTTTCATATCCGTGCGAGGTTACATACATGCCGATATAGGTTCCGACAAAGCCTCCCGCGACGGTAGAGCTTAATATGCTGCCGTCCGCATCCGCATAAAGAAGCTCCTTTTCCCCTTCCCGGTAACCATAATAAAAACTGTACCTATCCTCCGCTCCCTGTATCCCCAGATAAATCCGGGAAGCCGGTGCAATCTCCTTTTCCGTAAGGACGGAGATCTGCCCATTCTTTACTTCGTATAGTTTAAGGAACATGTGATCGCCCGATTTACTCAACAGGTATTGGAACTGGTATTTATGGTTTTGCAGGACCGCCAGTCCGGCTTCCTCATTTCCGGCCGGAAGAAACGCCTCCATAGCCGCGGCCGCAAAGAAATCCTTATGCTGCTGTCTTCTTCCCACGAATGAACTGGTACGGTTTTCCGTAAGCTCATAGGTCTGTGCATAGATACGTAAGCTTCCGGGCCGTTCCTTAAGAGTATAAAATTCTGCCCCACTGTGGCGCAGCGTGTTCCAGATCAGGGAAAGCTTTTCATTTTCAAAATGATCGTTCGGGCTCACACCGGGTTTTACCGATACCGCAAGGTCCGGCATACGTTCCGTTGATAAAACCAGGCCGTACTCATTATCGATTATAGGCCATTCATCCTGTTCCCAGGCAATAGGAACCAGAAAGGTTTCTCTTCCCAGGTTATACAGGAAATCTCCGTACGGTCTTACTGCTAAGAGCACCATCCACCATTCATGGTTCTGTGTCTCAACCAGGTCCGCATGACCTGTCGCCGCAATCTGGGAATTCAGCTTCCTGTGCCTGTTGGTAACAATCGGGTTTCTCGGACAGATTTCATATGGACCCGTAATCTGCCTGCTTCTTGCAATCATAACACTGTGGTTCGTAAAGGTTCCGCCTTCCGCCACCAAAAGATAGTACCAATCCTTCCTTTTATATAGGTGCGGCGCTTCGATATAATTGCTGAAGGTTTTTGCACCGTCCCAGATTACCGTTTTCTCGCCCGTGAACTGAAAGGTAACCGGATTCATCTCCGCGATATAGATTTCCTTATGGCCTGTCCACAGTTCCCTGGCCGGAACCCGGTTGCTCATATACCAGACTCTGCCGTCTTCCCCGAAATACAGGGAAGGATCGATTCCATCCGCACCTTCTATAAAGACCGCTTTTGACCAGTCCCCCCGGATATCCTCCGTTGTAACAATAAAGTTCCGGCAGACACTCCCCTGCGTTTCCTCACTGTCTTCACTGACAAAGGTATTAATGATATAAAAGGTTCCTTCGTGGTAACGGATGGTCGGAGCCCATAAGCCGCCGGAATGGGCACAGTTCTGATAATCCAGCTGCTCCTTCCGGTGTATGGCATGCCCGATCTGTTCCCAATGCACCAGATCCCTGCTGTGAAAAACAGGCAGCCCGGGGAAATAACAGAAGCTCGAAGTTACCAGATAGTAATCCTCTCCCACCCTGCAGATGGAAGGGTCCGGGTGAAACCCTTTTAACACGGGATTTTCAAATGTTTTCATCGGATCATTCCTTTACCGGTAATTATTTTCAATCGTTTGAATTAAATTTTCTACATCTGCAAGATTTACAAGGAAGAATTGTGTGCCATCCACCTGAACTCTTGCGTAATTTTCATCATATGGCAGGAATTTTATGATCTGATCCTCCATATCTTTTTTATTATATTTATAGCTAAGCGTTAAAAGCGGTTCCTGATCCGTATCCGCAGCTCCCTCAGTGCCGATTTCCTTTTGTATCAGGACACTCATAAGCTCCGTATACAGCTTATGGAAGCTCTCTTCGGATACCTTATCCTCATTAAGGAAAAAGCCGTCCTTCCCGCAGCGCATCCGGTAAGTACCGGAGCCCGTACGAATCGTTACTTCGCTTACATTATCAATATTGCTGATAAATGCAATCTTAAGAATATAGTCATAGGGATTTAACTCCAGCAATTCGTCTGCCAGGCTTTCCGGAATTGAATAGAAAGCATTCCCGTCCGTCACCACCGGATAGGTTCCGTCTCCGGACCTTTCCCCAAGATAGAAACGGCTTGTACCAAGTGTTTCATTCTCCTTCTCATAATCGATCACAAGCTCCGCTCTCGGGTTATC
>JAEWSD010000012.1 GCA_023398615.1 Bacillota bacterium
GTATCCTGGTACACGCGGGAGAACCAAAGGATGAAGCAGACCGCTGCCTGGAATGTAACCAGGTATGTGAGGCATGCGCGGACGTATGTCCGAACAGAGCCAATCTTTCCATCCGGGTGCCCGGTATCGGAATGCCTCAGATCCTGCATGTGGATTATATGTGCAATGAGTGCGGCAACTGTACAAGCTTCTGCCCCTATAACAGCTCACCGTATAAAGAGAAATTCACTTACTTCCGTACGGCAAGCGATTTCGAAGACAGCAGGAATGAGGGCTTTGTTTTACTTGATGAGGATAAGCTTACGGTCAGGGTCCGCTTGGGAGACAGCGTACAAGACTTTAATCTTAAGAATTCCGGCTGCACCTTGCAGGAAGGAATTAAGAGCATGATACTGGCGGTAATCAGGGACTACCGGTATATATTAAATCTGTAATTATGTTGGAAAGTGAGGTGCAAAAAGGATGGATATTTTGTTAAAAGGAGGAACTGTCGTATCACCCGAGGGAAGCAGGAAAGCTGACATCAGAATTAAGGGAGAAAGCATTGCCGAGCTTGGGGAAGGTCTGGCGTCTGACGGAGCGGAAGTAATCGATGTCACCGGCAAACTGCTGTTTCCCGGTTTCATCGATACACATACCCATTTTGATCTGGATGCGGGAGACTTTTTTACCTCGGACGATTTTGAGTCCGGTACGAAAGCCGCTCTTGCGGGAGGAACTACTACCGTGCTGGACCACACTACGCAGAACCGGGGGGAAACCTTGAAGGATGCTCTGCGGAACTGGCACAGGAAGGCCGACGGCCGTTCCTACTGTGATTACGGGTTCCATATGTCTGTCTGCGAATGGAACGATGAGATCAGGAAAGAGCTCAGGGAAATGACCGGGGAAGGGGTAACTTCTTATAAGCTTTACATGGCGTATAACAATCTGAGGGTCAATGACGCACAAATATATGAGATTCTGAAGGCGGTAGCCAGGGAAGGCGGAATTATCGGCGTTCACTGCGAGAACGGAGATCTGGTAAATGAGCTGATTAAAGAGCAGAAGGCGATGGGCAATCTGTCTCCGAAGGCGCATCCGCTGTCAAGACCGGATGAGGTGGAAGCGGAAGCAATCGGAAGACTTCTGACAATTGCAAAATTTGCGGATACTCCGGTAAATATCGTCCACCTTAGTACGGCTAAGGGCTATGAGCTTGTAAAGCGGGCAAGGAAGGAAGGACAGAAGGTCTATGTGGAATCCTGTCCGCAGTACTTCCTGATGGATGAATCAAAATACCTTCTGGAAGGCTTTGAAAGTGCAAAGTATGTCCTTTCTCCGCCGCTGCGTACGAAAGCGGATCAGGAATGTCTGTGGAATGCCTTAAAGGAAAACAGGATAGATACCATCGGAACGGATCATTGCAGCTTTAATTTTAGCGGACAAAAGGACCGGGGACTTTACGATTTTTCGTTAATACCAAACGGGATTCCCGGTGTTGAACATCGACCGGTTCTAATGTATACTTATGGAGTA
Source organism: Bacillota bacterium (assembly GCA_023398615.1). Taxonomy (GTDB): domain Bacteria; phylum Bacillota; class Clostridia; order Lachnospirales; family Lachnospiraceae; genus Anaerocolumna. The sequence continues at coordinate 1,519 of JAEWSD010000012.1, forward strand.
GCAAACGGGCAGATAACAAAGGAACAGCTTTGCGCCGTTTTATCGACGAATGCCGCCAGGCTCTTCGGCATGTATCCGAAGAAAGGCAGCCTCAATGAAGGCAGTGATGCAGATATCGTTGTATGGGATACCGGCTACACCGGTACGATTACGGCCGGAGAGCAGGTACAGAAGGTTGATTATACGCCTTATGAAGGAATGAACATTCAGGGCAGGGCCGAATATGTATTCCTAAGAGGCAGGCTGGCTGCGGAAAAAGGGAAGGTAACCGGCGTAAAAACAGGTAACTACGTATACCGGGGGAAAAGCCGGGATACGTTTTAACAGTTATAATATTTATAAATGGAGGAATTAGAAATGATAAAAGAAGTTATCAATGCAAAGAATGCGCCTGCGGCAGTGGGACCGTATGTACATGCGGTAAAGGCAGGGGATCTGGTATTTACATCCGGCCAGCTGGGACTTGACCCGGTAACCGGCAGTCTGCCGGAGGGAGTAGAAGCACAGGCACACCAGAGTCTTAAAAATCTTGGAGCAGTGCTTAACGCAGCCGGATTAAGCTACTCGGACGTTGTGAAAACAACGGTATTTCTGGATGATATCAATGATTTTGCCGCAATCAATGCAATCTATGCGGAATACTTTACAGGGGAAACACCTGCACGTTCCTGCGTAGAGGTTGCGAAGCTTCCGAAAGGCGGTCTGATTGAGATCGAAGCAATTGCCGTAAAGAGCAAATAGATTATATTAGGAAATAGGGAACCAAGGTTACGGAAGGAAAATGATATGGGCGATATATCGAATAAAGAACCGATAAAAAGAATACTGAATGCCGCTCTGGATGTGGTGAACAAAGATACTATCAGCGGCACAAGGATGCATCTGATTGCGGAGCAGGCTCAGATGGTGCAGTCAAACGTTCACTACTATTATAAAACCAAGAACGATTTAATGCTTGCGCTTCAGGATTACATTTTCGAAGAGTGCTATGAGATAAGACGGAAAGAGAAAAAGAGCAGCAGTGACAGCCTGGAAGGTCAGTTGGATGTGTTTATCAACCAGAAGAAGAAACTGATATTGGATAAAAAGAAATATGATTTTGCGGAAATAGACTTTTGGGTTCAGAGTAAAACAAATAGCGATATTCATTCAAAATTCATTGAGTCCTATGAAAAATGGCGGCAGGAAATCCGGGTGATACTGTCCGGATATTGTCCGTTCCTCGATGAAAAGAGCCTTGATATCCTTCCGTATACCCTGGTTTCCTTGCTGCAGGGAGCTACCATACAGTATTTCATTAACAAGAGTGATTTTGATACAAACACTTATTTTAATACCTGCAGACAGATGATGTTAAACCAGATTTACAGTTTAAAAACCGATTGACCTGACTCATAAAGCTTTAAGGGAAGTGGCAGACTATGTGTAATCCTTACGAAATAATCAGTAATCTGAATCCATATGCGGATAACCTGGTATTAACGGTTATTGACGGAGAGAATTTTGGAGAAAAGGCGGTATTTTCTGACGGAAAGACTGTCTATGAATCAAAGGAAGGTCTTTTTGCACCCGGCGTGACAGGCCGGATACCGGACGGTAATACGGTTGGAGTAATATCTGTTGACAAGGCACGGATTTTCTGCGAGACACTCGGAGGTGAGAAGAAGCTTGTTATATGCGGAGGCGGACATGTATCCGTTCCTGTTGTCAGGATTGCAGCAATGACAGGGTTTCATGTAACCGTTATCGAAGACCGCGTCCGGTTTGCGGATAATATAAGAAGAACGGATGCCGATGAGGTTATCTGTGAGGACTTTTCCGCCGCACTGGAACGGGTCCAGGGGGATTCCGACACCTATTTCGTAATCGTCACGAGAGGCCACCGTTACGATCAGGTTTGTCTGGAGGCTATCCTGAAAAAGGAACATGCCTATATCGGCATGATCGGAAGCAGAATACGTGTAAAGCAGGTAAAGGACGCAATGCTTGAGAAGGGGTTCCCTGAAGAACTGCTTGACGGGCTCTATTCCCCGATTGGTTTAAAGATCGGTGCCGAAACACCCGAAGAGATAGCCGTATCCATTATGGCCGAAATCATCCAGGTTAAGAACCAGTTCAAAAAGGGAGGATATCCGAAAGAAATACTCAAGGCTATCCTGAATGAGGACACAAAGAAGGAACCAAAGATGTTAGCCACCATCATTTCAAGAAAAGGCTCCGCGCCGAGAAAGACAGGAACCAAGATGCTTATTTTCAGGGACGGTACCACGGCCGGAACTATAGGAGGCGGCTGTGCGGAAGCGGATATTTGCAGAGAGGCGCGCCACCGGCTGGCGGAAGGGGATAAGGAACCCAAGCTTTGTACTGTGGATATGACGGGCTTAAGTGCCGAGGAGGAAGGCATGGTATGCGGCGGCGTGGTGGAAATCCTGCTGGAGGTTGTTTAATACGACTCGAGTATCAAAAGGCCAATTTAGTGTTCTGAATGAATAACAGCGTATATATATTTAATTTTGCTGCCTTACCCTCGGACACTATATTTTTTACAAGCCTCTATCGGCTCAAAAATCAAGCCGGCCGGCTTAATTTTTGACCAGAGTAAAATATTATAAATAATATTTGACAAAATATAAACAGTGCCCTCGGTCGGTCGACGCAAAATTGAATATATATATACACTGGTATTCATAAAATATACTTTAAATGGCCTTTTGACACTCTAGTCTTAATATATCATAGAGAGGTGAGTGATTTGGACAAGGAATGCGGAAAATATAAGGTACTGATTGCGGCAGCAGGCTGTTCCAGGAAGATGAAGAGGTTTAAGCCGCTGCTTCCCCTGGGGGACACCTGTATCCTCGCGCAGACGATATGCAGATTCAAGGAAGCAGGCATGAATGATATTGTTGTGGTCATCGGCTACAGACGTGCCGAGCTGTTCCCGATGTTAAAACACCTGGGTGTACAGGCTGTTGTGAATGAAGATTATGACCAGACGGATATGCTGGAATCCGTAAAGCTGGGGCTTAATGCCGTGACGGCAGACACCAGAGGTATCCTGCTTTGTCCTGCGGATATTCCGCTAATTGAACCGGAAACGATTCGAAGGCTGGTTGAAGCAGGAGAAAGAGCGGATGCATTTGCCTATATTCCTGCCAATAAAGGACGCAGGGGGCATCCGTTACTGTTAGGAAGAAGAATCATGAAGGAAATCATGAATTATCGCGGCGACAACGGTATTCATGGTGTTCTTGAACAATATGCAGGCCGGATAAAATATATTGAGGTAACAGATACCAATATGCTGATGGATATTAACCGGCCGGAGGATTATGACAGGCTGCTTAAAGTCTATGAAGAACTGAACCGGATTAAACAAGGCGCCCATAGCAGATAGGAGTATCGTAAATGAAGGTAGTAGAGACAACAAAAGCGGTCGGACATGTTTTATGTCATGATATAACACAGATTATACCGGGAGAAAAGAAAGGCCCCGTATTTCGCAAGGGGCATATTGTGACGGAAGAGGATATTCCCGTTCTCTTATCCGTGGGCAAGGATCATTTATATGTGTGGGAGAAGGATGAGAGTATCCTGCATGAGAATGAGGCGGCGCTGATTCTTTTTGATATCTGCCGGAATAAAGGTATGAAGGGCTCTGAAATAAAAGAAGGTAAGATAGAAATCATTGCAGACATGGATGGTCTGTTTAAAATAGACAGAGAAAGACTGATTGCGGTAAACAGCTTCGGGGATATGATGATTGCGGCAAGGCATGGCAATACGCCGGTAAGGAAAGGGGATAAGCTTGCCGGGACCAGAATTATACCTTTGGTTATTGAGAAGGAAAAAATGGAACAGGTTAAAAGGATAGGAGGAAACAAACCCATACTTACGATTCTTCCGTACCGGAAAAAGAAGGTCGGTATCGTAACGACGGGCAATGAAGTATTTTACGGAAGAATTAAAGATGCCTTCGGACCTGTTATTAAAGATAAATTATCGGAATATCCGGCGGAAATTCTCGGACAGACCTATGTGGATGACCGGAAGGAGCATATCAGGGATGCTGTCCTCGACTTTATCGGCAATGGGGCCGACATGGTTGTATGCACCGGCGGCATGAGTGTGGATCCCGATGACTGTACGCCGGGTGCGATATCGGATACGGGCGCGAGGATAGTATCCTATGGTGCTCCCGTACTGCCGGGTGCTATGATGCTGGTATCCTATTACGAAAAAGAAAACGGCAGGATACCTGTGCTGGGACTTCCCGGATGTGTCATGTATGCGAAAAGAACAATTTTTGATATACTGCTTCCAAGAATCATGGCGGATGATGAGATTACAAGGGAGGAACTGGCGGCTTTGGGGGAAGGCGGACTTTGCCTTCAATGCCCTGTCTGTACGTATCCGAACTGCGGGTTCGGCAAGGGCAGGTAAATATGTGGAAGTGTAAAGCAGATACCGTGTAGGATATTTGCTTTTAACTTAAATATATAAACACTAAACAGAAAGACAGAACTAACAAAAACTGAATATCAGAAAGGAGAGATCAGGTTGAAAAAACAGAATTTTTCAGCTACGGGTTTACACAAGAAAAGAAATTTGATACTGGCGGGATTATTGCTGACGGCAATGCTCATCTCGGGCTGCGGTTCTTCTGCAGCAGATAAGGCAGACGCACCAAAGGGAACGGAGGCGGAGGCAACGCCGGGACCCGCAGATACCGCAGAGACGCCGGGAACTCCCGAAACGGCGGGTGAATCGACAAAAATCCTGATTGCGGCGGCCGCAAGCCTGCAATACTCATTGGAGGAAGAACTGATACCCGCATTTGAAGAAAAGAATCCGGGTATTACGGTAGAAGGAACCTATGACAGTTCCGGAAAATTACAGACACAAATAGAGGAAGGCATTGATGCAGATGTTTTCTTTTCTGCGGCAGTGAAGCAAATGGACGAATTGAATGAGAAAGGCTATGTCAATTCAGACAGCAGGGTTGATCTGCTGAAAAACAAAATTGTATTGATCGTACCGTCCGATACCGCTGCCGGATATACGAAGTTTGAAGATATTGCAAATGCGGATAAGATTGCTGTTGGCGATCCGGAAAGTGTACCGGCCGGCCAGTACGCAAAGGAAGCCCTGACAGCCTTAGGCCTCTGGGAAACCGTATCGGAAAAGGCAAGCCTTGGTACTAACGTTACGGAGGTTTTGAGCTGGGTTTCCGAAGGGAGTGCGGATGCGGGTATCGTGTATGCAACGGATGCCGCCGCCAGTCCCGACGGCATTACAGTGATTGCCGAGGCTCCGGAAGGCAGTCTGAAATCCGACGTTATCTATCCGGTTGCAGTACTGAAGAATTCAACCAGAGCGGAGGCAGCTAAGAAATTCGTGGACTTCCTGTCGTCCGATGAAGCTATGGCCGTATTTGAAAAATACGGGTTTACCGATAACCGGTAATGCAAAACGATGTACTGGGAGGTTGAAAGAAAATTCGACCAGAAAGGAATGCCACATATAGATTCTTTCAACTTTACATTTGTGGCTCTGGCACATCTGCTTGCGGATGTGCCATGAAGCGGGTATAAACATGGATATCCAGCCAATATTGATATCATTGAAAACAGCTTCATTATCTATATTTATCACCTTTTTCCTCGGACTTTTCTTTGCATGGCTGATAGCGGGACTAAGGAACGGAGTGTTAAAAAATATATTGGACGGGATACTGGTATTACCTTTGGTACTCCCTCCTACAGTTGCAGGCTTTATGCTGCTGTATACTTTCGGGGTCAGGCGGCCGGTCGGCCGGTTCCTGCTGGATTATTTCGGTGTAAAGATCGCCTTTTCCTGGGGAGCCACAGTGTTAGCCGCAGCCGTAATGTCGTTCCCGCTGATGTACCGTTCCGCCAGAGGGGCATTCGAGCAGGCGGATCCGAATCTGATCCATGCGGCCAGGACTCTCGGAATGTCCGAATGGAAGATATTCTGGCGGGTATTGATGCCGGTTTCGATGCCCGGTGTCATTGGAGGCGGTATTCTGGCCTTTGCAAGAGGACTTGGCGAATTTGGCGCAACTGCCATGATTGCGGGAAACATTGCAGGGAAGACAAGGACGATTCCGCTTGCCGTCTATTCCGCGGTGGCGGCCGGTGACATGGAGACGGCCGGTAAATATGTCATTATAATTATGGCTCTGGCCCTGCTGATCATTATATCCATGAACTATGCGGTCACCGGAGGAAGATATACACGGAAATCGTGAAGAAAGGCGTAGCAATGAGCCTGAGTGTTGATATTACGAAGAAATACAGAGATTTTTCACTTAACATAAAATTTGAAAGTGCGGACGGCACGCTGGGAATTCTCGGTGCCTCGGGATGCGGGAAAAGCCTGACCTTAAAGTCGATTGCCGGCATCCTGACGCCGGACCGCGGACGGATTATACTGAACGGAAGGGTACTGTTTGACTCCGACAGAAGGATTAATCTTCCTCCGCAAAAGAGAAATGTAGGATACCTGTTTCAGAACTATGCACTTTTTCCGAATATGACGGTAGAGCAGAATATCGAAACAGGTGTCCGCGGAAATAAAACCGGGAAACGCAGTAAAGTGAGTGAGATGGTGAAGGCATTCCGGCTGGAGGGCCTGGAGAAGCTGTATCCGGCACAGCTGTCGGGCGGACAGCAGCAAAGGGTGGCGCTTGCCAGAATAATGGCCTCCAATGCGGACATCCTATTGCTGGATGAACCGCTTTCCGCATTGGATTACTACCTGAAGGAGCAATTAAAGGAACAGCTGCTCGAGATGCTTCATATCTACCGGAAGGAAGCTATCCTGGTTACCCATGACAGGGATGAAGCTTTCAGCCTGTGCAAAAATATTATCATAATGGATAAGGGACGGCTTATCTGTATCGGAAACTTAAAGGATATCTTTGCCGATCCGAAGTATCTGTCGGCGGCAAGACTTACAGGCTGCAAGAATATTTCCAGGGCAGAAAAAAAATCGGATCATGAGCTGTATGCAAACGATTGGGATGTGACACTTTGCATAAAAGGAGAGGTTCCGGACAGCTTAAGCCATGTGGGAATACGGGCTCATTATCTGAAAGCGGTATCCGAAGGGCAGCGGCTTAACAATGTAATAGAACCGGAGCTGGTTACCGTGATGGAAAGCCCATTTGAAATAAACCTGATAGTTCAGAACAGAAACAGCCGCAGCAAAGCAGAAAATAGTAAAATCTGGTGGAAGCTTACGAAAGAACAGTGGTATAACGATTTAAACGGCGAACTGCCTGCATATATTGCCTTGCCTTCGGAAGAGGTTCTTTTGTTAACAAAGTAAAGCTTTAACAGCAAGGAAAGGATGATGGGTATCATGAGTCAGCTGACACATTTTGACGGGGAAGGAAATGCAGTAATGGTTGATGTGTCCGGTAAGGATACAACGGTCCGGACTGCGGTTGCCAAAGGGAAAATCCTGGTGAATCAGGAGATAATGGAGGCGGTCATTCATCACAGGGCGGAAAAGGGAGATGTTCTTGGAGTTGCTAGAGTGGCAGGGATAATGGCCGCCAAGCAAACCTCCTCTCTGATACCCATGTGCCATCCGCTGTATCTGTCGAACTGCTCCGTGGATTTTGAGACGGACAGGGAAGCAGGCGCAATAACCGCAGTGTGTACGGCAAAAACACAGGGACAGACCGGGGTGGAGATGGAAAGCCTGACCGGGGTTACCGTCGCACTTTTGACAATATATGATATGTGTAAGGCAATGGACAAGACAATGGAGATAACAGACATTCACCTGGTCAGTAAATCGGGCGGAAAAAGCGGGGATTTTATTAATGAAGGACAAAAGAGGCCGTGAAATTAATTATATAAGAATATCGGTAACAGACCGGTGTAATCTGCGCTGTATTTACTGCATGCCCGAACAGGGTGTTCCCTGTATGAGCCATAAGGATATATTGACGTTTGAAGAGATTGAGCGGCTTTTAAGAATCCTTGCAAAGCTCGGGATTACCAGAGTAAAAATAACCGGAGGCGAACCTCTGGTGCGGAAAAACTGTAACGTACTGGTCGATAAGATACATCGTATTGCAGGGATAGAATCCGTTACTATGACAACGAACGGGGTATTGCTGCCGCAATATCTGGATGAACTGGTGAAAGCGGGCCTTACCGCCGTAAATATCAGTCTTGATGCTGCGGATTCCGCCAATTATGAGAGAATAACGAAGAGAAATCATTGGACGGAGGCTATGGCAGGAATCCGGGCGGCTCTAAAGTATCCTGACCTTCGGGTAAAAATCAATTGTGTTCCCATAAAGGGAGTAAATGAGCGGGATATCATCAAAATTGCAGAGCTGGCAAGGGAGAATCCCATTCACGTCCGTTTTATAGAAATGATGCCGATAGGACCCGGAAAGGATTTTGGATATATGGGTGAGGAGGAAGTGAAAAAGGTGTTGGAGGACAGCTTTGGGATGCTTTCTCCTGTTCCCGACAAATTAGGGAACGGCCCGGCGAATTATTACCAGGCCCCGGATTTTATGGGGAGGATTGGATTTATCAGTGCGCGAACTCACAAATTCTGTGGCAGCTGCAACCGGATACGGCTGACCTCGGACGGCTTTTTAAAAACCTGTCTGCAATATGACAGCGGGTGCGGCTTAAAGCAGGCATTGCGCGACGGCACTGACGATGAAGAAATAAAAGCAATGATTGAAAAGACTGTTTCGGAAAAGCCGGCCTGTCATCATTTTGAGAACAGGGAAGGCCGGGGAGACAGGATAGAGTACAGAACCATGAACGATATAGGAGGTTAGCGGCTATGGGCAGAGTATGTGCGGTATGCACCAGCGACAGGAAAGGGACGCAGAAAACAAATATCGGCAAGGCGGAATTCATCGAAAATTACGGCATACGAAACGATGCACATGCCGGGAACTGGCATCGCCAGATCAGCCTTTTATCCCTCGAAAGGATCGAAGCCTTCCGGGCGAAAGGAATCGAGATAGCCTACGGCGCCTTCGGGGAAAATCTTGTGGTGCAGGGCATCGACTTTGCAAGGCTTCCGGTTGGGACAAAGCTCCAATGCGGGGATGTCCTTCTTGAGCTTACACAGATCGGCAAGGAATGCCATAATGAATGTGAGATATTCCGAAAGGTCGGAGACTGTATCATGCCAAGAGAAGGGGTATTTGCCAGGGTCCTTAACGGCGGTGTGATCGAAGTCGGGGATGAACTTAATGTGATAATGCGCGTAGCGGTTATCACGTCCAGTGATTCCGGATATGCGGGAAAGAGAGAGGACTTGAGCGGCCCTGCTATTAAGGAAATTGTTGAAGCAAACGGTTATGAGGTAGTCACCATGATTATTTTACCTGATAAGAAGGACATGCTGAAAGAGGAGATGATTCGTATCTGCGATCAGGGCCTGGCGGATTTAATACTTACCACCGGCGGAACCGGCCTGTCTCCGACCGATTGTATGCCGGAAGCGACCGAAGAGGCCGGGGAGAGGAGAGTTCCCGGAATACCGGAAGCAATACGTGGATACAGCATGCAGTATACCAAACGGGCCATGCTTTCCAGGGCAGCCTGTGTCACCAGAAAGTCCGCCTTGATATTGAATTTGCCGGGAAGTCCGAAGGCGGTGCGGGAATGTCTGGAATTTATATTGCCGGAGCTTGAGCACGGGTTACAGATCATGCTTGGGCGAACGGATAACTGTGCAAGAAAATAGCGGAGACAGCCTCTGCTAGTGAATCAGCAAAGGCTTTTCCTTCCTATCCGTTACCTGGCCGATAATCCGGGCCCACGGTGTATATTGTTCCATACGGCTGAGGAATATCTTTGCATCCTGTTCCGGCAGGGAAAGCAATAAACCGCCGGAAGTCTGGGGATCTAACAGCAGATCCTTAAGATTTTGCGGCAGCAGATTTTTGTACAGGAACTTGTCATTTAGATATTCCAGGTTATTATACATTCCTTCGGGGATAATACCCAGGGATGCAAAATCCGGTGCTCCTTCAATTACCGGGACCTTGCCGGAATATATTTCAATCGTTTTGCCGCTCCCGGAAGCCATCTCGTAGCTGTGACCGATAAGGCTGAACCCCGTCACATCGGTGCAGGAATGTACCTTCAGCCCATTCATGGACTGCCTGGCATATTTATTCAGGGTGGACATGATACCGATAATCTCCTTCTGCCCGGCCTCATCCAGCATACCGGCTTTTGCTGCGGTATTCATAATACCGATGCCGATAGGCTTCGTTAACACCACGACGTCACCGGCTTTGGCGGTGCTGTTCGTCAGAATATCATTAGGGTGAGCAAAGCCGGTTACACACAGCCCGTATTTGGGTGTGGGGTCCGAGATAGTATGCCCTCCCGCAACGACGGCTCCTGCTTCCTGTACCTTGGAATATCCTCCTTCCAGAATGCTTTGCATTACCGAAATCTCCAGGCAGGACGGAAAGCACATTAAATTCATGGCAGTTGCAGGGTCCGCCCCCATTGCATAGATATCACTTAAGGCATTGGCGGCCGCAATCTGGCCGAAGGCATATGGATCGTCCACCATAGGGGGAAAGAAGTCTACCGTCTGGATGGCGGCAACAGAATCATTAATCCTGTAAACACAGGCATCATCACTGGTTTCAAAACCTACAAGAAGGTTTTGGTCTTGAAATTTGGGAAGCTTATTCAATACGTTATGAAGAATACCGGGACCTATTTTTGCGGCACAGCCGGAGGTCTTCACCAAACTGGTAAGCGGTACATTTTTTTTCAAATAAGATACATCCTTTCCATATCAAACGAAGTGTGAAAAAGTCTAGTAAGTCTAGTATTACTATAACATAATTGACGAAAATATGGTACAAATATTCATATAAATTAAAAAACAAGGAACGACTGTTATCAAAATTACAGGAAAGGCAGACGGCTATATGGAATTAAAGCAGTTGGAGGCTTTTATAAAAGTGGTTGAATTACAGAGCTTTTCTCAGGCTGCCAAAAGTTTATATCTTACCCAGCCTACGGTCAGTGCACATGTTTCTTCGCTGGAAAGGGAGCTATGTGCCAGACTTTTGGAACGTACGACAAAAACCGTTACTACCACGGCTTCCGGAGAAAAACTGTATAAGTATGCAAAAGAGATACTTGAACTGAGGGAGGATATCCACAGGGAATTCAAGGTGGAGGCTTCGGTTGGGGAACGGATTGAGATTGCGGGTTCTACCATACCGTCGCAGCATATCTTGCCGGAGTTGATTCCTGCCTTCCAAAAGCTAAACAAAGGGGTTTACTTTTCCATCAACCAGGGAGACAGCCGGTATGTGATTGAAGAAGTACTGAGGCATAAGGCGGATATCGGATTCGTAGGCATGAAAGAAAGCAATGACAGGCTGCAGTATATCCCGTTTTATGAGGACAGGCTGGTTATTATCGCACCGAATGAAAAGAGGTATCGGGAGCTTTTGCAAAGTGACAGTCCCTTGGAGGAACTGATGAAGGGACCGGTCATATTAAGAGAGAACGGCTCCGGGACAAGGAAGGCCGCGGAAGAGTTCCTTGAAGAGAAAAAAGTAGATGTGGGGAAACTGAATGTAGTTGCCAGAATAAACGATCAGGAGATAATCAAGAGATCCGTGTGCAAAGGGATGGGAATATCGATTCTGTCACAAAAGGCGGCCCTGGACTATGCGCTTGCAGGGAAGCTGCTGGTTTACGAACCCGCAGGCGACCCGATTGTCAGGAAGCTGTATATTGTATTTGAGAGAAACAAGAAGTTCAGCTCTGTTGAGAAAAGGTTCGTCGAATTCTGCTGTACCTTTTATCAGGACAGAAAATAGAATGTGAAGCGGCCTGGGGTGAATAGGGAGGTATAGCTATGAGGGTGATTTTACCGGGTAATTCTAAATGGCAGGAGAACCCGTCCCTTCTTAATGTATTGGGATTGGACGGTATGAAGCCGCCGGTCGTTTCTGTCGTCGGAGCCGGAGGAAAAACGAGCACGATAGAATATTTGGCGGAGGAATATAGAATACTGAACAGGAAAGCAATTGTGACCACGACGACGCATATGTACCGGCCTTCCGGCTGGAACTGGTGCCGGGAGGATAACATACGGGCTGTGGAGGATGCTCTTAAGACAGGCAGTGTATTGTGGATAGGCTTACCGTTTGGTGAAGATAAGATTTCATCTCCGGCCCTTCCGTTATTGAATTACCTGAGGGAGAAAGGGATTCCGCTCCTGGTTGAAGCAGACGGTGCCAGACGGCTTCCTTTTAAGGTACCGGGAGAAAAGGAGCCTGTGGTATTGCCGTACAGTAATATGGTAATAGGAATCCTCGGTATGGATGCATTAGGCAGGCCGATTCGGGAGGTAAGCTTCCGCCCCTCGCTTACCGCAGAGTATCTTAAGAAACCAGAGGATGCACTGATAACGGAAGAGGATTATGTGAAAGTAATTACGGGCCGTCACGGGCTTCGTAAGAACGTTGCCGGTGATATGGAGTATGCCGTTATCTTAAATAAGACAGATGACGATCAAAGGCAAAAGGGTGCGGCTGCCATCCGAAGTATGCTTAAGGAGCAGGGAATACAAAAGGTTTATCTTACATCGCATATTTAGTTTGAAGGTAAGCGGATATGCAGGAGCGAGGTTACTATGAAGATATTGATAAAGGGTGCCGGAGATTTGGCGAGCGGAATCGCGGTAAGGCTGGTAAACGCAGGCTATGACGTACTGATGACGGAGATTGCCGTACCAACTACCGTAAGAAGAACGGTGGCCTTCTCCAGGGCAGTGTATGAGCAGGAAGCAGAGGTCGAAGGAATACCGGGAAAGCTTGTAGTAAGTATTGGAGAAGCGGAAGAGATACAAAGGAAGGGCGGTGTTCCCGTTATCGTAGATGAAATGGCCGCCATACGGGAAAGGTATTATCCCGAGGCAGTTGTTGATGCAATTGTAGCGAAAAAGAATCTTGGAACCTCAATCGGTGATGCCCCTCTGGTAATCGGAGTAGGTCCTGGCTTCGAAGCGGGAAGAGACTGCCATGCGGTGGTGGAAACGATGAGAGGCCATTATCTCGGCAGGGTGATCCGCAAGGGCAGTGCCATTGCCAATACGGGAACTCCGGGCAATATCGGCGGATATACCGTTGAACGGATCATCCGCGCAAATGCCGACGGTGTCTTTAAACCCGTAGCGAGGATCGGAGATATGGTAGAAGTAAATCAGCTGATTGCATATTCAGGCAAGGAACCTGTCTGTGCCGGAATGACGGGTATGGTAAGAGGGATGCTCCAGCAGGGAGTAATGGTGCATAAAGGTATGAAATGCGGTGATATCGATGCGCGTTGTAATTTGGAACACTGCTTTACGGTTTCGGATAAAGCAAGAGCAATCGGAGGCGGGGTATTGGAAGCGGTGTCCTGTTATGAACATAAAAATCAAAACGGAGGTAAAGTATGAGTAAATTAGTGGATGCGTTAGGAAAGGCATGCCCGATCCCTGTTGTAATGACAAAAAAGGAGATTGACAACGGAGAGGAGAAAATCGTTACGAAGGTCGATAACAGGATCGCGGTAGAAAACCTGAAGAAACTGGCTGCAAGTACCGGCTATTCCGTAGCCGTAAAGGAGGAAGAAGGTTTCTATCAGGTTGCCCTTTCCAGGGAATGTGAGGAATGCGATGCGTTGCTTGAAGAAATGAATATACCTGCGGCAGCCCCGAAGCAGGACTTTGTCGTTTTTATCGGCAGGGAATATATCGGTGAAGGGAGCGAGGAGTTAGGAAAGAATCTTATGCGGATGTTCCTTTATACCCTTTCGGAATCGGAGGAACTCCCGTCACATCTGCTATTCATGAACGGCGGTGTGAAGCTTCCCACATTAGATGAACAGGCGGTGGAACACCTTAAAAGTCTAAACAATAAGGGAGTGGAAATCCTTGTATGCGGTACCTGCCTTAACTATTACAATTTAACGGAACAGTTAAAGGTAGGCACGATCAGTAATATGTACGACATATCGGATAGGATGAAAAAGGCCGGAAAAGTAAT
>JAEWSD010000088.1 GCA_023398615.1 Bacillota bacterium
AATAAACAGGCCAGAAGGTTTCTTTTGCGGAAGCAGGGCCTGCTTGGCGGCTACAGGTTTACCGGAAAGGAAGGAATCTGTGATTTCGTAAGGCAGGCAGGCTGTGTACAATTCGACCCGATTGATATCTGCGGGAAGAATGCGGAGCTGGTATTGCAGTCACGGGTAAAAGGCTTTACCAAGCAGATGCTGTATGAGCTTTTGTATCGGGATAGAAGGCTATTGGATTACTTTGATAAAAATCTGTCCGTCATAGATATCAATGACTGGAAGTATTTTGAGAGGATGCGCGAGGAGAACAGGACATCCGGGCTGGGACGGGAAGAAGTAGATTCCGTCATAGGCCGGGTGAAAGAAATCATACTGGAGAAGGGCTCGGTGTGTTCGAAGGATTTTGACCTGGGCAAACGTATTAACTGGTACTGGGGCAATAACACCAGTCTTTCCCGCGTTGCTCTGGAAACGCTGTATTTCAGGGGTGATCTGATTATTCATCGTAAGAAAGGTGCAGTAAAATATTATGCTTTGGCGGAGGACTATATTCCCGCCGATATTCTGACTGCAAGGGACCCCTTTACGGATGAGACAGAGCATATGAAATGGCGTGTTTTACGCAGGATTTCAGCAGTGGGGCTGCTATGGAACAAGCCTTCGGATGCGTGGCTTAATATCAGGAATATGAAAGCGGCCGAAAGAGAAAGGGTATTTTCGGAGCTGTTTGAGGAAAAGAAAATTATCGGAATATCCGTTGAGAATATGAAAGACACCTTATATTGTCTTGCGTCGGACGGTAGGCTTGCGGAAGAAGTGTTAAATGACGCCGCTTTCAAAGGGCGGACCGAGCTGCTTGCCCCCTTGGACAGCCTGCTTTGGGACAGAAAGCTGGTAAAGGCTTTATTTGATTTTGACTACAAGTGGGAGATTTATACACCCGTGAAGGACAGGAAGTACGGCTACTATGTCCTTCCGATCCTGTCCGGCGACCGTTTTGCCGGACGGGCCGAGATCATAAATAACAGAAGGGAGAAAACCCTTGAAGTAAAAAATATCTGGTGGGAGGATGGCATAAGAAAAACCGGGAAGCTGTCGGATGATCTGAAGCGCTGTATGCTTCGGTTTGCTGGATTTAATGATTGTCTTGACGTCAGATACCATTGTAATATTTATAATTGACATACTGTGTTATAAAGGCAGAAGCTGCTGCAAAAACTTGAGTTTTGCAACAGCTTTTTTTGTGTAACTTACCCCCCTGTTTTTGGCAGGAAACCGAAAACGGCTTGCAATTAACTTTTTTTACCGGTATCATATACCCATAGCTGAAACATGTATCAGAAGCAACACAAAACATTTCACCATTTGGGAGGAGTAATTTATCTTGAATATTACGGTTGAGGAATCAGGTAAGAATAACGGCGAAGTAGAGGTTTTGATAAAATGCGGCCGCAGGAATGAAAAAATCGAAAAGCTTATTTCTGCCATCCAGCTAAACTCTCAGACAATAATAGGAAAATCGGAAGGGAAAACGTATTTCATTCCGCTGGAAGAGATACTGTATATCGATACGGTTGACGAAAAGGTATTCCTGTATACGAACGATAAGGTTTACGAAACAGACCTGAGGTTGTATGAGATTGAAGTAATAACCGGGGATACCCCCGTGATGCGGGTAAATAAGTCCACGATACTGAATCTGATGAAAGTGGACCATGTGGAACCAATGCTGAACGGAAAGATTAAAGCGATTCTTTTTAACCGAGAAACCATTATCATATCAAGGCTATATGTACATAGTTTCAAGAAAAAATTAGGTATTTAGGCCGTTGGCGGTCGGAAAGGAGTAATATGAAGAAACGTGCCATATCCCATTTCTTTATGGGAACAGTGCTGGCATTCTCCATAGAAATACTGGTAATGACATTTGCGGTTCTTCTGGAAGGGGGAGAATCCATGCCGGTCATCATGAACGTAGAGGCATTTGCACTGGCAGTGTGCTGTTCGGTAATCGGAACGGTTTTTAATTCAAACAGGCTTAGTTTTTTAGTGCAGGCAGTTTTAACCTATGTATTTTCGCTTGCTACGGTTCTGTTATTTGCTTTCATGTTTCATTGGGAAAGTATGGGTCATGGATTCTTTGCAGGGAAATCCTTGATAATTTTAGTCATAGTGCTATTTACGGTGGGATATTCGGTCACAATGACCGTAACCTTTTTTACCCAGAAGAGGAAACAGAAGCGGATGAATGAAAAACTGGCGGAATATCAGAAAAAATCAAATGATTCCGGTAAGCAGTAATGTCGGCTATCAAAATATATATGCAGAATGGAGATTAGGTTGAAAAATAAAGACATTTTTCAACATCCTGATTTGTACGTGCGCCAGAGCGCACAGATGGGAGTTATTATGAAAACAGTATTAGAGATTAAGAATCTTATAAAGAGCTATTCCGACAGGAAAGTATTGCATGGAATTTCCTTTGATGTGACAGAAGGCGAGATCTTTGCGCTGCTCGGATCGAATGGGGCAGGCAAGACGACAACGCTGGAATGCATTGAAGGCTTACGAAGGTATGATAACGGAGAGGTGTTGTTTTTTGGTAAGGAGCTGGGAAGAAAGAATCTGTATAAGCAAATCGGCATTCAATTGCAGTCCACGGCCTTACCGTCTAATATTACGGTAATGGAGGCTTACCGGTTATTCTGCAAGGCCAACAGGGTAAAACCGGACCGGAGCCTTCCGGAACGTTTCGGACTGGACAAAATGCAAAACAAACAGTACGGTTCCATGTCAACCGGGCAGAAGAGAAGGCTGCATCTTGCACTTGCACTCGTACATAATCCCGGAGTCGTATTCCTGGACGAACCGACGGCAGGGCTTGATGTGGAAGGCCAGGTTGCACTCCATGAAGAGATTCTCCGGTTAAAGGAACGGGGTACGACGGTGATCATGACATCTCATAATATGGCGGAAGTGGAAAAGCTCTGCGACCGCATTGCGATCATCAGGGACGGGAGGGTCGGCTTTATCGGCAAACCGGAAGACTTTATTGCGGCATATGAGGAAACGACGGAGATCGCTTTAAAGACGGAGCTTGGATACCGGAAGGAAGAATTAGAATACGGTGAATATGTAAAAAATGAAAATGGGTATGATATCTACCATACGAATCATTTGCCGGAAGCGCTGTTTGAATTGTTGCAAAACCGTAAACAGCAGGGGAATAAGGTTTTGGATATCAGGATCAACCATTCGTCATTAGAGGATAGATTTATGGAATTTTCAAAGGAGGAAACCGCATAATGGAAGTGTTCGCATACGCTACTTTACTGCAATGGAAAAGAGATTTAAGGAATAAGAATGTATTTATGGTTTATTATATGATACCTGTCATCTTCCTGGTATTAATGGGCGCCGTATTTTCCTCTATCGTTCCCGGAATGGAAAAGGTACTGATTCAGGTTATGACGGTGTTGGCGGTTTCTACGGGCGCGATTCTGGGAGTGCCGGTTTCTCTGGTGAATACCTATGCCGGCGAGATAAAGAAATCATATGTCGTGGGGAATATTAAATTATGGATGGGAGTTGCCGGTAATTTCATATCCGCATTGATCCATCTCGGCATTGTCAGTGTACTGATTTATTTCCTGACGCCGGTAATCTTCAAGGCCGACCGGCCGGAAAACCTGTTGGCCTATGTGATATCACTGCTAATTTACATGATAACTTCCATTGCAGTCGGAACGGTGATCGGCCTGTATGTCAGGGATGCTTCCAAGCTGACTATCTTTTCTCAGCTTATTTATCTCCCTTCCCTCATGCTGTCCGGAATTATGTTTGACATTGCACTGCTCCCCAAAGCCTTTCTGCGGATCGGCAGGATTTTTCCGGCCACATGGGGATTCCTGGCCATGAAAAGCAATGGGATATCTTTCACCTATATCATACCGCAGCTGATAATAAGCGGAATCTGCTTCCTGCTTATTGCAATACGGCTGATGAGAATCGTAAAAGAATAGGAA
>JAEWSD010000220.1 GCA_023398615.1 Bacillota bacterium
GATTTTTTATGGCAACATTTTTTTTAATTATAATTTACCTTGCATTTATCAGTTTGGGGCTGCCGGACTCCCTGTTCGGCTCTGCCTGGACGGTAATGCGTCATGATTTCAATGCGGCTTTGGGGACAGCCGGAATGATCTCCATGACAGCCAGCGGGGGAACGATTATTTCCAGTCTGCTAAGTGAAAAACTGATAAGACGTTTCGGTACCGGCAAGGTAACCTTCTTTAGCGTTCTTACAACCGCCCTGGCTTTATTAGGTGTCAGCTTTGCTCCATCCATTATCTGGATCGCATTACTGGCGATCCCGTTAGGCCTGGGCGGAGGTTCCGTTGATGCCGCCCTGAATAATTATGTGGCACTGCATTACAAACCACATCACATGAGCTGGCTGCATTGCTTCTGGGGGGTGGGAGCCACCATAGGACCGATGATTATGGCCCAGTTTATACAGAACGGCAACAATTGGAGAAGAGGCTACCTGACCGTCAGTATCATACAATTTGCCTTAGTACTGCTTCTTTTTGTCACCCTGCCGATGTGGGGCAGGAATCCGAAGACTCCGGAAAAGTCTGAAGACTTAAAAGACATTAAGAGTTCTGCGGTTACTGACGGCAATCTGCCGATAATGAAGATAAAAGGTGTCAAAATGGCACTTCTTTCCTTCCTGTTTTACTGTGCAATCGAATACACCGTCGGGTTGTGGGGAAGCAGTTATCTGGTCAATATCAAGGACATCTCTCCGGCAACGGCCGCACGCTGGGTATCCATGTATTACGCAGGAATCACCATCGGCAGGCTGATTACAGGCTTTGTCACCATGAAATTAAGCAGCAGCCGGCTGATACGTTATGGGCAGGTACTCCTGCTGTCAGGTGCCGTATTACTGATACTGCCTTTTCACTCAGTCTTTTCCCTGATCGGGTTAATCCTGATCGGGTTAGGGTGTGCACCGATTTTCCCCTGCATGCTGCATGAGACTCCGCACCGTTTCGGAGAGGAGCAGTCGCAAAAGATTATGGGACTGCAGATGGCCTGTGCCTATACCGGCGGCACCTTTTTACCGCCGTTGCTGGGATTTATCGCCTCAAGGACCAGCATCGTCATTATGCCTGCATTCGTGCTGGTTTATATCATAGCCATGCTGATAAGCTCCGAACGGATCAATACGATAATGAAGCACAAAGATTTGATTTAAGCTTATTCATTGTTTAAAGGCTGCTGCAAAACTCATAATCAGGGTGAACAATTCAAAGAAATTCACCCGGTTATGAGTTTTGCAGCAGCCTCTTTATAAATACGATATCTGCAGACATTCTTTCCGGCATTATTCGTATATAATCTTCGGCGCCTTTCTTATGGAAATCTTCCAGTTAGTGCCTGTCAGGATATTATATGCCTTGGAAAATGAGCCCTGGTTGATCGCGACCGCCAGATTGTCAAGGGAATTGACATAAAGCAGCGGTTCACCGATATTAACATCCGCAAAGGATTTGGCGTACCGCATAATGTTGCGGTATACCTCTCTGGTATCATTCTTGATTGCTATCTCGACCCTGCCGCCGTATGCAACGCCCAGCTCCTGGAACAATTCCTTGCCGACATTGGTCCATAGACTGCCGAAGCGTACGTCCAGTACGTCTATGGTACCCGTAACGATGTCGCCTTTTTTCCCCGGTGCTACGGTGTACAGTTCAACTACATCCTTTACCTCAACCTGCGGGCCTATCTCTTCAAAGCTTATCACACCGGCTGCAAGCCTTGCCCCGGTATATGCGTAGATATCCCTGCCGTGGAAGGTATAGGATTCTCCCGAATTCGGCAGTCGGTTGATGCTTTCATCGATTTCCCTGGCCTCCACTATCTTATGCAGGCGTTTTATATGGGTCAGGGTTCCGTTATCCGGTGTTATTATGAACTGCCCGTCTACTGTCCTTGCGGCAATGCTCCGCCTGGTGGAGCCTACTCCCGGGTCCACGACCGAAACGAATACCGTATCTTTCGGCCAGTAGCCTACCGTCTGTATCAGCCGGTAGGAGGCTTCCCAGATATTATACTGCGGAATCTCATGTGTCAAATCATATATTGTAATCTCCGGGCTCACCGAATAGGCTACACCGTACATCGCACTTACCGCACCGTCAGCTATCCCGAAATCAGACTGAAATATCAATACACCTTTCATAATTATACCTGTTGCATAGCATATCCGCATGCATCCTTTCTCCTGTTATATCCTCTTTTAACCTTACAAACATGATGCTGCTTTGCAGCATCTCACTATTTTCTTATTTCCAGAGTCCAGTCATACCCGAAATCGACCTGATAGGTCTCACGGAAATTACCCATACTGACGGCAATTGCCACTTTCATCATTTCATTGGTATAGATTACTGCTTCCCCCTTTTTTACATAGCCGAAGGACTTGGCAAAGGGCAGACGCCCGCTGTAAACGGTTTCTCCCGAATGCCGGATGGTGACCTGAAGAAGGTCCCCGTACTGAAAACCGTTCCTTAGGAATTCTTCCACGGGAATATTGCTCCACAGGTTGCCGAAATTCGGGTCACAAATTTCAAATATTCCTTCCGCCCTGCCTGGTGCCAGCTTGGACCGCCGTATCTCATGGACAACAATTTCCTCAACCGGATAGGACGGCCCGACTTCCTCATAGGTTATAATTCCGCCGGCCAGCTTTGCAGCACAGTAGCCAAACAGATCCCTCCCGTGAAATATACTGGTGCCCTCCGTAGATTTCAGCCGGTTGACCTTCTCATCGATTTCCCTGACTTCCTCAATACCGACAAATTCCTTTATATGAGTTAGCGCACCGTTGTCCGGAGTAACCACAAAGTACCCGTCTTTCGTTCTTGCCACACAGGCCCTTCTTGAGGTTCCGACACCGGGATCGACTACCGATACAAAGATCGTCCCCTTTGGCCAGAATCTCATATACTGGTACAAACGGTAGGACGCACTCCAGGTATCAAAGTGAGGAATCTCATGGGTTCCGTCAAATATCTCCAGGGTAC
>JAEWSD010000257.1 GCA_023398615.1 Bacillota bacterium
ATATCACGTATAATATTGGTCTGAACATTAAAAATCTCATCCTGAATGTTTGCAACCTCCATGCCCAAGGGATACTTTCTCCGGAAGAATACCGGATTCGAGTTCTCTTCTTCGTTGCTGATTACAGGGATGGGCTGGCCCATCCGCTTTGCAGTCGCCTCAACGATATCCCTGTCATAGAATTCAACCTGCAGTATTTCTGACAGCTTTTGTGCAATTGAACGGCCGAAACTGGCAAATTGTCTTGAGATAGTAACAACATACTTTTCCATAAACAGACCTCCTGTTGCTGTCAGGATGCACGGGACGCACCGCCCGGAATGCGCGGATGTTTCTGGATATACCTGACCAGAGAAGATAACGTGAAATTAATAATAAAATAAATGATGAGCGCAACGCCGAACAATACAAATACATCCGACACATTAACAGCCCCCGTACCATTGTATTTGTTAGCTGCGCTTAATAAAGTCTTTACCCTTGACATCAGCTCAATCACCGCAATATTCGCCAAATAGGAAGAGTCCTTCACAGTTGTGATGACCTGACTCAGCAAGGTCGGTATGATATTCCTGTAAGCCTGGGGCAGCACGATATAAATCATGATCTGCACCGTACTAAAGCCCTGGGAATGCCCGGCTTCAAACTGGCCCTGAGCCACAGAGTTAAGCCCTCCCCGTATGATTTCGGCAATAACGGAAGAGGTAAATAAGATCAATGCCGTGGCCCCCTTAAACAAAAGCTTAACCTCCACGGAAGTAAGGCCGAACATCTTTCTGGACAGCGCTTCCGGAAACGGAAAAAACACCAGGCAGACGAAGATCCACAGCAGCAGCGGAGTATTTCTAAAAATCTCAATATAAGCTACCGCCAGCCATTTAAAGATTCTTGTTTTCCCGATGGTGCAATAATTCCGAACCAGCGCCAGGACGGATCCCAAAAGGATACCAATCCCGATTGCTACGACAGATATTATTATGGTGAAGGCAACTCCTTTCAAAATATAGCTAAGGACTGCCTGATTTTTCAGCATCGATAAACTGCCTTCCAATGAATCCATTATTTTGTCACCATCCCTTCAGAAATGGTTTTTCCCCCGTTCACTGTCCTCTGATCCCGTTTCTTTAAGGAATTTTCCCATATACTTGCCAAAGTAGAAAGCGGGAAACAAACGACAAAAAACAACAACCCGCTGACCAGATATGCAGGTGCGTATGCTCCGCCCGTCGTGGCACCCGTCACAAAGCTATACGTCAGGGAAATCAGATCCGCACCTCCTATAATATAAAGACATGAAGTATTTTTAATCAGATTTACAACCTGATTTACCATAGGTGGAAGTATAATCTTGATACTTTGGGGTAAAATGATGTGATACATTTTTCCGATATAATGGAACCCCTGAGAATCGGCAGCTTCAAACTGCCCTTTGGGAATGGCCCCGATACCGGCCCGGACAACCTCAGCCACATAAGCCCCATGATAGACGCCAAGGGAAATTATCCCTGTGACGATGATTCCAAGACTTCTGCCTGAGAAGGCCAGAATATAGTACAGGAAACACAGTTGAAGAATCAATGGTGTGTTCTGAATCAATTCCACATAGATACGGCTTATTCCTTCCAATACTTTTCTGCCGCTGGTGGCCATCAATCCGAATATTATTCCCAGGACCAGTGATAACATCAAGGCGAACAACGCCATCCTGCCGGTATTATATAAGCCCAGCAGAAAGGTAGAACGATAGGTCCATACCTTTTCCCACGCAGTTAAAGAAAATAAACCATCCACTCCATTTCCTCCTGTCATTTTCTAATAAATAAGGGACTGCTGCAGAATAGCTTCAAAAATAATGCAACAGCCCCCTCTGAATAAAGGCAGACACCTGAAACGATTACTCCAATCCGTTCTCGGTAATTAATCCGCCAATCGTTCCGTCCGACAGCCAGCCGGTAATCAGCCCTTCCACAACGGAGGTAAGTCCCGAACCCTTTTTCGTAGCTACACCATAGTCCTGAGGTGAGAACTTATCGGCTATATAAGACCTGCCTTCCGAATTATAAGCGGCAAGGATGGATTTATCCACGCAGAAAGCATCGATTTCTCCGGCACTTAATGCCGTTGAGATCGTCGGATAATCATCATACTGATGGAAGGAAACTCCCTCGGTCCATAATGCCGGATCAAAGGTATCTTCATTAAAGCTGTCCCCGCTTATGAATCCGCCGTCGATCATTGCTTTTACCAAAGCTTTCGCCGATGTGGAACCGGAGGATACACCAACCTTCTTATCCTTTAAACCTTCAAGGGAGGTAATGCCGGATGCATTTTCAACCAAAACGGTAACATAATCCGTATAGTAAGGGGATGAGAAATCCCAGCTTTCCTTTCTTTCATCCGTGATCGTAAACGTTGCAAGAACGCAGTCGATGTCACCGGAATCCAGAAGCTCCGTACGTGTTGCGGCAGTAACCGCGGTAAACTCGACCTCAACACCCAGATGCTCCGCAATTTTATTTGCCAGGGTAATCTCAAGTCCGCTATACTCCTGTGTCAGCGGATCCTGATAGCCAAAGCCTATAACCGCATTCTTAACACCGACTCTTAAAACACCGCGGTCGATGATAGCCTGCACATCCTCGGGATATTCCGAAGTTCCTCTATCCGCCGTATCTTCACCATCACCGGTACTTTCGACCGTTGCTTTATCACCGGCATCCCCCGCAGGTGTATCCGTGCTTTCCTTCCCTTTGCATGCCGCCAAGAGAGATGTCAATAATAGTACGCTAAGAATCAAGGCAACATATTTCTTAAAATGTTTCATAAACTTCTCCTCCTTTTATTCTCTTTTTTCAAAATGCCAATGCATTCCGATTACAGGTTGCAACCGGGTCATCCTGCCAGATTAACCTTCATCAGCGGATAATCTTTCCAAGAAATTGTTTCACCCGGTCATTTTCAGGATTAGTGAAAAAATGTTCGGGAACACCTTCTTCGATGATCTGTCCGTCAGCCATGAAAACAATCCGATCTGCCACCTGACGCGCAAATCCCATTTCATGGGTAACCACCACCATTGTTATGTTCTCCTTAGCTAATTTGATCATGACATCCAGTACCTCCTGGATGGTTTCAGGATCCAGCGCCGATGTCGGTTCATCGAACAAAATAATCTTTGTCTGCGCACATAAGGCCCGCGCAATAGCAATACGCTGCTGCTGCCCGCCGGACAAGGTTGACGGATAAACATGTGCCTTTTCCCTGAGGCCAACGATATCAAGATAATGGTATGCCAGGTCTTCCGCTTCTTTTTTGCTTTTGTGGTACAGTTTCAGAGGTGCCAGAGTCAGGTTTTTTAAGACGGTCATATGCGGATAAAGATTAAACTGCTGAAAAACCATAGATGTTGTTTCCCGGACCAGCCTTATCTTGTTCTTCGATGTCAGCTCTTCCCCGTTAATGTAGACATGACCGCTGGTCGGCGCTTCCAGAAAGTTCAGACAGCGAACGGCCGTGGATTTGCCGGATCCGGAAGGTCCGATAATGACCAGTTTTTCGCCTTCCGCCACTTCTAAGTTGATATCCTTCAGTACATGCAAATCTCCGAAAAATTTGTTGACATTTACCATTTTTATCATAGTGTCACCTCTCTCCACAACC
>JAEWSD010000264.1 GCA_023398615.1 Bacillota bacterium
TTATCCCTCCTACAGTACCTGCCTGATACCCTTTCTAATAGTTAAAGGTCTTTTTGGAAAGCGGCAGTTTACTGGTGCTCTTGTTAAGTTACGACAATTTTTAGTTTTTTGTTTCAACCTAACACCCATGCCTTTCAATTTTTTTGATGACCTATTCAAAAAATTGAATAGGCCCGGTTGAAAGTGTTTTTCTTTCAACCTAACCTCTTTCCCGGTTCATCAGCTCTTTAAACTGATTCCTGCCAAATTATAATTGTTATTGATGTAATTCCACATACTATACAAAGAGTTTGCCAAGTCAAACTCTTGCGTGGAACAAAAAAGCTCCCATCCATAAACAGGATGAGAGCTAAGTTCTTCATTATACCACCTATTTACATACGATATCACCCTGGGATAAGTATCTTATTTACAGTTATGGCTTAACTGTAAATAAGGATTCACAGAAATTATGATACGAATATGCTTCCATATAACGGTGGAGACCGGCACAGCCTACTATGCGTAAGACAAAGTTGCCGTAAATAATACGCACTTACTGTCTTAAAGCATTTCAGCCTGCGACTTGGGAGTGATTTTCGGCAATCCGCTACTCGTATCAGACTCACACTGTCTCTGACTCGCTGGACTTTCACTAGATTCTTACTCTCTCCGTCAACGTCTTTTGCTATTTTTTTATAATATTATAGAATATTCAAATTGTCAATACAGGATACAAAATTTACACTAGGTTAAGGTTACCAGAGTTACTCTGTCATAATCGGCATTGTCGGCTCCGCATAAGGCAGACCGTCGCTGGGAACAAGCGGCTGCGTCGGTTCCGGGCTCACTTCTGCTCCCGGAGTAACCGTCGGAACAGGAACCTCCGTCGGGGTCGGGGTTGCCGTCGGTAACGGGCTTGGTGTCGGAGTCGGCTTTTTCGTCGGAACAGGCGTTGCCGTAACCGTATCCTCACCGGTCTCTTCGGCCGTATCCTCCGCCGTATCTTCCACGGTTTCTTTCACCGGCGGTGCGGTCGGTGTTACTTTATCCTGTTTCCCTGTTATATCTTCAGGGTCGATCCCGTAATCAATCAGATTATCATAGCTGATATCATCGCCGTAGTCGATGCTTGGTTTAAAATTATAGTATTCTTCCAGGCACATATCATTTTTATACAGATAGGCAGCCAGGGCTTTACCTACATACCGTATATGCCAGGGTTCATAGGCGTAACCGGTTATCGCTGATTTACTTTCGGGGTAGCGGATAATAAAACCATATAAATGGGCATTTTCCGCAAGCCATTTTCCTTCCTCCGTATCCGCAAAGGAACCGTCCAGACGGTTATTTACCGATTTCGCGGATACATCGATGGCCAATCCCGTCTGATGCTCGCTGTAGCCGGGTTTTGCAGAATACTTTGAGGTATGTTCGATACCCTTCTTAAGAATATTTGATGTAAATATATCATACTGCCTCTGATAAGAACGGTATCCTGAAACCCCGTAAAGTATTACGGAATCCTTTTCGGCAGCTTCAAACAGCTTTTCTAAAGCATTTGCCGCCGATTTCCTCAGCTGCTTCTTTTCATCAAAATATGATATCGAAAACAGCACGTCCGGTACCACCAGATCATCAGGAATATAATCCTCCGGCAATGAAAGCTCTTTATTCACTAATACGGTGATGCTGTCGGGATCCGTATCCGGGACGGCAGCCTTACCGGTAATAGCAGCACTGCTACGGCTATCCATATCTTCACTATCCTCCGGGAAATCTAAACTGTTATTATTATATTCATCCTCCGAATCCGAATATTCATCATAGTAACGTTCGTATGCAAATGCTGATTTATGGGCTTGAAACCGAGACAATAAAGTCACGAAAGAAATTGTACCTAAGAGAACAACAGGTGCAGCTATGACAGCTATCTTTCTGATGCGTCTCTTTCTTTTTTTTAACATAAAATCATCCTTTATATGATAGAAAAACTATATTTTGTTATCCAACACAAACATTATACCACATATGGTCGAAAAAGCCATATAAAATTTAAATTATTAGTTGTATGCGTTAAACTGTAACTATTAATTATGGTTAACAGCATTAATGTTATCCAGCAGCTGGTTTTTAATCTGAAACAGTTCATTGGATAAATCCACATATACGTTATGCGGGTTAACCAAACGTCTTGTTTCATCCCACAGGGTTTCCTGTTCCTTACGGCAATAATCATGCAGTTCCATGACGGACGGCGAGGTGTACACACATTTTCCGTCAAGGAAAACAGGAAGCAGAATCTCCCTTAAGTGATAGCTTCCGGCTTTCACATAGGTCTTCTTCCATGTTGCAATCGGATCAAACAGCTTTATCGGATTGTCTTCCGAATATTTCTCATATGCCAGGGCAATTAAATCTGCCTTAATTTTCCCTGTCTCTTTATCGTAGATCCGGTAAACCGTTTTATTTCCCGGATTGGTAATCTTCCACTGATTCTCAGACAGCTTAATCTTCGGTATGAACTCCCCGTTCTTTTTGATCGCAGCTAATTTGTATACTCCGCCGAAGGCAGGGCAGTCCTTCGAGGTAATCAGATTGGTGCCGACTCCCCAGGAATCGATTGCCGCACCCTGGGTCTTGAGGGAATCGATCAGATATTCGTCCAGGTCGCTGGAGGCAACAACGGAGGCATCCGTAAATCCTGCCTCATCAAGCATCCTTCTCGCTTTCTTGGACAGATATGCAAGGTCGCCGCTATCCAGGCGGATTCCATATTTCAAAGGCATCCGGCCGGCTTCCTTTAATTCACGGAACACCTTTATCGCATTCGGCACGCCGGACCGCAGGGTATCGTAGGTATCCACCAGCAAGGTGGCATTGCCCGGATACAGCTCGGCATACTTTCGGAATGCCGTCAATTCGTCTTCAAAGCTCATAATCCAGCTGTGGGCATGCGTTCCCAATGCAGGGACGTCAAATAACCTGGCCGCCAGCGTATTACTGGTGCCGATACAGCCTCCGATTACCGCTGCCCTGGCCCCCAGTGTTCCGGCATCCGGTCCCTGTGCACGTCTTAATCCGAATTCCATTACCGGCTCGCCCTTTGCCGCAAAGCATACACGGGATGCCTTCGTGGCAATCAGGCTTTGGTGGTTAATAATGTTTAAGATAGCCGTTTCCACCAGTTGTGCCTCTATGATCGGAGCAATTACCTTTACCAGAGGCTCCATAGGAAATACTACCGTGCCTTCCGGTATCGCATAGATGTCCCCCGTAAATCTGAAATGGGCAAGGTATTCCAGAAAATCTTCTTCAAAGACACCCAAGCCACTCAGATATTTAATATCTTCTTTATCAAAATGCAGGTTTTTTATATACTCTATCACCTGTTCCAGTCCGGCACAGATTGCATATCCGCTTCCGGAAGGATTGTTCCGATAAAATGCATCAAAGATCACGGTGTCATTACTATTATTCTTAAAATAGCCCTGCATCATCGTTAATTCATAAAAATCCGTTAAAAGAGTAAGATTATCTTCTGCCATTTTGTTTCTCCTTTTGCTGACTGCTCCGGTATGAAGTTTCGCAATCGCCTGAGTTGATGTTTTGATATAGTAGTAAAATTATCTTATACATTATAACACATAATTTTATTTGTACAACCAATACTAATTTTTTTATTGAGTATTTACGGGACTTGGCATATAATTTATAAGGAATTGTATAATTAAAAGCAATCTGCCAGTATTACCTATCAGGAGGAATTCATGAAATCATTATTTGTAGCTTTATTTTTACTTTTATTTTTCATCATCAGTATACCGCTGTTTCTTATAGAAACCGTAATCGGCAAATTCAATCCGCATATGAAGGTAAAATCATCGCAGGCCATAGTGGTTGCTGCCTTTAGATGTATACTTTTCGGCTGCGGCGTAAAGAAAACGGTGATCGGCTTTGAAAATATACCGAAAAACGAAGCCGTCCTATATGTATCCAATCATCGCAGTTATTTCGATATCCCTGTCGGTTATACTTCACTCCCTACCTTAACAGGCTTTATAGCGAAAAAGGAAATAGCCAAGGTTCCTTTTATCCGGGTCTGGATGCGTTATTTGAACTGTCTGTTCTTAGACCGTGACAATATCCGGGAAGGTTTAAAAACCGTCCTGGAGGGCATAGAATTAATTAAAAAAGGGTATTCTGTCTTTATCTCCCCGGAGGGTACAAGAAATCACGGAAAGGAAATGCTTCCGTTTAAAGAAGGAAGCTTAAAGATTGCTGAAAAAACCGGATGCGCTATCATACCGGTAGCCTTAAGCAATACCGACAACCTGCTGGAAAACCATATGCCGTGGATCACCGGGGGGCATGTGATCATCGAATTCGGGAAACCGATTTATCCGAAGGAGCTGGATAAGGATACCCGTAAGTTCATCGGTTCCCATGTTCAAAACATTATCCGGGATACCCTTATAAAAAATGAAGCTTTAATATAGCAGAAGGAAGTCTTCGGATTAATTCTGATGCTTGAACTTTTATATATTTAATGGTACAATGTTAACACTGTAATAATGAGGGAAGGAGGTACATAAATGAGCCCTGTGGTAATTGTTTTATTGATTATATTAGCTGTCGTTATCATACTTTTTATCGTTCTTGGTATCTACGGAAGGAAGCTGCAGAAGAAATCCGAAGCATCCCAGGCACAGATGAAAGCAGGTGCACAGACAGTCTCCATTTTGGTTATAGATAAGAAACGTTTAAAGCTCAAGGAAGCCAACCTTCCTAAAATTGTAGTTGACCAGACACCCAGATATCTCCGCGGTTCAAAGGTTCCCATCGTAAAAGCGAAGATCGGTCCAAAGGTCATGAACCTGATGTGTGATGAGAAGATATTCGATCTGATACCGATAAAGAAAGAAGTAAAAGCGGTAATGAATGGAATTTATGTCATGGATGTGAAAGGTCTTCGCACAAACCTGGATGCAAAGCCGGTCAAGCAAAAATTTCTGCAAAGACTTAAAAGTAAAATAAGCAATGCCGCCGCTAAGAAATAGCGGCCCGTCATAAAAAGGAATGTTTCCTGCTTCTCGGTTTTGTAAAGATACGAGAATATGAAACATTCCTTTATTAATTTATACCGACTTCTTCGAGGTGATCTTCAACTGGATCTGGCAGTCGGATACATGGGCATAATTGATATCCAGGCTGTAATCCACTTCTGCGATAATCCTGTCTTCTTCCTCCGTCATCTTCATCAGGGTTGTATAGATGCCAACCAGAAGGTCTCCGTAGGGAGTATGGTAGAAGGTCGTATTTTTGGTGTTTTCCTCAAAAATCATATGAACATTATTCGCGCCTCTTTTTATGATATCGAGCTTCTTATCCGAAATTTCTATCGTACAGTTCGTTATACCGGCAATATCCTCTAATATCTCTTCATATAATACATAATGCTTTCCGTTCCGATTATAATACTTTCCTGCGGATATCACCTCTACCGCTTCATCTTTGTCTATCTCATACTGGAGTCCGGATATAGACACTAATACTTCTTTCTTCATATTAATAACATACCCATGCCTTTCTAATCTGCATTATGTGTATAATGTGCTTCAAAAATTTCAATGTTAATGTCTTCCGTCTCTACAACCTCACACGGCAGTATGGTATTGGCAAATTTCTTAAATTTATCCGCACCGTCACTCACAAAGAATTTATGTTCTCCGGCCGGGCCGCTGCTCTCCAAACCGTTGCTTTTCAAAACCTCCCGCAAGGACCTGGCGGTTTCATATGCCGGATTAACCAGGCTTACCTTATCACCTGCAACGGAACCGATGATATGCCGGATCAACGGGTAATGGGTACAGCCCAGAACCAGTGTGTCTATATCATACGTAAATAATTCATTCATATACCTGTTTGCTACTTCAATGGTGATGGGATCTTCGAGCCACCCTTCCTCAACCAAAGGAACAAATAAGGGGCAGGCTTTCCCATATACCCTAACATGAGGGTCGGTTTCACTTAGGTAGGTGTTATATATCCTGCTGTTAATGGTTCCTTCCGTCGCAATGATTCCGATATTCCCGTTTCTTGTGATCTCCGCCGCTGCTTTTGCCCCGGGCTTTACCACGCCGATCACCGGGATTGTTATCTCCTTCTCAATTGTTTCCAACGCAAAAGCACTTGCCGTATTACAGGCAATTACGATCGCTTTTACCCCATATGTCTGAAGAAATCTCACAATCTGTCTCGAATAGGTTATTATCGTCTTCTTTGACTTACTGCCATACGGCACTCTGGCCGTATCTCCGAAATATATAATGGTTTCATTCGGAATCTGCCGCATAATTTCCCTGGCAACCGTCAGTCCTCCGATACCGGAATCAAAGACTCCGATAGGAGCGTTATTGGCCATCTGTGTCGCCTCCTGCCTCCGCTGCCCTTGTAAGTGCCAGTTGTAATAATTTTTCTACCAGCTGCGGTTTACCGATTCCCCTTGCTTCCCACAGCATCGGATACATGCTGATACCCGTAAAGCCGGGCAAGGTATTAATCTCATTGAATACCACTGCTCCGGTATCCTTCTCTACAAAAAAGTCAACTCTGGATAGCCCATAGCCGTCAACTGCTTTAAAGATTCGAATCGCATAATCGCGAATTATATCCGTTGCATTATTCGGAAGTTCCGGCGAAATTACCGTTTTAGACTGATTGTTGTTATATTTCGCATCGTAATCATAGAAGTCGGCAGCCGCAATGACTTCGCCGACACCGGAAGCTTTCGGTTCATTTCCTCCGAGTACGGCACATTCCACTTCACGTCCGACTATAGTTTCTTCAATTAATATCTTCCTGTCATGTTCTGCCGCCGCATACAGCCCTTTGATTAATTCCTCCCGGTTATGGGCTTTTGATATCCCGCAGGAGGAGCCTGCATTCGAAGGCTTGATGAATACCGGATAGCCTAACTTTTGTTCTACCTTAGCCACAGCCGGGTCTATCTGTTCAAGCTCCCGCTTATTCACGGATACATACCTCGCCTGCCGGATTCCCAGGGAATCCACAATAATTTTAGTAAACAGCTTATCCATAGATATGCCGGATGCAACCACACCGCAGCCGACATATGGAATCCTGGCAAGCTCCAAAAGTCCCTGTACGGTACCGTCTTCCCCATAAAGTCCGTGAAGTGCCGGAAATACAACGTCCACCTTTTTAAACGTTACAGTGTTTCCGTCAATCAGCAGAACCCCTCTTTGAACAGCATCCGGTGAAATCACGGCGGTCACCTGACCCTTCCTCCATTCACCCGATTTCATGTCTTCCACAGACGAAACTTTCAGCCATCTGCCTTCCTTTGTGATTCCAATTAATATAATATCATACCGGTCTGTATTAAGGTTAGAAACTATCGTAGCCGCTGAAACACATGAAACCTCATGCTCAGAAGACTGACCGCCGAACAATACTGCTACCGTCTTTTTATTCATAGTAAAATCCTTTCTCATTATATCCTTTTGATTTCCTCTTCCAGCCTGTAAAATACATTTAAAAATTCCCTAAAACAATTAAAGGCGATGGTTAAATTATCCATTCCGTATGTCTGAAGTGCTCTTATTATTTTACTATTTATTTTAATAACATTCAATAGCTATCTTGGCAAGCTTGAATTTTCCTGGCCGGCTAAATCCTCTTACCGTCGTGCGAATGGATTGCCTTTCCTGTAAATTTATCGTTTCCTTTTGATTAAGGCTCTGTTTTGCGGCAATAATCTAACTATAAATCAGTGCCGTAAAGGCAGACAGGAGATACCGGATTATGGAAAAACAATTCCAAAAAAGCTTACATACCGCAGCGACCGGACGCAAGGGCAGGATCTATGCCGGGCTGTTCGCCGCTTGTACCATGCTTGTAATAATTGCTTTGATAATACTATATTCTTTAAACCGCAGAAATACAACTACAGAAATCCAGGAAGGCATTGCCTCCGAAATTATCCGTTTTCATGTGATCGCCAACAGTGATTCTTCAGAGGATCAGGCTTTAAAGCTTAAGGTAAAGGATGCTCTGACCGAAGCCCTGCGCCCGACCCTTGAACATGCCGGAACCATAGAGGAAGCAAGGACATTATTGACTCAAAACCTCAAATATATGGAGAAGATTTCCAATGAAATTATCAGAGACAACGGTTATGCCTATACCGCATCCGCATCTCTGGAGCATACCTTTTTCCCTTTGAAAGTGTACGGAGACCTGTCACTTCCCCCGGGAGAATATGAAGCAGTCCGTATTCGGCTCGGATCGGCGTCAGGAAAAAACTGGTGGTGTATCATGTACCCGCCTCTCTGCTTTGTTGATTCAACCTACAATATTGTTCCGGAATCATCAAAAGAACAATTGGAACATGTACTGACGGAAGAAGAATACAGAGAAATCCTCTCCCGTAAGGACGTCAAGGTAAAAGTTAAATTCAAGCTGATCCCCTGGCTGAAGGACTGATCCGAAAAAACAGCGATTATAGATTCGGGATAAATTGTTATTATAGTATTGAAAACAACGTCCCTTATGCTTATAATCATAAGTGCATCCCGGATGGAGTGCTTATTACGTAATAGAACGTAATTTTCTATTGCATAATAACAAATACATAGAAACAGGGGTACCCATGAATCATATAACGTTAAAGGCTTATGCTAAAATAAATCTCGGATTGGATGTAGTAAGAAAAAGAGAGGACGGTTATCACGAAGTCCGGATGATTATGCAGACGATAAATCTGTATGATAAACTGACCATAAACCGTACCAACAATACATCAATAATATTAAACACCAATCTTCAATATCTGCCGTCCGATGAGAATAATCTTGTTTATAAGGCTGCGGCACTGATAAAAAACGAATTTGCGATAACACAGGGAGTCTATATCAATCTGGAGAAAAAAATCCCGGTTGCGGCGGGCATGGCGGGCGGAAGCTCCGATGCTGCCGCGGCCCTGTATGGCATGAATCTTCTCTTTGGCTTAAAATTATCCAGGCAAGAGCTGATGCGCCTGGGACTCCGGCTCGGGGCGGATGTCCCCTATTGTATCATGAGAGGCACCGTACTATCGGAAGGGATCGGTGAAATCCTTACTCCCCTGCCGCCCTTTCCTAACTGTCATGTCCTGGTAGTCAAGCCCGGTATCAGTGTATCGACAAAACATGTTTACGAGAACCTTCATCTGGATGAAACTGTTAAACATCCTGATATCGACGGTATCATACGCAGTATCGGGCAGAAGAATTTGCACGGTGCCGTCAGGCTGTTCGGCAATGTGTTGGAAACCGTGACAGAAAAGGAATACCCCGTCATTACAGAATTAAAAGAAAAGATACTTGAAAGCGGTGCAATCTGTTCACTAATGAGCGGAAGCGGCCCTGCCGTATTCGGGCTTTTCGATAATACAGGCAGGGCGGAAAAAGCCTTTTATCAATTTAAAGTAGGCAATTTAGGCAAACAAGTATATCTTACCGATTTTTACCACCCTGGTTATAAAGTTATTTCATAAATGTACCGATAAATAAAACATGGAGCTAGTACTTTGTGACTAAGTTTTAAAAATAGGAGTACAAATATCAGCGCGTGCGCTAATAACCAAGGAGGGTGATTTTAATGAGTATTAATGGAGTTGGTTCAACAACATCAACCTATGAAAGTACTAATGTAAGGAGTACGGATACTGCCGGCTCCTCAAGCAGCGGAGCATCCGGCAATGTAACGTCCGGAGCCGCACAGGACACGCCGCCCGTTGTATACGAGAAAAGCAACGAGTCAAGGAAAGATTACAAACAGGATACCGCTACCATAGCAAAACTGAAAGCGGATGCCGAAAGAAGGACCCAGCAGCTGAGAAATTTGGTCGAAAAGCTCATGCTAAAGCAGGGGCAAACCTTTGATGAAGCCAATATGTACCAGCTGTTAAGAGAAGGCAAGGTAACCGTAGACGCCGAAACCGCAAAACAGGCACAGGCGGATATCGCCGAGGACGGCTATTGGGGAGTGAACCAGACCTCCGACAGGTTAGTATCCTTTGCCAAAGCTCTAGCAGGCAGTGACCCCGCAAAAGCGGATGAAATGATTAATGCTGTCAAAAAAGGCTTTGAAGCGGCTAAGAAAGCATGGGGCGGCGAGCTCCCGGATATCTGCCAGCAGACACTGGATGCCGCATTAAAGAAATTAGACGAATGGAAATCCTCCGCATCGGCCGGACCGGCAGAGGAAACCGCTTAATAAAAATAAAACTATTTAAAGGTTAAAGCATTCCGCTGATAACAGGAGCGGCTTCTCATGTAACAGGCATTCATGAAAGTCACTCCTGTTACTTTGGTTTAAATCTCCGAAAAACATACCCCGACTGTTCCGGGCCCGCAGTACACTCCGACGATAGCGCTGACCTGGCCGATCAGGTACACATTCATAATCCCGGGAAGCAACCGCAGCCTGTCACATATTTTTAATGCGTCTGTTTCCACGTTGGCATGAATAACATAGGCATCACATTTCTTCTTTTCAGCAATTTTCTCTCCGATTTCAATAAGACGGCTGATTGATTTATTCCTGCCTCTTATTTTTTCATGGGTGTAGCATTGTCCAAACTTTTCATCAAAGCAGACAATGGGCTTTATATCCAGAATATTTCCGATTGTACCTGATATTTTCCCTATTCTTCCGCCCTTTATCGCATATTCTAAGGTACCGAATACAAAGAAAAAATGGAGCTTTCGTTTCATCTCAGGAATTAACTTAGTAATCTCGTCAAAGCTTTTACCTCTCCGGATTAGCTCCCCGCATTTTTTAAGAATTATGCCTTCACATACAGAAGTAGATTTTGTATCAAAAATATATGATGTTATCTCCGGGAACTGTTCACTGATTAATTTGACAGCATTAACCGTACCGGATATACCGCTTGAAATATTTATTGAAATAACATGCGTATATTTTTCCTCTTTTAACTTCTTATACAGCCCTTCTATATCTTCCATAGAGGGGAGCGAAGACTTTGGTATTTCCACTTTCATATTGCTGAAAACTTCCTGCGGCGTAATATCGACTTTATCTGTATATTCACGCTTCTTATAAATGATCTTAAAAGGAAGAACACGTATCTGATATGCTGCAATCGTTTCATCATCTATATCACAGGCAGAATCGGTAATTAAGGCAATCTTCTCCATAAATAATATCTCCTTTGTGATAATCTGTACATAAGTCTAATAACACTATGTGATACTCTTGTTATGATATGTAGTTATTATAACCAGATTACCACGTTTTTCATATCAAATCAACACAAAGAATAATTGAATTATTTCGTTGTATCTTGGATATCCAAGCATTCATTCCAAATAATTTCATCATCCGGGCTTTTTCCCGCATTATAAAGAAGAATTTTTCATCACGGAGTGGGTATAACGTCCTCTGGACTTTGTAGCATTTCCATACTGGATGGCGCGCTCCGGGCAGCAGTTAATACAGCCAAGGCACTGAGTGCATGCCTTGCCCCATATTGGTTTTGCCTGAAGCGTAATGGTGTGAACCGGACAGATTTTTTCACATAGCCCACAACGAATACAAGCATCGGTTGTATGAAATGGTTTGGTACCCCTTGCAAACTTATTAAAAAGAGGATTGATCAGCCTTGTTTTCAACCCGGGGTTGCTTCCGTGCAACAACTCAAATACCCCCTGTTTCTGACTTGCAAGCACTTTGTTTATCTCTTCCAGCCGCTGTTCGGCCATGCTAAGTTTATTCTGTTGCACCGACTCTGATTCAACATCCTCACCGATAACATAGTTGCTTGGCATACTGACAGAAAATGCAGAGGAAAGTGTTATTCCATTCTTTAACAAGGTTTTTTGTAATACCCGGGTAGCATAACCCTCCGCACTCCCGCAGGTGTTAAGAGAAAAAACATATCTTTTACTGTCCGTCAAACGCATGCTGCGGATAAAATCCAGCACAATCTGCGGAGCACCCCATGCATATATGGGATACACAAATCCTATAAGTTCCTTTTCATCCGGTGTATACACCCGTTCACTTGATTTCTTATCCATCTCACGTACGACAGACACCAGCTTATCACCCTGTGCCTGCGCAATCTTTTTTGCTGTATATAGTGAATTACCGGTTCCTGAAAAATAGAAAATCATATGATACCGCTCCTTTCATTCATTGAGACTGTTTTCAGTATATTTTATTTGGTTTGAAAGTGCTTTTTATACCAGAAGATCAAAAAGTCATAATAATCCAGGCCAAAGTCCAGGGTACATCTTTCATATTCATTCAGTTTATTTTCTATCTGATCTTTCAGAATAAGCAGGTCGTGTTTATAATTTTCAACCTCCCGAACATATTCTTCTATATGAATCTTCACACGATCGGCAGACAGATAGCGGTAAAAAAATACCTTAACCAGTGCCGAGGTTACGCTGGATTTGGAAGGTTCAATCGGGGAATCCAGCCACTTCAGAAATTCCGTCTTCCCGCTTCCTTTGATGGAATACGTCTTCTTCAATTTACCGCCTTCCACCGACTCCTTTCCCTCAATAAAGCCCTTTTGCATCAGTCTCTTTAAGGCCGGATAGATACTTCCGAAACTTGCATCTGCAAAATGAGATGTACTCATACTCATATACTGTTTCATATCATATCCGGTCATATTTCTTTCCATCAAAAACCCCATCAGAATATATTCCGTCATATCATTCCTCCTATCATCAAAATAATTTCATATCTATTCGATATATATCGTTACGATATAATAGTATAATAAAACTTCTTTTTTGTCAATATCAAACGGAGCTAACCGACCTTTTAGGTTAATTCTTCGACTTTCTACCATAATACTAATAGAAAACATAATCATTTGCAGTAAAATTATTATATTTCTTAACATATTTATGTATATTCCGATTATCTAATCATTAACATCTTACCATAATAAAATCCGAATGTTAACATTAAATAACCGTCGTCGCAGAAAGAGGCTTTCCGGATATACAGTAAGAAAGAGTTTTTTGTTTGCGGTGACGCTTTGCGTGAATCGTCCGCTTAGGGAGGACAGACGATTTTACTGTCCTAGCTAAGCGGACGATTCGGGTAAAGTGTCGAAGCAACGAAAAAACTCTCTTACTGTATATCCGGAAAGCCTTATTATTGTCCAAAACCCGGTTCAATAAAAACTTGATATGGAAAGCTTAAATAGCCTTATCCACCTTCTTCATGATAAGCAGTTTATCCCCGACCTTAATATTGTCGTTATCCAGCCCGTTTAATTCCAGTATCCTTCCAACCGTAGTATAGTACTTCTTGGCAATATTCCATAAGCTGTCCTGGTACTTAACCGTATATCCGATAATACTCGGCATAGCCTGCAGCTTCTCATAATCCACATCCGATACTTCAATGTCTGTGATAATCGGCTCCGTTATGGAGTCAAATACAATGGCATTAAGACCGATACCAGCCTTCACTTCAATCTCTTCGCTGTCCAGCATCATAACACTTAACTGTTCAACGGCAGGCTTTACATTATACGTACTGGTCGGCTTTAGCTCCTTCACCTCAATCGTCTGGGTAAATGGGATCAGGCCCTTAATGGAATTGATCGGGCGGGTGTCATCGGCACAGATATAAAGAATCTGTACTTCCAGTACACCGTTAACCTCCAAACCGTTATCCACGGGATTAATCTCATCCACCTTAACTTCCCCGGAAGCATGGCATATCTGAAGAACGCCGGGCTGATTGCCGGGAATCCTGACCATGTCATTTACCCTTACTTTGCTGTTGTTCTTGACTAACAGGTTCTCATAGTGTGCATCCTTAATAACCGGTGTCAGTTCCTTAAAGGGAGAATATGCATCATTTAACAGTTCCAGATCTTCCTCATCATACATTTTAATTCCTAATTCAAGAACAACCTCTACATCGATAACTCTCTGTTCCCCGTCTGAATCCGGCATTACCTCAAGACTTTTGCTTGCTATGGCAAAGTCTATATTGTCAATCATATCCTCCGTGCAGCCATTGCATTCAATCGTTGTGGCAAACGGCAGCTCTGTTTCAAAATACTCAAGTGGTTTCTCTTCATCCTCACTTGCATAAAGTATGAATATGATTAACTCACCTTTTACGTTAAATTTGTTTTCAGACAGCCGGGCTTCGGGATTTCTAAGCTCCACTTCACTGTAAAGTATCTCGGAAATGTTTGCCTTATTCGACGGCAAATGGATCTGATCCTTGATACGGTAGGTATCCTTCTTATCTACGGCAATATCTGTAACCGTTATGCTCTTATTTATGAATTGAATATCCTCTTCTCCGGTTACCGATACCGCGGTAACCTCGTCATATAATTCTTCTATTAATACGGTTATACGGACAATAGATTTCACGCTGAATTTTCTGGAGTTAATCAGTGCCGTGGTCAGATCCTCTAACTCCCAACTAATGATGGCTTCGTCTCCTATACAAGCATCATCCAAATGAATCACTTCATCAAATGGCACCTCTCCTGATATACTATGTACAGGCCGCGTGCTCTCGTCGCTGAAATACAACATATTGAAAAAGAGCGCACCCTTCACCATTAATTTTCCATTCATCATTTTAACATCATTAATCTTTATGGCGCCTTGTTCTTTAATAATCTTGCAAATATCCGGCTTGACATCCGGGACATTAAAATCATCATCTAGCGTAAGCTGGAGACTGCTTTTACACTTCAATTTATTCATGTGAATATTCTTCTTAATTAACTCCACAAAAATTCCCTCCTTGTCTTATACCATATCATATTCATAAGAAAAGAAAAAAATGCTAAAATTAAAAAAGAACTCTGCCATTTAAGGAGCTGCAGTACCTTCTTCCGTATTTGCCTCTTTATCCGGCCGGCCTCCCCTCCCTCCGGGAGCTCCCATGCCCTGTTTTCCGTTACTGGTTACGATGGAGGTAAGGGTAATCCGGGCCGTCTGCTCTCCGCTGGTTAACGTATAGGTCTTATCCTTCCCAAGCTCCGGCGTACTGATGACAACAGACTGATATTCCTTACCCGGCTTAAACGATGTGATTGTCTTCCCGGCGGCATCCGTTAACGTAAGTTCCGTTCCTGCGGCACTGGCTGAGGTCATATTGTATAAAAGGGAATACTGAGAAGAGGTATCCGAAAATCCCTGGGCCATGCCGGTACTTCCGGCGGCAATTACCGTTCCGCCTGTTATTTCTGCCGTTCCGTTATAATCAAGAGCACCGTTGCCGTTGTTTGTGGGGCCGCTTACATAAATACTGCCGCCGGATATATAAAGACTGCCGTTGGAGTCAATGCCATCTCCGGAAGCATTGATATGAATGGTACCGTTCTTAATGGATATATAACAGTCCGGATCTGCCGCAAAGTCTCCTCCTCCAGGGCCTCCTCCGAGATTACCTCCCTCACGGCTTCCGCCGGCCGGTCTGCTATCTCTTTCAGCCGGAGCTTTTTTTACTTCATCAAAGGTTGAGTCCGGTGATTCCGGTCTGCTGCCACCGGCAAAATTACCGTTATCCGTTGCATCACCGGCTCCGTTTGCGGAATTTAATCCGTCATCTTCTGCCGTTATATCAACCACACCGTCATCAATAAGGATCACGGTGCCTTCCATTCCTTCCTTGCTTTTCGCCACCGTAATATTGCCACCGGCAACATATATATATCCTTTTGCGGCATCTTCGTCATTCTTGGACTGGATACCGTTTCCGGTGGAGGCACTTAACGTCAGGCTGCCGTCTTTGATTTTCACACAATCCTTGCCGTTTAGGGCATCCTTTACGGCCGTAACGTTTATGGTTCCGCCGGTTATAACCAGGTCATCCTTGGATACGATTCCGTGCTTATAATTGCCGTTTACTGTTAATGTACCGTTTCCGTTGATCGTCAGGTCAGCCTTGCTGAAAATGGCGCCGTCCACATTCGTATCATCACTTTGAACATATTCCGTACCGTCGGTTACGGTGTTTTGAGTACCCTCCTTTAAAGTTATAAATACCTTATCCGCATTTTTAATGTATATTGGAGCATTTTTCTTACAGGTTACCGTCACCCCGGCTAATATAATGTGTATTTTGTCGTTATCCCCGGCATCCACAAGAACCTGCCCGTTATCCAGTGTGCCGCTTATTACGTAAGTACCCTCGGCAGTGATAGTTACGGCACCATCCTTTTCGGCCGCTCCGGTACCGGTTACTTGAATGCTGTCTTTATTCAAGGTTATATTGACGGCCGCGCTTTCCTCATATCCCACTTCAAGATCTCTCGCCGTAAATTCCGTATCAACTGCCACCCGGGAGGCGGCGGCTGTTTCTTCCCCAGTTGCCGCCCCGGTATCCGCGGCCGATTTTGCCTGGCCTGTCTGCCTGTCACCGCAGCCTGTCAGCAAAAGTGCTGCGACCATCAGGAACATTATATGGAATTTAAGTCTTTTCATTGTTTTCTGTTTCATGGCTTGCCTCATCATCTTTCTATTACAATTCCTCGCTGCCGTAAGTTATTCTGCCGCAGGCTATTTCCAGGTTACCGTTCCTGCAGCGGAGATCGTCAATGAGTGCTTTTTCCTCCGCCGGATTTTTTAATATAATTCTATAGTTTAATTTATACAGGCTCCCCATGTTGGCGGTCTTTACCTGGATCAATTCATTTTTCCTTGTATATTTTGAAAAGAGGTCGTCAAAAACCCCCTCATAATCCAACCCTTCGGGAATGGTAATCCGAAGCTCTTTTTCCTTCCGTTTTGCTTCCCCAAAACCAGTCACCTGATACAGGATGCTCACTCCGCCAAGGATAACCACAAATGCTGCCGCCGCTGCCAGATAACCGGTTCCGGTTGCCAGCCCCACGGCCATTGCCATAAAAATACTGTTAATTTCTCTGGCATTACCCGGTATCGAACGGAAACGCACCAGACTGAAGGCTCCCATAACGGCAATTCCTGTGCCAAGGTTTCCGTTGACCAACATAATAACCATCTGGACAATTGCCGGCAATAAAGCGATGGTTATAATAAATCCTTTGCTGCTGCTGTTATACAGACTGTGTATCCAGGCCGTCACTGCTCCTAATAGAATGGAACTGAGGATACAGATTAAAAATGATCTCATTGTAAAGGTATCGGATAGTACAGAGTTAAGCATATAGTAATTCTCCTTTTCTTACGTTATTTGTCTTGCCGCTTAAGGATTCCTGATAGCCTCTGCCGTATTTTGAGAAGGATACCGGATAAATTTCCAGCTCACAAAGCAGGTGGGCCAGCCAGACCGGCATAGCCCCCGGTATTTTAACTTCCATAAGCTGTCCGCCTTCTTCCAATAAAGGATTGCCCCAGACACCATGCTCGAGCCAAAGGTCTTCATCCCGCCAGATAATATTGCTGTCAAAGGTTACTCTTAAATTAGAATCCTCCGCTCCATATAGGGCGATCCGGTTATAGGATATATGCATAGCAGGTATGATATCCTGATAGAAATTCAAAAACCAGCTTATCTCCTTCGTAATCTGGCTGGTTTTTGCAGCCGGTTCAAGGTTATATAAGTACTGCTCCGCAGAAAAAAGCTCCGACATGATACGCCTTTTGTAAACAATTCCTTTATATTTCTTTTTTAATTCAACAAAAACCGTATCGCTTTCCTGTGGAATTCCATAGCTTCTAAGACGAAGCTTTTCCTTATAGACCGGTCTTTCCATAGAAGCCCGTATCAGCCTATGATCCGGCGTATCAAAATAAATATTGCAAATAGTACTTTGTCCGTAATCATCTTCCTGCAAGTACTTCTGTAATCTGAGCCTGAGAATTTCATACTTCTCAGGGTTCAACAAATATTTTTTTTCATATCGTTTAAAAGTATCCTGGTACTGGTTCATTCAAATCACTCCTGTCTGATCTTTATCTTGAAGCAATTATACATTACGAACTTAAAATGAACCTTAACCCCAGAATTACAATAGAACGGTAAAACAGACAGACTTTCCGTCCTCGCTTTTTACCGTAATTTTTCCGTGATGGGCTTCCGCAACGGATCTTGCAATGGAAAGTCCGATTCCGTAACCGCCCGTGTCCCTGGATCTTGAGGCATCCGCCCGGTAAAACCGGTTAAATAATTGATCCAGGTTTTCAACGGGCAAATCCTGCGTCGTATTATATATCTCCAGTTTAATGCCTTTTTTAACGGCACCCAGTGAAATTATAATGACACCGTTTTTATTGGAATATTTCACCGCGTTATCTGTTAAAGTAGAAATCAGTTGATGGATACTGCTTTCATCCCCATGAAATAGTAAGCCCGGTGTAATATGAAGCTCCAACTTCTTCCCCTGAGCTTCCGCTAATGCTTCGAAAGAGCCGGCAATTTCCGTTACGGCCTTGCTGATATCAAAATCATGAAACATCAGCTGTATATTATCTTCATCCATTTTAGACAGCATTAACAGGTTCTTAACCAGTTTATCCAGCCTTCCGATCTGGTTCCGGATACTGGTGATCCATTCGTTTGCCCCTGCCGTCAGCTCAAGTACATCCGCATTGGCAGAAATGATTGCCAGGGGAGTCTTAATTTCATGACCTGCATCCGTTATAAACTGTTTCTGTTTTTCCATATTGATAATAATCGGTTTTATTGCTCTTCCGGAAAGGATAGATACCAGTAAAAACACAAGCATGAGGGTACCGATTGCCACTGCCACGGATATAAGCAGGAATAAGGATATGGTCTGAAGCTGGCTTCTGCAATCGACAAAGATCAGCATATAACCGTAAGGCTGTTCCACCGCGGCATATTTATAGATTCCCGTATAGCCGCCATCATTGGCGGCACTTAAGACTTTCTCCGCGTATCCGGCGGCATCCGCAGAGGATACGGCGGCAATATGGCTTGTATCGATTTCACTGATACTGTCGCCCTTATTTACTTTTACGGTAAAATACCTTGTTTCGAAAGGAGTTTCTTCATTCATCTGAAAACCGAATTCCGGATTTCTCCTCGGTGGTTTTCCGCCTTCAAACTTTGGGAATTTACCCTGGTTATCCGACAAGATCCGAATCGCCCCATTTATTCGGTGATCCATCTGGTAAAAATTAAGGATATTGATGGAACTTACCAGCAGCACCATGACCAGGGTCAGGGACAGCATTGCAATCATAACGAATTT
Organism: Bacillota bacterium; assembly: GCA_023398615.1. GTDB lineage: Bacteria > Bacillota > Clostridia > Lachnospirales > Lachnospiraceae > Anaerocolumna. The sequence continues at coordinate 19,214 of JAEWSD010000264.1, forward strand.
TCGCTGTAGTTTTTTTATCATCGTTCTTCCTCCAGGGTATAACCGACACCTCTGACAGCCTTAATTTTAACCTTGGACTTCAATAATTCCAGTTTCTTTCTGAGATAGGAAATGTATACCCATACTACGCTGATTTCCGCCTCCGCATCATAGCCCCATATCCGCTCCATAAATAATTCACCGGATATCAATCTCTTTGGATTGTTCATTAACATCTCAAGCATCTGGAATTCCTTATTGCTGAGCCGTAAAGAGCTTTTTTCATTGGACAGCTCATAATTTTCCCTATTCAGTCTGATATCCCCGAAGCTGATAATATCCGGTATATATTCCGCCTTACGTCTGGTCATGGCCCGGATCCTGGCCAGCAGTTCCCCCATGTCAAAAGGCTTTCCCAGGTAATCATCCGCTCCGGTATTAAGACCAAGGATACGGTCTTCAATTTCCGTTTTTGCCGTAAGCATTAAAACCGGTGTTGAAATTCCTTTTTTTCTTAATCTCTCAACTACCAGAAGCCCGCTCATTTCAGGCATCATAATATCCAGGATAAGGATATCGTAATTTCCCGATAAGCCGTAATCAAAAGCATCCGCCCCGTCATAAACCGCATCCACCGAATAGTTATTATGTTTTAAAATAGCCGTCAACGCATTGGATAATTCCTTTTCATCCTCCGCAAGTAAAATTCTCATGTCCATTCCTCCCCGTTATTACTCCAAATGCCGTGAACTGCCGTCATTCTATCCCGCATTATAACGCTCCTACCTTAAAAATACTTAAAACTCTTACGCCACCTTGTAGCCTCTTGCGGCTAATTTCCTATACAATAAAAAAGAGACTGTTTTAAAACAGCCCCTTCATTTTATCTTATGCATTATTGAGTATCACTGACTAAGAGCATAACATCATCTGTACATCCTTTGTTAATACATCGGTATAACTGAATGACATTGTTTTAACTGAGTCATTATTTGCATCGTCTATTTGAATTAAAAAAATACTTGGATATGTTTCGGTAATAATTCCTTCCGTAATATCCATCTTATGCCGGCCCTTATTCGCTCTAATCCTAACTCTTTTTCCTACGTGACTTATTACTTCTTTGCGGACTTTACTAACATCTGCTTGTCTCATCATAATATTAACAGCCTCCTTGCGAGTTGAAAACTCAATTTCAGTACTAAGAACATCATTACGTCCAAACTACCGGGAGTACGCTTCAGTACAACTAGAGTTATTATATCACGCATTAGTTTTCATGTCAACGAATATTCTGACAATTTGAACATTTTAACGTGAATTGTTATAAAAGCGTGTCAAATAGTACTTTAAAAGGTTGTTGCAAGATATTACCTTATCATGAGCTTGTAATTGAATGTTTAACTTTTATGCCAATCCATTCCGAAGTCCATCTAAGTATTAACTCTTGCAGCAACCTGATTTATTTTCTCTATATAATTGTCCCCACATCTTAATTTTACAACATAATTACCGGCCTGCTATTTGGCTTTAACTTCAACCACCATGTCTGCCTTCATATTAAACATATTATCATAAAAATACAGGTATATGGTATCCGTATCCGACTTTGTACCAAAACACATCTGCGCCGTACATTTCGTACCCTTTGGTGCATAATCCGGATATTTTGTCACATCACCGGGATAGGTACTTCCAACCTCGCCGTTCTGATCGACCACCACGCATTGCGAATCGCTTACATAGAGATCTTCATCATATCCGGTGTTCTCAAAGGTATACTCCAACAGCCAGACAGCCTCAACATCCTGTCCTGCATACTCATTCCGTTCCTTTACCTTTTTGGCGGAATTAATCGTAATCGTATACTCACCGCTTTCTCCGCTAACCTTTATGCTCTCCCCTACCTTATAGCAATCGGTCGGCGGTGCGTACGTTACGGCATCATCATGCTTCTCTTCACTTACAGTATCTGTAGGAAGATCAAAGATGATATCGGAAGACGTGCTGAAAATATTATCATAAAAATGTAATTGTATCGTATCGCTCGCCTTTTCAAGTCCGAACGAGGACTCAGCATAACATTTTGTCCCCAAAGGCGCATTGGTCGCATAATTCGAGATAGTAGCGGGATAAGTATCACAAACATTCTTATCCGCATCGATCACTTTAAAATCATAATCGCTGATATAAACATCCTCTTCGGAACCGACATTCCAATAGCTGTAACCGATAGTAACGACCTGCTCCGGATCGGTTTCCGCATACTCATTTCTTTCATCGGTAGTAGTAACACTGTCGATTGAAAGCTTATACATTTCCTTGCCGTCCTGTGATACGGTGATCAAATCACCCAGGCCATAAATCTCTCCCTCACTGTTCTCTTCCGCCGCATCCGTATCTTCCTGTGAGGTATCGGCCGCCTCTTCCGGAGCATCTGTCGCCTTAGGTGCCTCCGTCACTTCCGTCTTACTGCCCGACGAATCAGCATCGTCCTTTTTCGTTGTAGTAACCTTAGTACTACTGCAGGCAGTAAAAAGTGAACACACACATATTAAGACAAGTAATCTCCTCAAAAATTTATTTCTCTGCAATTTTCTACCTCCGTGTATTATTTACTGTCTTCTCTTAGCTTAATTCTTAAGACAACTCAAAATAACCATACCAACAGGGATATCCTGAGTCTTCCCTCATATTTTTATATCTGCCTTTTCGTCCCCCTTTTGCTCATTTTCATAAGTTCGAATGATAAACCACATATAGTATAGCAGCAGAAACCGTATCTTTTCAAGTATGTCACCCTTAAACGGTAGTTATTGGGCTGTGAACGGTACTGTTTTAGCTGATTTTCAATCTTATCCTGACGTTTATACGGTTGAATTCCTCTGAAAATTCTAACATCCCATCATATTTATTTACAATTTTTTTAATGTTCTTTATACCGAAACCGTGATTCCTTTTATCCTCTTTCGAAGTCGGAATGCCGTCCTTAACTACGGCACCTGTTTTGTGAACGGGGTTACTGATCATTAATTCCAGATATCTTAAGCTGCTGTTCAAATATACCTCTATCCTGCGTTCCTCAGAATTCTTTACCTTCGTCGCAGCCTCAAATGCGTTGGACATCATATTGGAAACGACCGTACACAAATCAATGGAAGGAATATTGACCCGGTTAAAAAGTCTTCCTTTCACTACGACTTCTATCCCGCTCTCTTTTCCCTGATTACTGTAATAATTCAGGATAGCATTAATAATATCGTTACCGACGTCAAAAACCCTGGCAATTTTCTCAAAACCGGATGACATATGGTTAACATACTCCTCCAGATCACTAAGCTTCCCTTCCTGTATCAGTTCCTTAAGGCATATGATATGATTTCTTACATCATGCCGGAATCTCCTGGTCTCCTCTTCCTGTGAGAGAAGCGCCTTATAGTATTCCACCTGCTTACCGGTAAAATCCTCGTTAATTTTATAAATTATCCGGTATTTCTCTCTGGAAATGTAAAGCAGCATAGTAAGAAATCCGGTCAATAGCAGCAGAAAAAACAATGTCATCATGAACGCACAGATAAAATAATCCGTCTCCATCAACACACTAAACAATATAACCAAACTCACTAATTAATTCCCCCTCATTTGGACAGCTCCAAATCCATCAGCCGTTTTTTTAATTCCATATATTTTCTTCTGGATACCTGAAGCCGCTCCCCGTTTTGCATATTTATAAAGCTTCTGATATCACTTACAAAATTCAGATTCACAATATATTTTTTATGGCATCGGAAAAATACCCGGCCGTCTACTATCTCTTCCCACATAGCCAGGCTGTTTTTACTCCGGAACATATCCTTTTCCGTCCAGACCTCCGTATAGCCAAACTGGGCGGATATGTATAATATCTTATACATACTTAAGTTTATCTCAAGCCCGTCTTTTTTGAAAGTCAGGACCTTATCACGCGTAATTTCATTCCGGGCATCCTCCATGTATTCCTCCAGTTCTTCCATACAAACCGGTTTTGTCATGAATCGATACGCCTGTACTTTATAGCCTTCCTTAAAACGTTCATAATGGCTGGTTAATAAGATCACTTTTGCTTTATTTTCTCTCCGGCGGAGAATATTTGCAGTCTCTATTCCATCCATGCCCTTCATTACAATATCAAGAAATATAATATCAAAGTCAAAGCTATAACTGAGCAGTTCTTCACCGGATGAAAATGTCACTGATTCCATAACAAAGTTATGTTTTTGACAATACTGCCGTAACAGCCTGACTACCATGTCACGTATAATGGCGTCATCATCGCAGATAGCTATTCTCATTTTTAACCCCGTTCTTGCGCATTCCATTCTTGCGCAGTTTCAACTTTAATTTAATCCCCCTGAATTAAAGTATTTGGATATAATGTTACCACAATTCCTGTATTTTTGCATTGTCAAATCTGCAATATTTTTGGTATTTTTTACAACAAAAAATAGGACTGCTGCATTAACATCGGCTATTTGAGAGCAAAATAGCATTGCGTTTGCAGCAGTCCCTGTCTTTCGGTTAGTTAAATACCACTCTTTTATCAATAAATTCCGTTTTCACCACGACATATGGATATGTAATCGCATTTGATACATAATCCTTTTCCGAAGGTCCGATAAGATTTGTATCAATATACACTGCATTTGAGGTCAGGTATAATTCATCAACAGAAATGCTGTAGCCGCCTGTCGGCTGCTCTCCGTAACCAACCACGATATACAGACTGTCATCGTTACTGTAAGTCATTTTAAAAGGCTCTTTCTTCTTCTGATTAACAATTTCCATTAGCTTCTCAGGTACATCCGCGTCCTCTACCACCGTAAACTCCAAATCCTTAATTTTCTTGATATCCGTTTTCTCCGTACTGCATGCGGTAAATAGCAATCCGCTTCCAACGATTGCAAGAAGCAGCAAAATCACCCTAAGCCTTCGCATAGTTCCTCCAATGAATTTCCTTTATTCATTGTATGTTCCAAGTCCAAAAAACATGCGAAAAGATGTCTATTCCATCCTGCTCATATCATACCGGAGTGTTACGTCCTGCCCGTCATCCTTGAATTCAACCGTATAGGTCGCCGTAACATAACCTTTTTTAATCAGCGTTATATGGTAGGTCCCTGTCTTCTTCGGAAAGCTGACCGGGACTTCCCCCTTATAATCCGCACCTTCAAAGTATACGGAAGCGCCTTCCGGCGATACTATATTCACATAATTGCTGTCACTGTCTTCTCCCGTTTCCTGCTCTCCGGTATTATCGTCTTCCTCTTCCGTCTGGTCCGGTTTTTGAGGCGGAATAGTTACCGTTCCTGCATTGCCGCCGGGGACGGAACTGCCTCCCGTAGGCGTTCCGGAATCCGTTCCCTTTTCTCCCTCTTCTTTTTCCTGGTATTCCACAAGCCCGATGGTCATCGTCTTGCTTGCCGTGTCAACCTCCAGCTCTCCGGAGTAGGTGGTATATCCCCCTAAGGCAACCTTTATGCTGTGAACTCCGTATTCCAGCTTAACGGCTTCCTGATAAGACTGCTCCTTGTCATCGATAAACAGCTCCGCCCCGGCCGGCGATATCTTAAAGCTTACCAGGCCGGTCTGTTTCACAGGCTTTTTAAACTCGCCCATATTCAGCGCTACATTTTGATTCGGCCCGACGACGGCATGCTTTGTTCCGGTCAGGCTCCCATTTTCCAGGGTAACGTCATAGCTTCCTTCCTGTACGGTGATCGTCATAGCTTCCGTCACCGGCAAGATATCATCATTTCCGATGTAGGCCGTACCGCCGATAAAATCCTTATAATCTACCAATTGGATCGTTCCATGCCCCTTAGTTACCGAAACGGACCATATTTCCTTATCAAATCCCTTAAAGGTAAGCTCGTCCTTCTCATCAAGATTATTGACATCCGTCAGCTCCCCCTGACTGACCGCCACCAGGTTCTGTAGATATTGATATTTCGTGCTTCCAATAAGAAATATTCTATTAATGGGATCTACACTCCAGTTATTTACTCCCTTATACTCCCATGCCCTGTTCGATATTGCAAGCCTGGTTATCTTCGTATTCTGATCGGAGTAATTTGCATCCACGATTTCACCGAGGGTAAGCTGGGATACCGCAATGACCTGTTCATATTTGTCGTATATTTCGGTCCCGCCGGTATAGGCGGCCGTGAATTCTTCCCTGCCATCCATGTCTATGAGCGTCATAGTCTTATCAGAACTGTTGATATCCTTTATTACCGCCAGATTCGGCTTGTCTCCCTCCGGGGTATTATCCTCTTTGGCCGACTGCGCACCGGAACCGGGGCCCGTTTGTACAGGCGGACGCTTAGAAGCGGCTGTCGCGACCGTAATTAACAGGATTATCAAAACCGCGCCGCATAAAAGAATCGGAAATGCACCGTTTCGTTTCCTCCTGTGTTCTTCATAAATACTTTTCTTATCCTCCAATGGTATCGCCTCACTTTTCTCCTAAGTAAGTGTTCCCTCCAAACACTCTAAAAATCTGTTCTTCCTATCCGCCTGCTCCTGAATCCCCATAAGTTTCTGGATATTTCTCTGCGGCACCCAGGATTTTTTACCGTTGTAATAGAAATTGGTAATCTTCCAAAACTTTTCGGGATAAAGCAAAAGGACATACAAAAGCTTCTGCTCCTCCCTATCGACAGGAAGAATGGTAGAATAGGTATCCAGTATCATACTGCCCAAATCCAGGTCCCAGTCATTCTTTTCCATGACTTTCCGCATGAAATGGTAGAGGTCCATAATCTGGATTCCAACATATGCTTTCTCAAAATTAGTGGTTGCCATATTGGAATTGGTTGTTCTCCTGCCTAATCCGGCAGCAGACAGAGCATCCCTCTTATCCACCCTCTGCCAGGTATCATATCCTGCCGGTAAGGTCTTCTCATATCCCAGGCGCCCGGACTTAAACATTATTACATTATGATAGGTATAGTTCCCGTGGCAGATGCATCTATTCTCTATCGCGGATTTCAGCAGTCCGGAATAATTGGATTCCCCGAGAATCTTCGTTGCTGCCTGAGCCTGCGCATAGAATTCGTCATAACAGCTCATGTAACACATTTCGAATTCATTTTTCTTCCTTTTTTCCCGGATATAACCGCGCACCCGCTTCAGTTCCCGGTTTCTTTTATCGAATAGCTCCATTAAATCCACATAGGAATTATGCAGCACCTGTTCTTCCGTTAAGGGCACTTCCCGCAGCAACGTATGCAAATTAGCAAGATTTACCGCGGCATCCGCAACATCCGCCTCATCCCGGAGGTTGCATTCTTCTCCCGGGAACCAATTTTTCAGCACATATTTGCCACCGGAGGAATCTTCCGTAATAATTTCATTCATAGTATTCCGAACATACAAATCAATATAAGGATAATCCTGGTCAGTTAAATATTCCAATAAAGTATTCTCGAATTCGACCCTGTTTTTGGAACCTTCAAAGTTTTTTAATAGCTTGAGCCCCCTGTCCGTCTCTAAGATAAATGCCCCCCTGGTTCTGTATGTATTGTAGATTTTTATGCTGTATTGCCGAAATACCTCTTGGTTTCTATCCTCCATAGGAAAGCCTCCTAACCTAAACAATTGCACCGCTACATAGGGGTGTCTCCTTTAATCCTATGATAAATCTTTCCAATTCATGACAGGATTTAAAGGTATTTTTTAATAAATTAGGAAGCTTTTTATAACTGTCTGAATCCTTCTGTTAAATACTTTAAAGTTTATTCTATAGATTATATTAAGACATTTTTTGATATTGCTCCGCCATATCCTTCAGTATCTGCTTATCATTCAATTCCGGATTATCCAAAACCATCTCCAGCAGCCGGTTTAAGGTCTCACCAACCAGTTTGCCGGGGCGGTAACCGAGTTCAATCAAATCCTTACCGTTAATCTCTAACATTTTCAGATTAACGCATTCCTTTTTCCTCTGAATATCATGAAACAGCTGTCTTGCCTGGTTTAATTCCATACATTTTTCTTCCCGGGCACCCGGGTTCTGCGCGAGAATATCCGCCGCCTTTACCTCAAACAGCAATTCCATAATCCCATCACCGATCCTGTTGGCCGATCTCCTCATGCCGGCAGGAGTTAAAGGGAAACGGTAATCATGCCATCTGACCAGCCGAACCACCGTATCAATCGTATCATTATCGAATTTCAGCCTGCGCAGGATCTGTTTCGCCAGCTGAGAGCCTTTCTCCGCATGCCCGTGGAAGTGGTCCTCGCCGTCGCTTCCGACAGACTTGCAAGCCGGCTTTGCCGCATCATGCAGCAGCATAGCCCACCGGAGCAGCCTGTCCTCCCTGACTGCCTCCACGGCTTTAATGGTGTGGATGCCGACAGAATAGATATGATGTAAGTTGTGTTGTTCCGTTTCCATCATCGTATCAAACTCCGGCAAAATTATCTTAGTGATTCCAATCCGGTAAGCCTCCGCCAGTTTATCCGGATGCTTTGATAACAGCAGCTTATTTAACTCTACGCGGATTCGTTCCGCACTTATATTATTTAATTTCTCCGCATTTTCACCTGCTGCCCGCAAAGTGTCCGGATCAATATCAAAGCCAAGCTGTGCCGAGAATCTTACAACCCGCAGAATCCGAAGCGCATCCTCGTCAAAACGGTCGGAGGCACTGCCTACACACCGTATTATTCTGTGATTAATATCCTCTAAGCCGCCAAATGCATCTACAATGCCTTCCTGTTCATTATATGCCATCGCATTGATGGTGAAATCTCTCCTTTTCAAATCCTCCGCTAAACTGGCTGTGAATTCCACCGTCCTGGGATGTCTGTTGTCTTCATATTCGCCGTCAATCCGGTAGGTGGTCACCTCATATCCGTCCTTATCCAGCATAACCGTTACCGTACCGTGCTGAATCCCGGTATCTATGGTTCTGCGAAAGATTTTCTTTACCTCGGGCGGCTTTGCGGAAGTGGTAATATCCCAGTCCTCCGGCTCCCTTCCCAGGATGGAATCCCTGACACAGCCTCCGACAGCATATGCCTCATATCCGTACTTTATTAACTGATTTATAATGTAATTTACCTTTACCGGCAACTCTATCTTCATATGCTACCCTTTAAAACCCCTTTCAGGAATTACTCGAATCTTATCTATATTATATCCGATGTGATAAGCTATAACAATCTTTTTATTGCATGGGAAAGCATAAGCGGTTACTATGAAGCCTTAAGGCTGAATAGTAACCATAAGCGTAACCCTCTCTGCCATCTCCTCCGGAGATATCCGTCCTCCTTCCTCTATCCACAGGCATAAGGTCTTCCAGAAAGCGCCCGAAGTGAACGCATTATGATATCTTATCGTGATATCATCATAACCGCCGGTATCCCTGCAGGGAAATAATTGATTCATTTTGGGAAGATACGCATCATACATTTTCAGTATATAGATCAAAAGGTTATTCCTTTTCAATAACAGTGCAAAATCAAAATGCTTCTGCCAGAATTCAAAATACATCTTTTTAACCAGGAAGTTATTCAATTCCCCTGCCTCCAAAAGCATATGAATGTACTCCTCAAACAGTTCGTTCAGGTATTCATCCAGAATATCCTCTTTTGTTCCGTAGTTACGGTAGAAGGTTTTCCGCACTAAATCTGCTTCCTGCGTAATTTCCGTTATCGT